>NZ_JBMIRQ010000035.1:0-85446 GCF_049195265.1 Rhodococcus sp. MALMAid1271 | reverse complement strand
CATATAGGTACGCAAAAGGCGCACGACGGGTCACTGCGGCGGGAGGATGTGCTCCCCCGTCTTGTCGGTACTCAGCGACAGCGAACTGATGTACTGCTTCTCTCCGTTGGGCCCCGGCACGTTCGAGGCGATCATGTCGGGTCGTTCGAATTCCATTCCACTGACGTGGCACAGCAGGGTGGCGTCGGTGGGGTTGCCGTACTCGTCGAACATCGGAATATCGATGCCGTCGTCGGTGCGCCGCAGGTAGTACTTTCCCTTGGTTGCGATCGCCAGAATGGGCGGAAGTACCAGTGCGAGAAGCAGAGCCACGATCGGCGAGTACGGTTTGATGGTCGATCCGAAGGCTCCGAAGAACACCAGGATCGACACGATGGCAGAGGTCGCCATGGCACCGAACCCGACCGGGTTGATGTTGTAGAGCATGCCGCGGCGGAACTCGGGCACCTTGGGTGAGAGCTTCAGGATGTACTTGTTGAACACGATGTCCGAGGCCACCACCGCGATCCAGGCGATCCCGCAGTTGGCGTAGAAGCCGAGAATGTCGTTCAGGAAACTGAACATGTCGGCTTCCATCAAGATCAGTGCGATCGCGAGGTTGAACAGCACGAACACCATGCGCCCCGGGTAGGTCTTGGTGATGCGGGTATAGGAGTTGGTCCATGCCAGCGATCCGGAGTAGGCATTGGTGACGTTGATCTTGATCTGACTGATGACCACCAGGATCACCGCGAGCGTCATCGCCAGCCAGCCGGGCATGAAGTTCTCGTAGATCTCCAGGAACTGGTGCACCGGCTCGTTGGCGATGGTGGAGCCGTCGACGACGTTGGCGATCAGGTACACCGCGAGGAACAGGCCGACGACCTGCTTGAGTGCACCGAAGATGACCCAGCCAGGGCCTGCGAGAAGCACTGCCGTCCACCAGCGCCGGGAGTTCTCGGGTGTTTTGGGCGGCATGAACCGTAGGTAGTCGATCTGCTCGGCGATCTGCGCGATGAGCGAAAGACACACACCTGCTGCGAGCAACGCCGAACCGACGTTGACGCCTGTGCCGTCGGCGCCGTCCTGGCCGCCGAATGCGAAGAAGGCCCCGACCGAATCCGGATTGCTGACCACGAGATAGACGAACGGCAGCACCATCAGCACCAACCACAGGGGCGTCGTCCAGACCTGGAGCTTGGCAAGAGCTTTCATGCCGTAGATGACCAACGGGATCACCATGAGGGTCGAGACCGCGTACCCGATGGGCAGCGGAATGCTCAGACCCAGTTCGAGCCCCTGCGCCATGATCGAACCTTCGAGCGCGAAGAAGATGAACGTGAACGTCGCGAAGATGACGTTGGTGACCACCGATCCGTAGTAGCCGAATCCGCTTCCGCGCGTGATCAAGTCGAGGTCGATGTTGTAGCGCGCGGCATAGTATGCGAGCGGGAGCCCGGTCAGGAAGATCACGACGGCGAACACCAGGATGCCCCACAGTGCGTTGCCGGTTCCGTAGGAGATTCCGATATTGGCACCGATGGCGAAGTCCGCGAGGTACGCGATGCCGCCGAGCGCGGACGTCGCGACAACACCGGTTCCCCATTTACGGTAGCTACGCGGCGCGAAACGCAGCGTGTAGTCCTCGAGCGTCTCTTTGAGCGCGGTGTCTGTCGGCGCTGGCTGTACGGCGGTCATGGATCAGTAACGTAGAACCGCAACGTTGCCTACGTGTCTTACGTATATGTAGCTGCGGTTACTCTATCGGGCGTTTCGGACATTCGTCTCGGGAGCCGACCGCACCTTGTTTTCCCTGTATACGACACGCCCGCTGCTGGAGAACCTCAGGCGGTGACGCGGGTGTCCAACAGCGAGAAGTTCACCAATTCGGCACGAAGCATGTTCAGGGCGCGATGCTGCGCCACCCGCACCGCACCGGCGGTCATTCCCAGCGCCCGACCTGTTTGCGGTGCCGTCATGCCCCACACCACCCGCATCAGCAGGATCTTGCTGTACTTCGGCGGCAAGGTGTCCAGCAACGCTTGTGTATGAGTGCGCAGCTCGTCTCCGAGTGCGAGCTGCTCCGGGCCGGCATCCGAGGACCGCTCCTCGGGCATGTCGTCGATCGAAAACGTTTGCCGCAGAGTTGATCTACGGCCTGCATCGGCCAACTTGTGCGCCGCGATTCCGTACACGAACGCCATGAAGGGCTTACCCATGTCGCGGTACTTCGGAATTGCGGTCACCAAAGCGAGGCAGACGTCCTGCACCACATCGTCTGCGACGACGTCGAGGTTGCCGATCCGGGCCGCGCAGTAGCGGCGTACCGGTGGCTGAATCAGCACGAGCACTTGTTCCAGTGCGGCTCGGTCTCCCGCGACGGCCTGCGGCACGACCTCTTCGAGCCTGTCCACGCACTTGCTCATGGCCGATCTCCTTCATTGGCAACGCGCGCCCTCGCCTGAACGCTCATGGGTCATTCGGTGCCGTCTCCGGTTCGGCTTGGTCTTGCCGTTACCACAATCCAGGCGTATGTGATCCACGTAACACGGCGTGTCGGCGCAGCGACGTATCGGGCAACAACATGTGACACCGCCACCTACGGAGCGCCATGTACCCCAGCGAGCAGAGTCATCAGGTCGGACGCCGCAGTTCTGTCGCCGCCTGCGATGGCACCACGCTGGCGGTGCGCGAGTTCGGGCACCCGAATGCCCCTCTGACCGTGGTGTTCGTGCACGGGCACTGTCTGCGCATGCAGTCGTGGACCGATCTGCGGCAGCAGTTGGAGCAGACCTGGGGCGAGGACGTTCGGATCGTCATGTACGACCACCGTGGGCACGGGGAATCGAGCGCGGCCTCCCCCGAGAGCTACACCATCGACCGGCTCGGCGAGGACCTGGCCGACGTGATCCGCGCCGTCGTCCCCTCGGGACCGTTCGTCGTGATCGGACACTCGATGGGTGGCATGACGGCGCTGTCCTATGCCCGCCACAATCCCGATGCCATCGGCTCGCGCTTGATCGGCGTCGGTCTGATCGCCACATCGGCAGGCGGAATCACCGACGACGGGCTCGGACACTGCCTGGCGCACCCGGCGGTGTCTGCGTTTCGAGCCGCCGTTCGACGCGCCCCTCGACTGATGTCCGGTGCCAAGAAGCTCAGTCGCGGCGTGTGCGCACCGATCGTCAGAACGGCGGGGTACGGATCTCGCAGGGTCAGCCCTCGGGTGATCACGTTGGCGACGGCCATGCTCGGCGACACCTCCATCGTGACGATGGCCGCGTTCCTCGAGGCGTTTCGCGGCCTCGACGAGATTGCCG
Organism: Rhodococcus sp. MALMAid1271; assembly: GCF_049195265.1. Lineage (NCBI taxonomy): Bacteria > Bacillati > Actinomycetota > Actinomycetes > Mycobacteriales > Nocardiaceae > Rhodococcus > Rhodococcus sp. MALMAid1271. The sequence goes on along the minus strand of NZ_JBMIRQ010000035.1, from coordinate 82,147 downwards.
GCTTGGCCGTGCTGGCCTCGATTCCTGCACTTGTGCTGTGTGGCTCGGATGACCTGATGACGCCGATGCGGCATTCGGAAACCATCGCCGCCCACTTACCCGAGGCCCGGTTGGTCCGCGTGGCGCAGGCCGGACACATGGTGATCCTCGAACGCGCCACCGAGGTGGCGGAGGCCGTCGTCGAACTGGCGGCGGCGGCCCGGGCGGCGCACGTGCGAGACCTCGCCCTGGCCCGGTAGACAGCTGTGGCCCGCACCGGTGTTCGGTGCGGGCCACAGCGCGGTCGAGAGAACTACTTCTTGACGGCGGGAGGAGCGTTGAGCAACTGAATGAACTGTCCGGCGTTGGCTGCGATAGCACCGAGGCCACCGATGGTGCTACCGGCAAGTGATGCACCCGAGCCGAGAAGCAGTGCGCCGCCGACGCATCCGGCAACCGGTGCGGCACCGAAGAGCAGCAGCGCAGGCGCGGAGACAGTTCCGGCAGCGATGGCACCGAGGAAGCATCCGGTCACCAGACCAGTTGCGGCACCGAGGAATCCACCTACCGTGGCGGAGAGGCTGAGGTTGTCCTTGACGCCCGACACTGCAGCGGGCAGGTCTACCTGCTGAAGTCCGGGAACAGTGGCGGAGACCGGGGTTGCCGCGGCAGGCGAGACATCGGCGGTCAGGGTCGCGTGGTTTCCGTCGATCACGGCGGCGACGGGGTGCGAGAATCCGTCTGCGGCAATGGCGAGCGGTACGGAATCGACCATGACGCCGTTGGCGTCGCGGACGACGAGGTGGTTGTTCTCGTTGCTCAGTGATCCTGCGGCCGTGTCGACCAGGACCTGGTTGCCCGCCTGGGTGACGTTCCAACCGACCGGAGCGCCGATGGCCGGTGCCGGATCGGCATAGGCGGTGCCCATGGCGGTCGTCATCGCTGCAATGACCAATGCGGACGTTGCCGCGAATCGAGTCAGCTTCATGTTCCTCAGTCTTTCGTCGTGTCCATCGCTCGATGCCGAGCAGCGAAAAGGTATGGGCACAACAGGCGAGCGAGGCGAACCGAAGATGAACGAACGGGGAGAAACCGAACAACGATCTTTCGCATCAACACGAAAGGGACAGAACAACTCTCAGCGACCGATCGGTTCGTAAAGGGCGCGTACGCCTTGTCCCTACTTACCGAAAAGCCCTGGCTTGTTGCTGCCGCCGTGGCTCACGCCGAAGTCGTACGCGGACTCGGCGTGCTCGTGTTCGTCGAGTCCGTCCGCCTCGTGTTGCGCATCGGCGCGCACTCCCATGAGCGCCTTGATCGCGAACGCGATCGCGGCGGTGACCACGGCGCAGTAGGCGAACACCGCCACTACCGCCACTGCCTGAACCCACAACTGATGCACGCCGCCGCCGTAGAACAGCCCGTCGACGCCGGCCGGCATCCGAGCGCTGGCGACGAGCCCGATCATCAGCGTGCCGACGACGCCGCCGACGAGGTGCACACCCACGACGTCGAGTGAATCGTCGTAACCGAAGCGGTATTTGAGACCGATGGCCAGGGCACAGAGCGCACCGGCGACGATGCCGATCGCGGCTGCACCGATGGGGGTCACGGCTGCACACGAGGGCGTGATGGCCACCAATCCGGCCACCACACCCGAGGCTGCACCGAACGACGTCGCACGACCGTCCCGTAGCTTTTCGACGACGAGCCACGCCGCCATCGACATCGCTCCGGCACCCATCGTGTTCACCAAGGCCACCGCGGCCACGCCGTCGGCCGCAAGGGAAGAACCGGCGTTGAAACCGAACCAGCCGAACCACAGCAAACCGGCACCGAGCATGACGGCCGGAAGGTTGTGCGGGCGCATGGGATCTCGTGGCCAACCCCGACGCTTACCGACCACCAGCGCAAGTACCAACCCGGCAACCCCGGCGTTGATCTCCACCGCGGTACCGCCTGCGAAGTCGATCGCGCCGAGCCTGTTGGCGATCCAACCGCCGAACTCACTGGTGAGCCCGTCGAGCGAGAACACCCAATGCGCCACCGGGAAATACACCAGCGTGGACCACAGCGCTGCGAACACCACCCAGGGAACGAACCTCATCCGGTCTGCGACGGCTCCGGAGATCAGGGCAACCGTCACCATGGCGAACCCCGCCTGGAATGCCGCGAACACCAGCGCCGGAACTGTTCCCACCAACGGAATCGATACCGCTCCCCCAGCCGAGGTGTACACCCCACCCAGCAGACCCTCGAGACCGGCGTACTGCAGCGGGTTTCCGATCCAACCACCGATCACGTTGTCGCCGAACACCATCGAAAATCCGAACACCAACCACAACAGCCACACCACCGCGATGGCCGACAAGCTCATCATCATCATGTTCAGCACGCTCTTCGAGCGCACCATGCCGCCGTAGAAGAACGCCAGCCCCGGCGTCATCAGCAGCACCAGCGCGGTACTGGCCAACAGCCATGCGGTATCGCCCGCGTCGGGCGTCCCGTTGATCATCTGCCCACGAACTTCGGCTTGCGCTTCTCGGATCGCGCGGCTCGCGCTTCCCTCATGTCCGTGCTGGTCCACGCGGCCGCGAAGGCAGCGGCCTGCTGCGGCGTCGGATCATCGTGAGATCCATCGTCGTTGAACACGAGCTTGAGGTGACGCAACGCCAGCGGAGCGAGCTCGGTGATCGACTGGGCCCACTCGGTCGCGTCGGAGACATCGCCGAGCTTGTTGGCCAGTCCGCACGTGTACGCCTGATCTGCATGCACCCGCTCGCCGCCGATCAGGACCGTACGCGCGACACCTCCCCCGGCCAGCGCCGCCAACCGCCGGATGGTCCAGTTGCTCACGGCGATACCGAGACGCGTCGAGGGAATCTCGAAGAAACTGCTCGGCGCGGCCACCCGCAGATCGCAGGCGATGGCCAACTGGGTACCTGCCCCCACCGCCGGGCCGTTGATCGCCGCGATCACCGGGATCGAGACGGACTCGATCGCAGCGAGCATCTCCTCGAGGATCTCCCCGAACGACTCCGGGAACGCGTCCCCGGTCAGATCCGCGCCCGCGCAGAAGCTGGTTCCCTGCCCGGTGATGACGAGAACCCGCGCCCCGTCCCGCTCGGCTTGTTCGACGCCGTGGCGCACTGCAACGCACAACTCGCTGTTGAGCGCATTGCGTCGATCCGGGCGCTGCAATTCCAGGGTGACGACATCGCCGTCACGAGAGAGTCCGATCACGACACCAGAGGTTACCGACCAGTACGGGTTTTTACCTAGCGAGGCTGATCTACTGGTATCCGTGATCGAGACTCGAGTGGCCGTGATCGGCGCGGGACAGGCCGGGCTCTCCGCCGGCTACCACCTGCACCGGGCCGGCCTGACCGCAGGTGCAGGCTTTTCGATGCTGGACCGCTCACCCGGACCTGGCGGCGCGTGGCAGTTTCGCTGGCCGTCGTTGACGCTGAGCACGGTCAACGGCGTGCACGACCTGCCGGGTATGGCCTTCGCCGAGACACTCGGAGATCAGCAGGCTCAGGCCGTTCCGGCCGCCGACGCCGTCCCCCGCTACTACCGCGAGTACGAAGAGCGCTTCGAACTGCAGGTCCGACGCCCCGTCACGGTGACCGTCGTGTGCGATCGCGAGCGTCGTTTCCGGGTGGAGGCCGGCGAGACCGTCGTGATGGCCGAGGGCTTGATCAACGCGACCGGAACGTGGGAGAAGCCGTTCGTTCCGCATTACGACGGGGCCGAGACGTTCACCGGCAGGCAACTGCACACCAAGGACTTCACGACGGCCGAGGAGTTCGCCGGCAAGCACGTCGTGGTGGTGGGCGGCGGAATTTCTGCCGTTCAATTGCTCGACGAGATCTCCCGAGTCACGACGACCACCTGGGTGACCCGTCGACCGCCGGTGTTCCGCGAGGGCGCGTTCGATCACGATGCCGGACGCAGGGCTGTCGCGATGGTCGAGGAGCGGGTGCGGGCGGGCCTGCCACCGGGCTCGGTGGTCTCGGTGACCGGGCTGCTGCTGACACCCGCGCTGGCCGCCGCACGTGAGCGCGGCGCTCTCGAGCGCAGGCCGATGTTCGCGAGGATCGCCGCAGATTCGGTGGTGTGGGAGGACGGTTCGAGTCAGCATGCCGACGTGATCCTGTGGGCCACCGGCTTTCGCAGCGCGCTCGACCACCTCGCTCCGCTGCGCCTGCGCGGGCACGGCGGAGGAATAGTCATGGACGGCAGGCTCGCCACCCGCGTGGCCGCGAACCATCGCGTCCACCTGCTCGGTTACGGACCGTCCGCGAGCACCATCGGGGCCAACCGAGCCGGCAGGGCCGCGGTCACCGAACTGCTAGAGACCTTGGCTTAGCCGAGCTGCTCGGTCACGAACTTCGCCAGCGCGCCCAGTCGCGCCCGGCTCGGCATCGAGGTCGGCACGCCCAACGCGTCCAACGGTGCCGAAGTCACCGGCCCGACGCAGATCGCGGCGACGGGGCCTGCCAGCGCGTCGAGGAAAGCGTCGAGCAGGCCGTTGTCCTTCGCGGTCGAGAGCAGGGAAGCCACGGCCGGGGCGCTGGTGAACGTCACCGCGTCGACGCGACGCTCGATGATCTGCGTCAACAGACCGATCAGCGGGGTCTGATCGACGGGACGGATCCATCGGTACACCGGTACCGGACGCACGTGTGCGCCCAGTTCGGTCAGCGCGTCGCCCAGGTGAATCGTCGGTTCCCATTCGGTGATGACACCGTGCAGCTGAACTGCGATGTCGACGCTCGAGACACCCTCGGCGGCAAGGTGATCCGCTACCTCCTGCGAGGCCTCGGTTGCCGGTGACCACTCGTCACGCAAACCGGCTCCGCGAATGGCCCCGCGCGCCTTCGGTCCTCGCGCGATGATCCTCGAACGTCTCAGCGCAGCAACGAAATTGTCGCGGATTCCCCATTCTTCGGCGGCGTCGAGCCAGCCGCGAAAACCGATGCCGGTACTGATCACCACGATCTTCGGCGGATGCTCGATGATGCTCTCGGTGGCGGACTCGAGCTCCGAGTCGTCGATCAGCGGCAGAACCTGAATCGCCGCGGCGTGAACGATGTTCGCGCCGCGGCGTTCGAGCATGGTGGCCAATTCGTCTGCTCGCCGCTCGGCGGTGATGGCAACGGTCTTGCCTTCGAGCGGTTCGGACATGGGTACTACCCTAGGCCCCCCACTGTCAGCTGCTGAACTTGTCCGGGTCGGGGCCGGTGCGGCCGTCCGCGGAATCGAGGGCGTTGATCTGCTGAATCTCGTCGTTGCTCAGCTCGAAGCCGAACACGTCGAAGTTGCTTGCGATGCGCGCCGGGGTCACCGACTTGGGGATCACCACGTTGCCGAGCTGGATGTGCCAGCGCAGAATCACCTGGGCCGGGGTGACACCGTGCGCGTCACCGATCTTCGCGAACAGCGGCTCGTCGAGGATGGTGCCGGATCCCAGCGGGCTCCATGCCTCGGTGGCGATGCCCTTCGAGGTGTGGAACGCCCGCAACTCCTCCTGGATCAGCCGTGGATGCAGCTCGACCTGGTTGATCGAGGGCACCTCGCCGACGGCGTCGATCAGCTTCTCGAGGGTGGGGATGGTGAAATTGGAGACGCCGATGGACCCGATCCGACCGTCGGCCTTCAACTTCTGGAATGCCTTGAAGGTGTCGATGTACTTGTCGCGATCGAGCTGCTGCCAGTGGATCAGGTAGAGGTCGAGGTACTCGAGCCCGAGCCGGTCCATGCTCGCGTCGAATGCCTGCAGAGTGGAGTCGTACCCCTGATCGTCGTTCCACAATTTGGTGGTGATGAACAGCTCGTCGCGGGCGATGCCGGATTCTGCGATCGCTTTGCCGGTGCCGGTCTCGTTCTCGTACACCTTGGCGGTGTCGATACTGCGGTATCCGACCTTCAGAGCCTCGGCCACGGCGTCGTGCGCACCGTCGTCGGGAACCTGCCACACACCGAATCCGAGCTGCGGAATGGAGGTGCCGTCGTTGAGCACGATCGTCGGAACAGTACTGGTCTCGGCTGAATACGTCATATGAATGCCAACGGTGGGTGGGGTGCTGTTGTTCCCTGGCCTTAGTGTTTCGGTGTGACCGCAACGCTCCGCATCGATGAACTCGCCGCGTTTCACGGCGACCGCACCCTGTTCTCCGGTCTCGACCTGACGGTGACCGAGGGCGACGTGATCGGACTGGTCGGCGCGAACGGTGCCGGCAAGTCGACTCTGTTGACGCTGCTCGCCGGGGTCGGCACCGCCGAGCACGAGGGTGAGATCCACACCAGTCCGCCGGATGCGACGGTGGGATATCTGGCCCAGGAGCCCGAGCGGATCGACGGGGAGACGGTGCTGGACTTTCTCGGTCGTCGGACCGGAGTTACGGCGGCTGAGGCAGTGATGAACGCGGCTGCCGAGGCCCTCGGTTCGAGTGACGAAGACCTCTACACCCCGGCGCTGGAGAAGTGGCTGGCGCTCGGCGGTGCGGATCTGGCGGAGCGGACGGCGAAAGTGCTGGCCGATCTCGGTCTGGATGTCGACGGATCTGCACCGATGACCGCGCTGTCCGGTGGGCAGGCCGCACGGGCGGGGCTCGCCGCGATCCTGCTCGCGCGCTACGACATTCTGCTGCTCGACGAACCGACCAACGATCTCGATCTGGCGGGCCTCGAGCAACTCGAGCAGTTCGTCGTTGCGACCCGAGCGGCGGTGGTCGTGGTCAGCCATGATCGCGAGTTTCTCGCGCGGACGGTGACGGGCGTCGTCGAGCTCGATCGCGCGCAGCGCCGCATCGATGTGTACGACGGCAGCTACCAGTCGTATCTGGCGGAACGGGAGATCGCCCGCCAGCATGCGCGGGAGAAGTACGAGGAGTTTGCAGACACCAAGTCCGCGTTGGAGTCTCGGGCGCAGATGCAGCGGAACTGGATGGAATCGGGGGTGCGCAACGCGCGCCGCAAGGCCACCGACAACGACAAGATCGCCCGTAAGACCCGCGCCGAGTCCACCGAGAAGCAGGCTGCGAAAGCCCGTCAGACACAACGGCGCATCGAGCGCCTCGAAGTGGTGGAGGAGCCGCGCAAGGAGTGGGAGCTGCGGATGGAGATCGCCGCCGCTCCTCGCAGCGGAGCCGTCGTCGCGGTACTGGGCGGTGCGGTCGTGCGCCGATCGGGATTCACGTTCGGCCCGGTGACCACGCAGATCGACTGGGGTGATCGGATTCTCGTCACCGGGCCGAACGGTTCCGGTAAGACGACCTTGCTCTCGGTACTGCTGGGCAGGTCGATCCCGGACGAGGGCAGCGCCTCGCTGGGATCCGGTGTGGCCATCGGTGAAATCGATCAGGCGCGGGCATATTTCCTCGGGGACGGCACGGTATCCGATGCGCTGAGCGCGGCAGTCCCCGACTGGCCCGACGCCGAAGTGCGCACCCTGCTGGCGAAGTTCGGCCTGCGCGGCGACGACGCGCTGCGGCCCGCGGCGTCGCTCTCTCCCGGTGAGCGAACCCGCGCGGCGCTGGCCTTGCTGCAGGCCCGAGGCGTGAATCTGCTGGTGCTCGACGAGCCGACCAACCACCTGGACCTGCCTGCCATCGAGCAACTCGAACGGGCGATGGAGAACTTCGAGGGAACGCTTCTGCTGGTCACCCACGACCGCAGAATGCTCGAGACGGTCCGCAGCACGAGGCACTGGACGATGGCGGACGGACAGTTGTCGGAACAGTAGTCGCGGTGATCGAAATCGGGTGCAGCTGACCGCGGTGAGCGCGGTCAGCTGCACCCGATTCACATCAGCTCAGCAGAATTTCGTTCACCTCGGCGGCGGGAAGCATCGGCAACGTGTGATGCGTGGCGTTCTCGAGCACCACCGTCCTCGCTCGGGCCAGGACCGCCCGGACTGCCGACTCGATACGGGCAGCGTTGTGTACTTTCCCTCTTCCTGCCAGCAACACGGTGGTGTCGACCCCGAAGTTCTCGAATTCGGCGGGCTTCGGGCGCTTGGGGACGATGGTCTTCGATTTCGGGAAATGAGCCGCACCGAGCGCCAGGACGTCGAGCCAATCCGAATCCAGTTCGCGGCCGCCGGTCTCCCATTCTACGAAGCGCCGCTGCCTCGTGTCGTTGGGAGAGAGCAGGATCGGTATCGCGTGGAGCAGGTACCGCGGACTCATCGGGCCGAAGCAGCCGTTGGGATCGAGCAGGGTGAGTGCCTCGACGCGACTGCCGTTGCGCAGTGAATATGCCAATGCGATCATCGCGCCGTAGGAGTGGCCGCACATCGCTGCTGTCGGCAGGTCGAGACCATCCAGAACGGTAGAGAGCCAGTCCAGCAACTCGTCCACCGAGCCGATGGAGGTTTCGCCGGGCACGCTTCGCCCCACGTCGCCCATCAGGTCCAGGGCGTACACCCGATAGTGCCGGGCGAGAGCGGCGACATTGGCGAACCAGACCGTGGACGTGGCACCGGCGCCCGGCAGCAGAACCAGCGCCGGATGATCGGCTGAGCCGCAGGCGTTGACTCGGGTCGTTCCGTGGGCGGTGCTCATGTCGATGGACTCCACCTCGACGGGCCACTTCTGCAGCACCCTGTCGTAGGCGGCGTAGAACTCGTCGAGCTGCGTCACGCTCGCCCTCATTTCTCTCGATGATCGAGATAATAGACAATGGAGAGAGATCACGTCCAGCACCTACCGAGGGATCAGCACATGAGCGAACCCGCCGCCGCCGTGCACCAGCTACGCGCGCTGACCGTCGACCTCGACCTTCTCGGCGCGCAATTCGCCCAGAGCCACCACCTCCACCCGACGGACATCCGCGCACTGATCTGCCTCCTCGACGCCGATCGATCCGGCACACCCGCGACACCCGGCTGGCTGGGAACCCAGCTCGGGCTCGAATCCGCCTCCGTCACAGCGCTCGTGGATCGAATGAGCAAGCGAAATCTGGTGGTCCGTGAACCCGATCCATCCGATCGCAGGCGCGTGCTGCTCGCCGTCACCGCGCACGCATCGGAGCTCGGTACCAGCTTCTTCGGCCCCGTCATCGGGCGAGCAGTCCGCGAACTCGAGCGTTTCACTCCCGAGCAGCGGGCGACGATCGACGAGTTCCTGACCACCATGCGCGCCGTCGTCGCCTCGGTCCGGACGAGTTCGGACACGTAGACGGATCACCAGATCCATTGCCGATGGTTGACATATCGTTGGGTTTATACAACACTTCATTGTCATGAGCCCCGTCAAGCGCGGTACCGCGCTCCCGATCTTCAACAGGGTGGGTGTTCTGCGGGCAGAACGGAAGATGAGCCGCGCGCAACTCGCCGAACTCGTCGAAGTCAACCCCCAGACAGTGGGCGCCCTCGAACGAGGTGACCACTACCCGAGCCTCGATCTCGCGATGCGCATCTGCGACGTCTTCGACCTACCGATCGAAGCAGTGTTCTCACGCACCGAACTCGGACCACTCTCGGCCGAACTCTTCCGAAGGGAGAAGGATCGATGACCACGCCCGACACTGCAGACATCCTCACCCGCTATCAGGCCTATCGCACGCGTCGATTCCTGGAGAACGACGCGAAAACCCGCCACTGGCTTCCGAATTGGCGCACGCAGCACCGACGCCGCATTCTCGCCGTCTCGGTGATGGCTTCCCTGCTCACCCTGTTGGTGATCGCCGTGTGGTCTCTGTTCTCCCCGTGGGCACCGATCATCTGGGTCCCGGCCACCGTGATCTTTCTCGTCACGTGGACGATCCTGCAGACCGTGTCACGTCGTCACAGCGACGCACCGGTGGGCGCACTCGACGAATGGGAAGTGCAGCAGCGCAACGAAGCACGATCGATCGGCCTGTCCGTCACTCAATTCCTGGTGACGGTGGCAGTTCTGGTCCTGATCGGGCTGTCCGCGTCGTACGACAACGAGCACCTGCCGTATGCCGGAGGTCTGTGGACGCTCGTTGCGCTACTGGCGGGCGGATGCACCCCGGCCGTCATTCTCGCGTGGATCACCCCGGACCCCGAACTCGAAGACACCGAAGATTTCGACCCGAAGTAGCGACCGAAAGGGCACCATGAGCACCCTCACGATCGATTCCGTCTCGAAGAGATACGGCGACAAGATCGCCTTGGACAACCTGAGTTTCGACGTCCGGCCCGGCGAGCTGTTCGGCTTCGTCGGCAGCAACGGCGCAGGTAAAACCACCACGATGCGTATCGCGCTCGGAGTTCTGTCGGCAGATTCGGGCCAGGTTCTGTTGGGCGGCAAGACCGTCGACCTCGATGTTCGCCGCACCATCGGGTACATGCCCGAGGAGCGCGGCCTGTACCCGAAGATGAAGGTCGGCCCGCAGTTGGCGTACATGGCCGAGTTGCACGGCCTGTCGTCCAAGGACGCCAAGGCAGCAGTGATTCGCTGGACCGAACGTCTCGGCATCGACGAGCGAGTGAACGACACGGTCGACGCGCTGAGCCTGGGGAATCAGCAGCGCGTGCAGTTGGCGGCCGCCCTGGTGCACGACCCCGCGGTTCTCGTGTTGGACGAGCCGTTCTCCGGCCTCGACCCCATCGCCGTCGACGTGATGAGCGAAGTACTGCGCGAAAAGGCCGCCTCCGGAGTGCCGGTGGTGTTCTCGAGCCACCAACTCGATCTGGTGCAACGACTGTGCGATCGCGTCGGCATCATCGCCGCAGGCTCGATGAAGGCCATCGGGACCGTCGACGAGCTTCGCGGATCAGGGGATTCGCAACTACACGTGCACGCACCCGGCGCCGCACCCGGATGGGCGTCGGGCATCGCCGGAGTCAACACCCTCGAGCACAGCGACGGCGTCACCGTGCTCGGCCTCGCCCCCGGCGCCGATGACCAAGAGATCCTACGGGCCGCACTCGCCACCGGGCCGGTCCACGAGTTCTCGGTCCAGAAACCTTCCCTGAGCGAGTTGTTCCGAGAGGCGGTAGTGGCATGAGCTCCCAACTGAATTCCTTCAGCGCGGTCTCACTGATAGCCAAGCGCGAGTTCACCGTTCAGGTGATGAAGAAGAGCTTAGTCATCAGCAATGTCATCGTTCTCGCCGTCATCGTCGGCGGAATCATCGCGTACTCGATCTTCTCCGGCAGCGGCGACGAGGAACGCGAGGTGATCGGCGTAGCCGGAGACCAGTCCATCGCGGCGGTGTTGGAGGCAACCGGCGACGCCGTCGGGTCTCCGGTGGAGGTCCGTGAGATCGCCGACGCGGCGGCCGCCCGCAGCGGCGTCGAATCCGGGGATCTCGATGTGGCGTTGATCCCGGACGGATCCGCCGGTGCCTACACAGCCGTCACCGAGTCCGACCTGACGGGCACCTTGCGCGCCGTCGTCGAGGGTAGCGTCGCCACACAGGCCACGAATACCGCACTGGCGCAACAGGGTGTGGATCGCAGCGAGCTGGCAGCAGCAACGAGATCCGCGACGGTCACCGTCGACGCGATCGATCCCCCTGACCCCGAGTCCGGTCAGCGAACTGCGTTGGCTCTGTCGGCAGTGTTCCTGCTGTATGCCCAGATCATCGGTTTCGGCATGTACGTCGCGATGGGCGTCGTCGAAGAAAAATCCTCGCGCGTCGTCGAGTTGCTTCTGTCCACCGTGCGCCCCCTGCAATTGCTGTGGGGAAAGATTCTCGGCATCGGCGCAGTCGGCATCCTGCAGCTTGCCCTGTACGGCATCGCCGGAGTCGGTGCAGGATTGGGCACCGGAGTGCTCACCGTCACCGGTGCAGCGGTGAGCGTCTTCGCCGCGACGCTGGCCTGGTTCATCCTGGGCTTCGCCTTCTTCGCAGTGCTCTATGCAGCGGGCGGGTCCATGGTCTCGCGGCAGGAGGACGTCAACTCGACCACCATGCCGCTGCTGATCCTGATCATGGCCATGTTCTTCGCGGCCTTCTACTCCGTCAGCGATCCAGAGAGCACCCTGGCGAACACATTGAGCTGGATACCACCGTTCTCCGCGATCATGATGCCGCTGCGCATCGCGGCAGGCGTGACCTCGCCGATGCAGATCGTCGGCTCGGCGGTGCTGATGATCATCACCACGGCGATCCTGGCCATGGGCGCGGCCAAGATCTACCAACGATCCATCCTGCGAATCGGCAAGACCGTCTCGTGGAAGGAAGCGTTTTCTCGCTAGGGTTCGCTGCGTAGGCTCCCCGATATGAGCCCACGAACATCCGCCGCCGAGATTCTCGATTCCGTTCTCGACGGCGGATCGTTCGTGTCCTGGGACTCCGAGCCCGTCGACGTCGATCCCGACGACTCCTATCGGCGTGACCTGGCCAAGGCTCGGGAGAAGAGCGGCGTCGACGAATCGGTACTGACAGGCGAAGGCACCGTCGAGGGCCGACGCGTGGTGATCATCGCCTGCGAGTTCGCCTTCCTCGCCGGCTCGATCGGCGTCGCGGCGGCCGAGCGCATCACCCGCGCAATCGAACGGGCCACCGCCGAGAGGCTGCCGCTGATCGCCTCCCCCACCTCCGGCGGCACGCGTATGCAAGAGGGAACGCTGGCTTTCGTGCAGATGGTCAAGATCGCTGCCGCCGTCACCGCGCACAAAGCGGCGCACCTGCCTTACCTGGTGTACCTCCGTAATCCGACCACGGGCGGGGTCTTCGCGTCCTGGGGGTCGTTGGCCCACCTCACCGTCGCCGAACCAGGAGCCCTGATCGGATTTCTCGGGCCCCGCGTCTATCAGGCGTTGTACGACAAGCCCTTTCCCGAGGGAGTGCAGACCGCCGAGAACCTGTACCAGCACGGCGTGATCGACGGTGTGGTGCCGGTCGACCAACTACGACACCTGTTGATCCGGGCCCTTCGGGTGATCGTCGACGCCACCGTGTGGCCCGATTCCGTCGACGAGGGGCCCTCGGTGATTCCCGAGCAGTCCGCCTGGCATTCGGTGCAGGCGTCTCGCCGTCCGGACCGGCCCGGCATCAGAGAGCTCATCGAACATGCTGCAGGCGAACAAGTTCCACTGAGCGGTACCGGACAGGGCGAGGCCGATACCTCGATTCTGTTGTCGCTGTGCCGTATCCGGGGCGTGTCGGTAGTGCTGTTCGGCAACGATCGAAGTAGCAGTACTGCCACCGCAACCATGGGACCGGCGGCGCTGCGCGAGGCTCGACGCGGCATGCGCTTGGCCGAGGAACTGCGCATCCCGCTGGTCCTGGTGATCGACACCTTCGGGGCGGCACTGTCCAAGGAAGCCGAAGAGGGCGGCCTGGCGCCCGAGATCGCGCGTTCGATCTCCGATCTGGTCACCGTGAACACCCCGACGGTGTCGGTCCTCCTCGGCCAGGGCACCGGCGGCGGAGCACTCGCGCTGCTGCCCGCCGACCGCGTGCTGTGTGCCCAGAATGCCTGGCTTGCACCGCTCCCACCCGAGGGTGCCAGTGCCATCGTGCACCGCGACACCGCTCATGCATCGGATATGGCCGAGGCTCAGGGCATCCGTTCGGTCGATCTGCTGCGCGAGCACATCGTCGACGCCATCGTCCCCGAACTCCCCGATGCCGCCGACGAACCGGCTGCATTCTCCGTACGAGTCGCCGATGCCATTGCCCGCGAACTACGCGAGCTGTCCACCGTCGACGCCGCCACCCGGGTTCGGAACCGATTCGGCCGCTACCGCACGCTGGGCACCTGAGCTATCCGCTGCAGATCAACGCCAGCACATCACCCGCTCGGAGGTCTGCGGGCAACTCCACAGGAACGACGCAGCCGCGCCCCGGGCCGTGCACATCGACCTTGATCACCGCACCCACCGAATGCCGGTTGACCACCACTGCCTGCAGTAGATCCCCGAACTCGGCGTCGACGCCCACCTCGCCGGCGATCACCGAACGCACCCGCGTCACCAGGATCGGGCCCCAACGCACCGGAGTGCCCTGCGCATCGGCCAGGTCCTCCAGCGCGAGGCCGTCGACTGTGATGCGCCCGCACACACAGCGAGTATCGGCGGGCCAGAGCGCTGGATCGCACCGCGGAACATATGCCGCACCGAGAGACGGAAGCATGTCGAGAAGTGTCATGAGAAGCAGTCTTGCGCCGGGCGGTGGCGTCGAACAGGGGTGTTGACGCAATCTTGACGGTCCCGGCTCGAAAATTGATGATGAGCCACGTCCTGTACTCCCTGGTACATTCGATCGGGTGATTGCAGACGACGTGTACCGCCGCGGCCGAGCGGGGCTGCCCTCCTGGATCACCGATTCCGACGGCCGTCGCACTCCCCTGCCGATCGCGCGCTGGATGGGCGGCACTTTCTCGACCGCCGAGGACCTCAGAGCGGACGAGGCCTCGATTGCCTTCTGCACCGGCCCGACCCTCGATCTCGGTTGTGGGCCAGGGCGTTTGACCGAGGCTCTCACCAGAGCAGGCGTACCGGCCCTCGGCGTCGACACCTCGTCGGTGGCTGTGGAGATGACCAACCATCGCGGTGGATTCGCCGTGGAGCAGAACATATTCTCCGCGCTGCCAGCAGCAGGTCGGTGGTCACACGTCCTCCTCGCGGACGGCAATATCGGCATCGGCGGCGATCCTGCCGCGCTGCTGGCCACGGTTCGGGCGCTGCTGCACGACGCAGGGACGGCCATCGTCGAATCCTCCTTCGAGGTCGACGATCGGAGAGCGCTGGTTCGATGGGAAACCGAAGACTCGGTGGGAGATTGGTTCACCTGGGCCAGTGTCGGAGTCCGCGCGCTGTACTCACTGGCATCGAGCGCCGGACTGCAGGTCCGGCGAACCATCGAGTGCAACGGTCGCGTGTTCATGGAACTCGCGGTTCACAGTTGCGACCGAGGAGCCGACATCCCGTGAGCAAGGAGCTACCGAGAACGGCCAAGGGCAGACGAACCAGAGCTGCGATCGTCGACGCCGCGGCGTCGATGATGTACGAGCGCGGCGTCGCGGGGACCACTCTCGACGATGTCCTTGCCGCATCCGAGACCGGGAAATCGCAGCTCTACCACTATTTTTCCGATAAGTCGGATCTGGTCGAGGCCGTCATCGAGCGTCAACTCGAACGCGTCCTCGCCGCCCAACCGATGCTCTCTCGCATCGACAGTCTCGACGATATCGACGTGTGGGCTGCCGAGATCGTCCGCAATCACGAGCAACCCGGTGGCCCGTTCTCGTGCCCTCTCGGATCGCTGGCCGCCGAACTGAAGAACGATGCGGCGTTCGTCCCCAGTCTTCACGCCGCCTTCCGGCGCTGGGAGCAACCGCTCGAGCAGGGACTTGCCCGCATGATCGACCGCGGAGAACTCGACGTGGCGACCGATCCTGCCGCGACTGCCGCCACTCTGATCGCGTCGTTGCAGGGCGGCATGCTGATCGCGCGGCTCGCCGGTGACGTACAACCGCTGCGCGACGCGCTCGACGCCGCCGTCGCTGCCGTGCACCGACGCCGCACCACCAGTTGACATCTCCGCGAACCCTGGCGGTCGGCTCCGAAGTGCGCTAGCCTCGACCTGACAGTTTGTACTACAAGGTACAAAATTGAGACGGGAACCAGAATGCAACGACTTCCCACCTTTCGTAGCCCGATTCGCGGCGTCTGGTTCACCTCCGTACTGGCATCCGTTCTGCTCGTCGCGCTGCCGATCGTGACCGTGACCGGATTCCTCTCGTGGGTGGCCTACGGTCCCCAGTTCGGCCAGGCGATGCCGGGCGACGTCGGTTGGCTACGAATTCCGTCGTTCGACTGGCCGACCGAACCGGTCTGGTTCTACCGGCTGACCCAGGGCCTACACGTGGGTCTCGGATTGATCATGGTGCCGATCGTTCTGGCCAAGCTGTGGTCGGTGATCCCCAAGTTGATCGAGATGCCACCGATTCGGAGCGTCGCCCACCTACTCGAACGGATATCGTTGCTGGCCTTGGTCGGCGGAATCCTCTTCGAGATCATCACCGGCGTGCTGAACATTCAGTACGACTATCTCTTCGGGTTCAGCTTCTACACCGCGCACTACTGGGGCGCATGGGTGTTCATCGCCGGGTTCCTCGCCCACGTGGTGCTGAAATTTCCGACCATGGTCACTGCGCTCCGAACCAGACCGTTCCTGGAACTGATGCGCATCAAGGTGGACGACACGGTGCCCGACGAGGACGACGAATCCGGTTTGGCCGCAACCGATCCAGCTCCCGCGACGATCAGCCGACGCGGAGCGCTCGCCCTCGTCGGCGGCAGCGCACTGTTCGTCGCGGTTCTCAGCGTCGGACAAACGACAGGCGGAATCCTTCGCGGGGCAGCGATCCTGCTCCCCCGCGGGCGATCCTACGGCGACGGGCCGAACGATTTTCAGATCAACCGCACAGCCGAGGCCGCAGGCATCGACGAGGCGCGGACAGGGGATTCGTGGCGGCTGACCGTTCGCGCCGGAAACGCCGAGGTCGTGCTCGACAGGGCCCAACTCGAGCAGATGGACCTGCACACCGTCGATCTACCGATCTCGTGCGTCGAGGGCTGGTCGACAGTCCAGACCTGGACCGGTGTTCGGCTGCGCGACCTCGCAGCCCTTGCCGGCATCGACGCCGTCGACACCGGTGAGGTTCGTTCACTCGAACCCTCCGGCTCGTTCAACCGCGTCACGTTCGGGGGACACCAGATGACACATCCCGATTCGCTTCTCGCACTTCGCGTGAACGGGGCCGATCTCTCCCTCGATCACGGCTATCCCGCTCGCATCATGATGCCGGCGATCCCCGGGGTGCACGCAACCAAATGGATCGAATCCGTCGAATTCTTCGGGGAGCCGTCATGAATGCGTTTCGGGCCCGGTACGGAGCAGGGCCGCTACACCTGGCGATCACGGCAGGCTGCCTGGCCCTGGCCGGTCTCGCCGTTCTCACGATCGGCTTTCCTGCGCTGTGGAACAACGATGTGTGGTGGCAGTCCATCGGCCTGTGGTTCGTCGGTGCCGCCGTCGTGCACGACGCGATCCTGTTCCCCCTGTACGCCCTACTCGATCGCGCGCTGGTCGCTCGACTCGGCCGATTCGTCAACGCGGTTCGCATTCCTGCCCTCGGTGCCGGCCTGAGCCTGCTCCTGTTCGCCCCGGGCATCTTCCGCCAGGGAAGTCAGACGTACGAGGCAGCCACGGGGCTGACGCAGGAACCGTACGCGATGCGCTGGCTGCTGCTGGTAGCGGCGATGTTCGCGGCTAGCGCCGTGTTCTACGGCGGTCGTGAGGCAGTGCGGGCGCTGCGCACTCCTCCCGTCGGCGATAACCGGGAACGCCAGCACGCACCCAACTAAGCTCGGTCACATGAGCGGAGCGTATCGGCAGGCATTCGACGACAGCATCGACAACCGCGAACGGTTCTGGCTCGACGCCGCCGCAGACATCGCCTGGGACACCCCGCCCACCATTGCGTTCGACGGCTCACACTGGTTTCCCGGCGCTCGGCTGAACACCTGCTTCAACGCCCTCGACCGGCACGTCGATGCCGGGCACGGCGAGGCAACCGCACTGATCTACGACTCGGCGATGCTCGGACTGACCCGCAGCTACACCTACGCCGAACTCCTCGATCAGGTCGCTCGGTTCGCCGGAGTGCTGCACGCACAGGGCGTCGGGCCCGGTGATCGCGTGGTCGTCTACATGCCGATGATTCCCGAGGCCGTCATCGCGATGCTGGCCTGCGCCAGGCTCGGAGCCGTGCATTCGGTGGTGTTCGGCGGATTCGCAGCCAACGAGCTCGCAGCACGTATCGACGACGCCGCACCGG
This sequence comes from Rhodococcus sp. MALMAid1271, assembly GCF_049195265.1. NCBI lineage: Bacteria > Bacillati > Actinomycetota > Actinomycetes > Mycobacteriales > Nocardiaceae > Rhodococcus > Rhodococcus sp. MALMAid1271. The sequence goes on along the minus strand of NZ_JBMIRQ010000035.1, from coordinate 64,395 downwards.
TACTGCTGATCACCGCCAGCGGTGGTTTCGAGCCGGGCCGGGTCATCGAGTACCTTCCGCTGGTGCAGCGCGCCCTGACGCTCACGACCGCGCACACGCCCGCAGTGATCGTGAAGTCACGAGAAGGAATTCCCGGTGACCACTCGTGGCTGGACTGGGACACTCTCATCGCCGACGCCACAGCCGCACAACCGGTTTCGGTGGCGGCAACCGATCCGTTGTATATCCTCTACACCTCGGGCACCACCGGCAAACCCAAAGGCGTGGTACGCGACAACGGCGGCCATGCCGTCGCGCTGACGTGGTCGATGCGCAATATCTACGATGTCGGTGCCGGCCAGGTGATGTGGACGGCGTCCGATGTCGGCTGGGTGGTCGGGCACTCGTACATCGTCTATGCGCCGCTGTTCGCCGGTGCGACAACGGTTCTGTACGAGGGTAAGCCCGTCGGCACTCCCGACGCGGGGGCGTTCTGGCGGGTGATCGGCGATCACGGCGTCCGCGCCTTGTTCACTGCGCCGACCGCGTTGCGGGCCATTCGCAAGGTGGATCCTCGGGCAGCCGAACTGGAGAAGTACGACGTGTCCACCCTGAAGGCACTCTTCGTTGCCGGTGAACGGCTCGATCCCGATACGTACGAGTGGATTTCACGCACTCTCGATCGTCCGGTCGTCGACCATTGGTGGCAGACCGAGACCGGATGGGCCATCTGCGCCAATCTTCGCGGGCTCGAACCACTTCCGATAAAACCAGGATCACCCACTGTTCCGGTGCCGGGATTCCAGGTCGACATCCTCGATGCCACCGGACTGCCCGTCGAGGCAGGAACCGAGGGCAACATCGTCGTGGCGCTCCCGCTGCCGCCGGGTGCACTGGTCGGCCTGTGGAACGACGAATCACGGTTCCAGCGCTCGTATCTGGATACCTTCCCCGGCTACTACCTCACCGGCGACTCCGGTTACATCGACGCCGATGGCTACGTCTACGTCCTCGGCCGCAGCGACGACGTCATCAACGTCGCCGGGCATCGCCTCTCGACCGGGTCGATGGAGGCGGTGCTCGCCGCGCATCCCGCGGTCGCCGAATGTGCCGTCATCGGCATTCATGACGACCTCAAGGGCCAACGGCCCAGCGGCTATGTGGTCCTCAAGGCCGGGGAGAGCATCAGCGAGGAGCAATTACGCACCGAACTGGTCGCCATGGTGCGCGATCAGATCGGGGCACTGGCCACCTTCCGCGATGTGACGATCGTCGGGGCACTACCGAAAACTCGGTCGGGCAAGATCCTGCGCAAGACGATGCGCCAGATCGTCGCCGGTGAGCAGTACGGCGTGCCGTCGACCATCGAGGATCCCGCGGTGCTCGATGCACTGGAGAAGCTGCTCCGCCGCTAGCCCGTCGTGCGCCTTTTGCGTACCTGGAGGTACGCAAAAGGCGCACGATGGGTGGGGCACTGTCGACGCTAATTCGCCCAATGATGGCCGAAATCCGCGCGCAATTCGGGTGCGCGGCGCTATACCGTCGTTCCCATGACAGATCTGGAGACCCGGCCTGCCGTCGATTGGCTCGCCCTCGGTGCGGTCGTCGTCACCGTGGTGTCCTGGGCCTCGGCCTTCGTGGCCATTCGCGGCGTCGGCGAATCCTTCGGGGCCGGCCCGTTGGCCTTGGGACGATTGCTGATCGGATCTTCGGTACTCGGCGTGATCGTCGTGGCCAATCACCGATGGGCCAATCGCAGATGGGTCAGGCCGAACCGCACGCAGTGGTTGCAGATCGTCAGCATCGGCGTGTTCTGGTTCGGAATCTACAACGTCTCTCTCAATGCCGCCGAGCAACGCGTCGACGCCGGAACGACGTCGATGATCATTCAGATCGGACCGCTTCTGGTTGCCCTGTTCGCCGGACTCCTTCTCGGCGAGGGCTTTCCGAGATGGCTGGTGATCGGTGCGGGCATCGCATTCGCCGGCGCGGTGATGGTCGGCATCGTCACCGCGGTGACCACCACCTCGACCACCAAGACCGATGCGAACTTCCTCGGAATCGTTCTGTGCCTGGTCTCTGCGGTGACCTATGCCATCGGCGTGCTGAGCCAGAAACCGGTGCTCCGCACGATCCCCGGACTGCAGGTCACCTGGATGGCGTGCACCATCGGCGCGGTGTGCACGCTGCCGTACGCACCGGCGCTGCTCGACGACCTCGACGCCGCCTCCGCCGGTGCCACCGGCGGATTGATCTACCTGGGTGTGGTGCCGACGGCGTTGGCGTTCAGCACCTGGGCCTACGCGTTGACGCGAATGAACGCCGGCAAGCTCGGCATCACCACGTACGCCGTGCCGCCAATCACCATCACGCTGGCCTGGTTGCTGCTCGGCGAGATTCCGCATTATCTCGCCGTCGTCGGCGGGGTGATCTGCCTGGTGGGAGTCGGGTTGTCCCGCAGGCGTTGACCTCGCTCACAGGGCCTTGAAACGAGCGATGGCCACTTCTCGCTCGTGCTTGTGGTCGACGATCGGCTCCACGTACTTCTCTGGGCGCCCGAACTTCAACGTGTGCACGGCTTTGCCTTCTTCGCCGCGTAATTCAGGCACCCAGCGCCGGACGTAGTCGCCGGTCGGGTCGAACTTCTCGCCCTGGGTGATCGGATTGAACACCCGAAAGTACGGCGAAGCATCGGTGCCCGTTCCCGCGGTCCACTGCCACCCGTGCTGATTGCTGGCCAGGTCACCGTCGACGAGATGCGACATGAAGTACCTCGCGCCCCGCCACCACGGCAGGTGCAGATCCTTGACGAGGAACGACGCCACGATCATGCGGACGCGATTGTGCATCCAGTTCTCCGAGTTCAGCTGCCGCATACCGGCATCGACGATCGGGAACCCGGTCTCCCCCTTGCACCAGGCCTCGAACAACTCGTCGGCGTGCTTTCCCGAGTCCAGTTCGATCTTGTCGAACTTCTTCACGTAGTTCTCACGAGCACTGTCGGGCCGCTGAAACAGTATGTCGGCGTAGAAGTCTCGCCAGCAGATCTGCCTGCGGTACGACGCCGCTCCCTCACTACGGAGCTTGCCCAGGTCGGCGAGCATCGTCCGCGGATGAATCGTGCCGTACTTCAGGTGCACCGACATCCGGCTCGTCGAATCGAGATCCGGTCGATTGCGCTCGTCGTCGTACGCCGACACGTGCTCGAGAAATTCCTTCCACTGCGTCGTCGCAGCCTCCTCACCGGCCGCCACATCGGACCCGTCCTTCTCCGAGGGGATCTTCACGCGCCGAACGCCTTTCACCTCGTCCGGGTCGATCCACTCCACGGTCTTCGCGGACGTGTCGGCAGGCCCACGCCAACCGTGCTCCATCCATTGCCGTGAGTACGGCGTGAACACCTTGTACGGTTCACCATCGCTCTTGACGATCCGGCCGGGAGCGATCGCATACGGCGACCCCGTCTCGACCAAGGTCACCTTCTCACCGACGCGCCTGTCTCGCTCGCGCCCGTAGGGGCCGTAATCGGCGCTGATGTGTACTTCCTCGGCACCGACCGCCTTCGCCACCTCGGGCACGACCGTCGCGGGGTCGCCGCGCACCACCATCAACCGGCCCCCGAGTTGCTCGTCGAGTGCCTCGAGGGAACGGAACAGGAAGTCCTTGCGCGGTCCGCCGGACGGCGTCAGCAGGCGGTCGTCGAGCACGAAGAGCGCGAGCGCCGGATCTTCCGAATCGGCAGCGGCGGTGAGGGTGGGCAGATCCCCCAGACGGAGATCACGGCGAAACCAGACGATCGACATGGTTGCAGTCTTACCCACGGCGACGTCCCGCAATCCCCTCGACCACATCCGGCAATTCTCAGAGAACCGCCAACGAGGACTCACCACAGCCGCAACAAAGCCCTTTACCTTGGGAAACACAGAAGAGATAAGGAGAACATCGTGAAAGACATTCGCCCCTTCCCCGGCGCTCTCTCCCTGGTAAACAGCACCTGCACTTTCGAGAAGTACTACGAGCAGCTCTACGCCAAGGCTCCGGCGCTCGCCTGGTCACTCGACGCAGACACCGGCCGCCGTAGCGCGCTGGAGGAATTCTTCGCCAAGACACCCGAGGAACGCCGCACCACTGTCGACAGCTGGGCTGCCTGAACCCCCACAATGGACGGGTGACCGAATCCTCGAGTGCCCCCGCCACCGTCCTCGTCGTCGATGACGATGCCGACGTGTTGTCCTCGTTGCAACGTGGACTACGCCTGTCGGGATTCACCGTCATCACCGCATCCGACGGGGCGGAGGCACTCGGCGTGGTGTCCCGCTCGACCCCCGACGCCATCGTGCTCGACATCAACATGCCCGTGCTCGACGGTGCGAGCGTGGTGACCGCGCTGCGCGCCATGGGAAACGACATCCCGATCTGCGTGCTCAGCGCTCGCAGCTCGGTCGACGACCGCATCGCCGGCCTCGAATCCGGTGCCGACGACTACCTCACCAAACCCTTCGTCCTCGCCGAGCTCGTCGCGCGGATTCGCGCCATGCTGCGTCGACGCGGTACCAACCCGGTAGTGCCGGTGTCGGATTCGGGTGCATCGAACTCGGCCGTGGCCATCGGATCCCTCGTGGTCGACATCCCCGGCTATCGCGTCCATCGCGGCGGACTCGATATCGACCTGACCAAGCGGGAGTTCGAGCTACTTGCAATTCTGGCCCGCAACAAAGGCGTCGTCCTCACCCGAGAGCGACTGCTCGAACTGGTATGGGGTTACGACTTCGTCGCCGACACCAACGTCGTCGACGTGTTCGTCGGCTACCTGCGCCGCAAACTCGAAAGCGACGGGTCGCCGCGCATCCTGCACACCGTGCGCGGAGTCGGATTCGTCGTCAGGGAATCGGCATGAGGTTCTCGCTGCGCGCCCGCGTCGCCGCCGCCACCGCGCTCGGAGCCACCCTCGTCGTCGCCGCCCTCGCAGTGGTCACCTCGGTCGCGATTTCTCGCAACAACGTCAACCAGCTCGACGAACGCCTCACGGCCGCGTCCCAGGTGCTGATTCCGACCTCCACGACACTCGAAGCCTTCCTCGATCAGCTCTCCGGCGCGTTCGCCGTCACCATTCGCAGCGGCGATATCGTCGTCGCATCCACACCGACCCGGCTGCCCGCGCTCGACACCGGATCGCAGACCGTCGACGTAAACGGTCAACGATTCCGCGTCTACACCGCGGAGTCGACGGCGGTCTCCTCGATTTCCATCTCCATCGGCGTGCCCGCCATCGAGGCGCAGCAGGTCACCGACGAGCAGCAGCGGCAGGTGATCCTGCTGGGGCTGGCGGCCATCGCGGTCTCCACAGGCCTGGGCTGGCTGTTCGGCGGCCGGGCCGTCAAACCACTGGTGACGTTGACCCGACAGGTCAGCGCGCAGCCGCCGACTGCTCCCGAAACACGCACTGGCGTCACCGAAGCCGACGAGCTCGCGGTGGCGATCGGCGGCATGCTGACGAGGTTGAACGAGGCGCAGGATCGCACCAACGCCGCGCTCGACACCGCACGCGACTTCGCCGCAGTGTCCGCACACGAGCTTCGGACCCCACTGACCGCGATGCGCACCGACATCGAGGTACTCAGGACCCTCGATCTCGAACCCGCACAGCAGCAGGAAATCCTCGGAGACCTCGAACGGACACAGGGCCGCGTCGAGACGACACTGACCGCCCTCGAGCGACTCGCCTCGGGCGAGCTCTCCAGCGAGGGCGACCGCATCGAGACCGACATCATCGACATCTGCGATGTCGCGGCTCAGGATGCACAACGACTGCACCCCGGGTTGGACATACGCGTCGAGACGGCCCCCGATGTCGAGATCACGATGCGCGCGCTACCGACCGGTCTGAGACTGGCCGTGGACAACGTGATCGGCAATGCCGTTCGGCACGGTGACGCGACCTCGATAGTCATCACCGCCGAACGGACGGACGACACGGTGCGGGTTCTGATCGACGACAACGGATCCGGAGTTCCCCCGAGCGAACGCGAAACAGTGTTCGGCCGATTCGAGCGCGGCACAAGGGCAGCCAAGGGCGGCTCCGGTCTCGGTCTGGCTCTGGTGGCGCAACAAGCCGAATTACACGGTGGCCGTGCCTACTTCACCGACAGCCCGCTGGGCGGCGCGCGCCTGGTGCTGGAGCTGCACGACCGCTGAAATCGCGGGATCTTTACGCGGGAGAAACCCCGGAGCTGCCCCGACACGAGGATCATGAAGCCATGGACTCGTCGTCGGATTTCATCGTCCCCACCATCGACATCTCCCCGTACGTTCGCGGTGATCGTTTCTCCGCGAACGACGCGACCGCCCGCCGAAGGGTGGCATCGGAGGTCGATCAGGCCTGCCGCACCGTGGGCTTCATGCAGATCGTCGGTCACGGCATCGCCGAGGAGACAGTGGCCGGGCTCGCATCGGCGATGGATTCGTTCTTCGAACTCGACCCGGCCGAGAAATCGACCTACATCTGCCCGCCCGAGCTCAATCGCGGCTACACCGCTCCGAAGAGCGAAACCTTGAGTCTGAGTCTGGGGCTGGAATCGGCGTCGGGCATGAACGATTTCTTCGAGGCGTTCAATGTAGGTACCGGCGAGCCGAATACCTGGCCGACCGTGGCGGGATTCCGCAGCGCCGTCGAGCTCTATTTCGACGAGGCTGCCCGGGTGGCGCGGACGCTGACCGGTGTGTTCGCCGACGCCCTCGGGGTCTGCCCGGATCTGTTCGCCGGCATCACCGATCGATCCCTCGACACCTTGCGCATGAACAACTACGCACTCGACCCGGGCACCGGCGTCCCGGACCACGAGCTCACCGGAATGAGTGAGCACACCGACTACGGATTGGTGACTGTGCTGTGGGCCGATCGCGTGCCGGGTCTACAGGTTCTCGCCGCCGACCGGTCGTGGCACGACGTCCAGCCCGCAGCGGACGCGATGCTGGTGAATCTGGGTGATCTGACGGCTCGATTGACCAATGATCGCTGGCTGTCGACTCTGCACCGGGTGCGGCCTCCGGTATCGGGCGGGACGATTCAGCGCCGACGATCTGCCGCGTTCTTTCACGACGGCAACCTCGATGCGGTGATCGCGCCCCTGCCGTCGTGCATCGGACCCGGCACGGTGGCCCGGTACCAACCGGTCACCGTGGCCGAGCATATTCACGCGAAGCTTGCGGGTTCCCGAGGCGGAACGGCCAATGCCTCGGCGACCCGCGAAGCCGAGCGCGTGCGACGTGCGGCTACTTCACGTCCAGCAAGTCGATGACGAACACGAGAGTCTTGCCGGAGAGGCGATGACCCGCACCGGCGGGGCCGTACGCGAGCTCCGGCGGAATGGTGAGCTGGCGACGTCCGCCGACCTTCATTCCGGGAATGCCGTCCTGCCAGCCCTGAATCAGTCCCTGCAGCGGGAACTGAATGGACTCGCCGCGGTTCCAGGACGAGTCGAACTCTTCGCCCGAGTCGAACTCGACGCCGACGTAGTGCACCTCGACGGTGCCGCCTGCCACTGCCTCTGCGCCGTCACCCTCGACGAGGTCAACCGTCACCAAGTCCAAGGGTGCCGGTCCGGCCTGAAATTCGATTACTGGCTTCGTCACTGAAGTCTCCTGCGGTTGATGCCGGCCCGCCGACGCCGGCTGTGATGCTACGGATGAATATTGTGTGGGCGTACAGCGCTTCGACTCTACGTCGTAGATGAGTACCCACGGGCGCTGGCACCCGAAAAAGCCTTGAATCCGCAGGTCAGAGCGCTCGGAAATCCAGGGCATACGATGTACTGCATGAGCTCGTCCATTCGCCTCAGTCTCGCTCAGATCACCAGTGGTGAACAGCCCTCCGAGAATCTCGAACTCATCGCCACCCACACCCGCGCCGCCGCGCAGGCCGGATCGGACGTCGTCGTGTTTCCGGAGGCGACGATGCGCTGCTTCGGCGGACCCATCCGCACGTTCGCACAGCCTCTCGACGGCGAGTGGGCGGACGCGGTGCGGGAGATCGCGGCGACCAACGGCATCACCGTCGTCGCCGGAATGTTCACCCCCGCCGCCGATGGCAGAGTGGCCAACACCGTGCTCGTCACCGGCAACGGAGTCGAGGCCAGCTACGACAAGATTCACCTGTTCGACGCGTTCGGTTTCGCCGAATCCGATACTGTCGCACCGGGTTCGGACCCCACCCTGGTGGAGATCGCGGGGGTGAAGGTGGGCTTTGCCACGTGCTACGACATCCGCTTTCCTGCGCTGTTCCAGAAGCTCGGCGATCTCGGTGCCGAGGTGATCGTCGTACCTGCTTCCTGGGGTGCGGGCGAGGGCAAGGTGGAGCAGTGGACCCTGCTTGCCCGTGCCAGAGCGCTGGATTCGACGACCTTCGTCGCTGCGTGCGATCAGGCCGAACCCGTTGCCGCCGAAGGCAATGCCCCCCTGGGCGTGGGGCACAGCATCGTCAGTTCCCCCACCGGCGAGATTCTCGGTCAACTCGACGCGACGCCCGCGATGTTGACCATCGACATCGATACCGCAATGGTCGACGCCGTACGTAAAACGCTCCCGGTGCTGAAGAACCGCAAGCACTTCGACAAGAACTGATGCCGCGAACGACCATGCGGTTGCCCAGATCCCTGTCGAGAACGAGTACGTAGGTGCCCAGGCGCGCGTCGACGTCGCGTACAGATCCAGCCCGACCGTCGCTCTGACCCACACCATGATGGAATGGCAACGAACGCCGAAATCGCAGTTGTGCCTGATAACGCTGCACTATCGCCTGCACAACTGCGAACTCGAGGCCGCAAGAAACAACGATGCCGCCGAACCCTGATGGATTCGGCGGCATCGTTGTGCAGTATCAGCTAGCGGGAGCTGACGTCCTGGTAATCGCGCTCGGTGTAGCCGGTGTAGATCTGGCGCGGACGGCCGATCTTGCCGGTCGTGTCCTCGTTCTGCTCGCGCCAGTGCGCGATCCAACCGGGCAGACGACCCATCGCGAACAGCACCGTGAACATGCGCGGCGGGAAGCCCATCGCGCGGTAGATCAGCCCCGTGTAGAAATCGACGTTGGGGTAGAGCTTGCGCTCGACGAAGTAGTCGTCCGTGAGCGCGGTTTCCTCGAGCTTGAGGGCGATGTCGAGCAGTTCGTCGCCGTTGCCCAGCTTGCCGAGGATCGTGTGCGCAGTTTCCTTCACCAGCGTCGCGCGCGGATCGAAGTTCTTGTACACCCGGTGCCCGAAGCCCATGAGCTTGACGCCGGCCTCCTTGTTCTTCACTCGATTCAGGAAGTCCGTGGCGTCACCGCCCTCGGCCTTGATCTTGTCGAGCATCTCGAGCACCGCCTGGTTGGCACCACCGTGGAGCGGGCCCCACAGTGCATTGATGCCACCGGAGATCGAGGTGAACAGGTTGGCCTGCGAGGATCCGACCAGCCGGACCGTCGAGGTGGAGCAGTTCTGCTCGTGATCGGCGTGCAGGATGAGCAGCATGTCGAGTGCTTTGACGATCTCGGGATCGACCTCGTACGGCTCGGCCGGAAAGCCGAACGTCAGGCGCAGGAAGTTCTCTACCAGGCTCTTCGAGTTGTCCGGGTACAGGAACGGCTGCCCGACGGACTTCTTGTAGGCGTACGCGGCGATGGTCGGCAGCTTGGCCAACAAGCGGATGGTCGACAGTTCGACCTGCTGCGGATCGTTCGGTTCCAGCGAATCCTGGTAGTACGCCGACAGCGCGTTGACCGCACTCGACAGCACCGGCATCGGGTGCGCGTTACGCGGGAATCCGTCGAAGAATCGCTTGAGATCCTCGTGCAACAGCGTGTGCCTGCGGATCTTGTCGGTGAACTTCTCGAGCTGATCTGCGGACGGCAGCTCCCCGTAGATCAGCAGGTAGCTGACCTCGATGAACGACGACTTGCCCGCGAGCTGTTCGATCGGGTAACCGCGGTAGCGCAGGATGCCTGCATCGCCGTCGATGTAGGTGATGGCCGACTTGGTCGATGCGGTGTTGACGAACCCGCCATCGAGTGTCGTGTAACCGGTGGTGGCCAGCAACTTACCCAGCTCGATGCCGTTGTTGCCCTCGGAGGACTCGGCAATCGACATGGAGTACTCGCCACCGGGGTAGGTGAGGGTGGCTTTGGCATCATTATCAGCGGGCACGAATGGTCCCTCTCGAACTCGTGTAACGGACACGTACTTAAAACGGACAGTTCTTACGTCGATAGTGAAACTAGCCTCTCGACGCCTCGGACGCCCAGGGAGGGTCGGCACCGGGTCGGGAAACTGTGATCGACGCTGCCTTCGCGGCGAACGCAAGGGCTCGTTGCCAGTCTTGCTTGCTCATCGCCTTCACCGCGTTCGATGTGATAATGGTCTCCTTCTGCAGAAAGCTGAGCAGGGCACCGTGCACGGTGTCACCAGCGCCGATCGTGTCGACGACGTCGACGGCAACACCCGGGACAGAGGTCTCGCCCTCCGCGGTGAAGACCGAAAGACCGTCCCCGCCGCGCGTCATGACCACTGCGGTGACCCCTGCCGCGAGCCAATCGTCGACGGTGGTCCCCTGCGTTCCCAGTCCCAGCCAGTACGAGTCGTCCTCGGAGACCTTGAGAATGTCGATGCTGGGCAGCCATGAGCGGAAGCGGTCACGGAAGCCGTCGGCGGTGATGTCGCCGCTGGTGCTGTCGATGGCGGCCGGTCGGATATTGGGGTCGACCATCGTGAGCTTGCCCGCGGCCCGAGCCCGATGCAGCAGACCCGCATACATCGACGCACCGGGCTCGTAGAGCAGCGACAACGTGCCGAAGGAGAGCACGCTGATCGAATCGGGCAGGTCGCCGGGATCGGCTACGAGGCGGTCTGCGGTGCCGTCCGCGTAGAACGAATACTCGGCGCTCCCGTCCTCGGCCAGTGTGGTCATCGCCAACGTCGTCGGCTCGTCGCCGCGCTGCACCCACGAGATGTCGACGCCTGCATCACGTAGGCGCGCCAGGATCTGCTCACCGAACGGGTCACGAGAGATCCGCGACAGATACGCCACCGGCGAGCCCAGTCGACCGATCGAGACGGCGACGTTGAACGGTCCCCCGCCGAGTTTCGGCGAGAGCAACGGCCCGTCGTGCACGGGAACCAGGTCGACCAATGCCTCACCACACACCAGAATCGTCATTTCTCGTACCTCATTCCCCAGGTACCCGACCAGGTTTGCCCCGGCTCGAGCACGATCAGATCGATCTCGGAGTTCAACGCGTTCGGCGGGCACGTCATCGGCTCGATCGCCAGGGCTCGCCCCCGATCGGGATACGCCTGATCGTTGGCGGGATCGGCGGTGAACACCTGAACCCAGCCGAAGTTGCTGTCGGTCCACAACACGGTCGCCGTGCCATCGGGACCGCGCAGAACATGATTTACTCGGCCGTCGAGATCGGGTAGCGAGGCACTGAACGGCGTATCGAGCTGCACGCCCTGCAGGGATCGAGGCCGACCGAAGTCGTATTCGGTATCGGCCGTCGGCACCGAGTTGCCCACGGGCAGATTGCGTACCGGGTCGAGCGGCAACCGAGTCCCGGCCGAGAACTCGAGCGTGCACTCGTCGAGAGGCACATCCCCCACCCGGACATAGGTGTGAAAACCCATCCCGTACGGCGCATCCGCATCGCCGGTGTTCTTCGCCGTCGAGGTCACGGTGAGACCGTCCGCGGACAGCTCGTGCACCACGGTGACCGTCAACGAGAACGGCCAACCCGGATGCGTCCCGACATCGACGCTCTGTTCGACGCGTGCGTCGGTGTGCTCGACGAGCGTCCACGCCGTGCGACGGACGAATCCGTGACTGGCGTTGTTCCGAGACGGCTCGGTGATCTCCATCGAATGTTCGACGCCATCGAAGACGAACGTTCCGTCGGCCGTTCGGTTGGGCCACGGGGCCAGAACCAGCCCCGCCGACAGCGGCGGCTTGGTGCCCGCCTCCCATGTTTCGGTGAGCGGTGCACCGTCGTACTCGAGGACCCGCAGGCCCGCTCCGACGGCCGCTATGTCGGCCCGATACTTGCCGCTGATCAACGAATAGGTCTGTGCGTCAGCCATGGGAGCCATTGTCCACGACCGCGCCCACTCGGTAGCGAATGAACGCAGGAAGGGCCAGCGCGGCGATCGAGACACCGATGACCACCAGCACTCCGCCGCCTGCCGCTGCGGCCGCGGTCCCCACGGACGCGGCCGCGGCCCCGTGCAGCACGTCGCCGACTCGCGGTCCACCGGCGACCACGACGATGAAGACGCCCTGCAAACGGCCGCGCATCTCGTCGGTCGCCACCTGCTGCAACATCGTGCTGCGGAACGCCGCCGAGATCATGTCGGCTCCGCCGCCGAGCGCGAGGAAGGCCAGCGCGAACCACAGCGCGACGGCGGTGGCCCCGTCGGTGGCGGCCCCGACTGCGAGCCCGAAACCGATCATCGCCACTCCCCACACCCCGATGCACACCAGTACCGCCAGCCCTTGCCTGCGCACTCGTGGCAACCACCCGGAGAACACGCCACCCAGCACCGCGCCCACAGACATCGCCGCGAACAGCATGCCCAGTACCGGCCCGCCCGACGCCGGATCTCCGAAGCTCTCGGTGGCGATCTGCGGAAACAGTGCCCGGGGCATACCGAACACCATCGCGATGATGTCGACGACGAACGATGCCAGCAACACCTTCTGCGTCGCGAGGTAGGCGAAACCGTCTATCACCGAGCGCAATCCAGCTCGCTGGCCGGACGTCGACGGCGGGATCGCGGGCAGCCGGATCACCGCCCACAACGTCACGAACAGCGCGAGGGTGTCGATCAGATAGAGGGTCTCGAGCCCGATGTAGTAGATCAGGATGCCTGCACTGAGCGGGCCCGCGATGGCACCGAAGTTGAACACCGTCATGTTCAGGGAGTTCGCGGCCGGAAGTTGCTCGGCCGGCAGGATTCTGGGGAGGATGGCACTGCGGGTCGGTTGATTCACCGCGAAGAAAGCCTGCTGAACTGCCAACAGCACCAAGATTATCCACACGTTGTCCAGGCCGAGGAACGCCTGTAGCCAGAACAGTGCGGAGGTTCCGATCAGGCCGCAGGTGGTGATCGTCAACAGCGTGCGGCGGTCCATCACATCGGCCAGCGCGCCGCCCCACAACCCGAACACGATGAGCGGGACCAGCGCGAAGACACCGGTCAGCCCCACGTAGGCAGAGCTGGACGTGATCTGGAAAACCTGTTGCGGCACAGCGACGATGGACAGCTGTGCGCCGATGACGGTGACGATATTGGCCAGCCACAGCCGCCGATAGGTCCGAGTCCTCAACGGTGTCGTGTCGGCGAAGATGCCGCGCAACCCGCTCACGGTTGCAGTCGCTCGATCACACCATTTGCTACGGTCAGGCGAATTCGGTTGTGCATCCGGTTGGTTCGGCCCTGCCAGAACTCGACCGTCTCCGGTACCACGCGCAAGCCACCCCAGTTCGGCGGAACCGGCACCACGGCCGCGTCGAACCTCGCGGTGACCTCGGCCAGTCGAGCGGCCAGATCCTCCCGCGAGCCGATGGGTCGCGACTGCTCGGATGCCCATGCACCCAACTGAGAACCCCGCGGCCTGGTGCGCCAGTAGCGTTCGGTGGTCTCGTCGTCGACTTCGACGACCGGGCCCCGAACGGTCAGCTGCCGGGCCAGTCCGATCCAGGGGAAAGTCATCGACGCGTACGGGTTCGTGACCAGTGCACGACCTTTGTCCGAGCCGTAGTTGGTGTAGAACACCAGACCGTCCTCGTCCAGGCCCTTGCACAGCACGGTGCGCGTTGCCGGCCTTCCGGCGTCGTCGACGGTTCCCAGCACGACGGCATTGGGCTCGGGCAGGTTCGCCGCTATCGCGTCGGACAACCACTGCTGCGCCAGCGCGAGCCAGCCGGCATCGAGAGAACCGACCTCGAGGTCCTCTGGCTCGCCGTAGTCCACGCGCATATTCGCCAGGCGCTGTTCGTCTGCAGACACAAGCCCGAACGCTACTCCCGCCCATATCCCGGCTATGGTTCTGGCACAGTACGCCCGGATCCGGCGCAGAACCGGGTGCCAACGCGACGAGGGAGTCCACAGGCCATGGCTGTCCAACACGTTCCCGAGGATTTCGTCCCCGGTCTCGAAGGTGTCCTAGCATTCACCACCGATATCGCCGAACCCGACAAGGACGGCGGTGCACTGCGCTACCGCGGAGTCGACATCGAGGAACTCGTCGCGAGGAACGTCACCTTCGGCGATGTCTGGGCGCTGCTCGTCGACGGCGAGTTCGGGCGTGGGCTGCCCCCGGCCGAGCCCTTTCCGCTGCCGATCCACACCGGTGATGTCCGTGTCGACGTCCAGGCCGGTCTGGCGATGCTCGCTCCCATCTGGGGCTATCTACCCGTGCTCGACATCGACGACACCACCGCCCGCGACAATCTCGCCCGGGCCTCGGTGATGGCGCTGTCGTACGTCGCGCAATCCGCCCGAGGCATCTATCAGCCCGCGGTACCGCAGAGTCGCATCGATCAGGCTGCCACGGTCACCGAGCGGTTCATGGTGCGTTGGAAGGGCGAACCCGATCCCGCGCACGTCGAAGCCATCGACGCCTACTGGGTCTCGGCCGCCGAGCACGGTATGAATGCGTCGACGTTCACCGCACGCGTGATCGCCTCCACCGGTGCCGATGTCGCGGCGTGCCTCTCCGGAGCCATCGGAGCGATGTCCGGACCTCTGCACGGCGGCGCACCCGCCCGCGTACTGCCGATGATCGAAGAGGTCGAGAGGACCGGCGACGCCCGTGCCCTGATCACCGGCATCCTGGACCGCAAGGAAAAGTTGATGGGATTCGGGCACCGCGTCTACCGCGCCGAGGACCCTCGCGCCCGAGTCCTGCGCGCCACGGCGAAGAGGTTGAACGCACCGCGCTACGAGGTCGCCGCAGCTCTCGAGCAGGCGGCGCTGACCGAACTGCGCGAACGCAGGCCCGATCGCGCCATCGAAACCAACGTCGAGTTCTGGGCCGCGGTGATTCTCGACTTCGCCGAGGTTCCGGCGCACATGATGCCCGCGATGTTCACCTGTGGCCGGACAGCAGGCTGGTGTGCGCACATCCTGGAGCAGAAGCGTCTGGGCAAGCTCGTTCGGCCCGCCGCGATCTACACCGGTCCCGAACCCCGCACCCCCGAGTCCGTCGACGGCTGGGACCTGATCCGGTAGTCGAAGGTGGCCGGGCACCCGACTAGGCTGTGTGTTCGACTAACCTCCGAGTGCCATATTCCATCGACGCTAGGACGCGCTACTCCATGGCCGATTTGCCGATCATTCCCGCCGATCTCCTGCCCGCCGACGGACGCTTCGGTTGCGGCCCGTCCAAGGTTCGCCCCGAGCAGCTGCAATCCCTCGTCGACGTCGGCGCGTCCGTGTTCGGCACCAGCCATCGCCAGAAACCCGTCAAAGATGTCGTCGGACGGGTACGCAGTGGGCTCAAGGATCTGTTCTCGCTCCCCGAGGGCTACGAGGTCGTACTCGGCAACGGCGGCACCACCGCGTTCTGGGATGCGGCCGCATTCGGCCTCATCCGGGAGAAGTCCCTGCACCTGACCAACGGTGAATTCAGCTCGAAGTTCGCCTCGGTGGCCAAGAACAATCCTTTCATCGGCGATCCGATCGTCGTCAAGGCAGAGCCGGGCAGTGCACCCGAGCCCACCTCCGACCCGTCGGTCGACCTCATCGGTTGGGCGCACAACGAGACCTCGACGGGCGTGGCGATTCCGGTCAGCAGGCCGGCCGGCTCCGAGAACGCCCTCATCGCGATCGACGCCACGTCCGGTGCCGGCGGTCTGCCGGTGAACGTGGCCGACTCGGACGTCTACTACTTCGCGCCGCAGAAGTGCTTCGCAGCCGACGGTGGACTGTGGGTCGCGCTGATGAGCCCCGCTGCACTCGCTCGGGTCGAGGAGATCGCGTCGGGCGGCCGCTGGGTTCCGGACTTCCTGTCGCTGCCGATCGCCATCGACAACAGCAGCAAGGACCAGACGTACAACACCCCGGCGGTGGCGACACTGCTGCTGTTCGCAGATCAGATCGAGTGGCTGAACTCCCAGGGTGGCCTGGACTGGGCCACTGCGCGCACCGCCGACTCGTCCTCGCGCCTGTACGACTGGGCAGACAAGAGCGAGTTCTCGACGCCGTTCGTGACCAACCCCGATCACCGCAGCCAGGTCGTCGGCACGATCGACTTCGACGAGAGCGTCGACGCAGCACAGGTCGCCAAGATCCTGCGCGCCAACGGCATCGTCGATACCGAGCCGTACCGCAAGCTCGGCCGTAACCAGTTGCGTGTCGGTATGTTCCCCGCCATCGAGCCGGACGACATCACCGCGCTGACCAAGAGCATCGACTGGGTCGTCTCCACGCTGAGCTAGTTCGCAGCCAGCTCACAGCCACAGCGCTCCCTTCGCGGCCTACACTTGCATTGAAGTAAGCAAGCGTAACGATCTCGGAGGGAGCGCTCGCATGTTCAAGCTCCTGCAACTGGCGCTACGAATTCGCGTGACGATCACGTACTGCGTCCTGGCCACGGCAGGCACCATCGCGCTCGGACAGGTCGACAGGCACGACCGCTGGCACGTACTGCACGAGGCGAGCACCAATCTGCACAATCTGAGCGACGGCCACCTCGCCACACTCGTCACCAGCGTGTTCCTCACCGAGGGCCGGGTGAACTGGCTGTGGCTGGCCTCGGTCGCTCTCCTGTTCGCCGTTGCCGAATGGCTTTCCGGTTGGCGACGCTTCCTGCTCACCTTCAGCGCAGGCCACCTCGGTGCGACCGCTCTGGTTGCCGCCGGACTGTTGGTCGGCATTCACGCAGACTGGCTCGCCGATTCGCTGGAAATGGCCGTGGACGTCGGCGTCAGCTATGCAGCCGCTGCCGTGGCCGGGTCGATGATCCGATATCTGCCCAAGCCGGCCCGGTCACTCTGGGCGGCGCTGTGGATCGGCGTTGTCTTCGTCGGTGCGGTTTCGGACCCCTCGTTCACCGCCGCCGGGCACGCGATCGCCCTGACCATCGGCTTCGGACTCGGCGCGATGTATCTCCGCAAGGATGCATCGGCGTTGTCTCACAAGAGAATCGGTGCAACCTCCACCGATCGGGTGCAGCCGAGCCCGCAGCTGTCTACTCTCGTCTGAGAGAAACGATCACCGGCGACGAGATGCGTGTCGAACACCCACCGAGTACAGCGGGTGAACTAGGGTCGAAGTCGACGGTATCGCGAGCCGGCGCGATGAGGAGGTCACAGTGCGAGACTTACGAGTGGTGGGTCTCGAGGCCGACGGAAAGTTCGTCGTCTGCGCAGATCCCAAGACCGGCGACAGATTCCGGCTTCCGGCCGACGACAAACTCCGCGCGGCCTCACGCGGCGACATCGCTCGACTAGGACAGATTGAGATCGAAATGGACAGCTTGCTCCGGCCGAAAGAAATCCAGGCTCGCATTCGTGGTGGCGCGACCATCGAACAGGTCGCTGCAGATTCCGGAATGGCCGTCAGTCGTGTCGAGGTGTTCGCCCACCCCGTTCTGCTCGAACGCTCACAGGCAGCGTCGATGGCTCAGGCCGGCCATCCACTCCGGCACGACGGACCCGCCGTGCAGACCCTGCTCGAGATCGTCACCCTCGCATTCCGCGCTCGCGGTCAGCACCTCGACGACGCATCATGGGATGCCTGGCGCGACGAGGACAACAAGTGGGTCGCCCAGTTGAAGTGGCAGGCCGGGCGCACCACCAACAAGGCGCACTGGCAGTTCTTGCCCGACGGTCACGGTGGCACCATCTCGCCGCTCGACGACACGGCACACGAACTGATCGATCCCGATTTCGGGCGTCAACTCCGCGGCCTGGCCCCTGTACGCGCTCTCGCGTCCGCGCAGGACTCCACCGACGAGGATGTCTCGCAGCAGAGCTTCGACGAGTACTACGGAACCACCGCCGACAGCGAGATCGTTGCCGAGACCGTCGAGGTCGACGAGGCACCCGACGCCGAATCCGAGCACCCACGCGAGCCGGTTGCACGGGATCCCAAGCCCATGCCCAAGCCTGCCCCCGGCCACACCGGAGGCAAGGACAAGCGCGGCAAGCCCGCGATGCCGTCGTGGGAAGACGTGCTGCTCGGCGTTCGCAGCAGCGGTCACAACTGAACTCACCGGTAACCTTTTTTGCCGCTCGGTGGTCGATGACCGACGCTCACACCGTAGGCTTCGGACGGAGGTTACGGAGAAAGAGGTGCGGTCAGTGGGGGCCAAGGTATCGACGATCTGGTACGTAGACGCACCGGATCCCATTTCTGTACTCCGAGCTACTCCCGACTCGGACTGGAATGCCGCGACGGCCTTGGTCGGCCGTCTGTACCCCCACCTGACAGCGGTGCCCCTCGGCCAGGGTCCGATATCGGCATCGGCTGGCGTGGACGACGACCACGTCTTCATCGGGTGCTATCCCGGAGTCACCGTGGTCTGCGGATCCAATCTTTCGGTACCCACGCCCTCGACGCTGCCCGAGTCCTTCACTCGCCCTTTGGCATCCGAGCGCACGTACCTCGTCGCCTCCGACCCACAACATGCCTGGGGTGCGTTCGCGTACTGGGAGCGCGGCGAATTTCGCCGATCGTTCAGCGCCACACCGGTGTACATCTACGAGGACGCGGGCCTTCCGCTGATCTGGGAGCGATCGTTCTGGGCCGGTGAGCACCCGTTGATCTATCCCCCTGGTGTGATGCCTGATCCACAATCGCTTCCGTTCCACCCACAGGAATTCGCCGAGACGGCCAACGCCGAATGGCTCGGCTTCCGGTACACGGGCGCTCCCCACGCAGAGGAGTTCGATCCGAGCACGCTGTCGGTGTGCGGCTTCACGATGTACGTTCCGGGGCAGGAGCCACCGCCGCCGAACCAGTCCACGAACGGTCGGAACGGCCAGGAACCGAAGTCCGAAGCAGATTCACCGCGACCGAAGAAGCGTTGGTTCTCGCGCAAGTAGGACGCTCCACCTCGGTCAGGGGCGGATGGCCTGCTTCGTCACCGGTCGGGTCACCGTCAGAAGGCCAACGCCGCCAGTGCCACGAAACTCAGGATCGCTCCGGTGCCGACTCCGTACACGACCCAGCGCCACACCGGAGCAGCGAGCCAGCGCATGACCGTCGGTGCGGCACCTGCGACGATCACGATGTTCAGTCCGAGTGCGAGCAGCGGATGAACCCTGGCCAACTCCATTCCGAATGCCGTGAGCGCCACTGCCGCCAGTGTCGCCGAGATCAGGGCGATCGGGATCCCGGTCCAGCCGACGCTCGCGTCGCGATCGGTCACGTCAGGCGCACGCGTTCGTAGAACCCCATGGCCGCTGCCGTCGCCACATTGAGCGAGTCGGTGCCCGGAGCCATCGGAATGCGGGCCCGAACATCTGTGGCGCGCATGGCATGTTCGGTCAAGCCAGGGCCCTCTGCACCGAGCAACAACGCGACCTTCTCCCCCGTCATCGCCGATGCAAGCGACACCGCCGCTGGGTTGGGGGTCAGTGAGATCAGCTGAAAGCCATGCGCGCGAACACGATCGAGACCACGTGGCCACTCGGGCACCTTCGCGAACGGCACCCGAAGCACATGGCCCATCGACACTCGCACCGAACGTCGGTAGAGCGGATCGGCGCAGGCGGCCCCGAACAGCACTGCATCGACCCCGAGGCCCGCCGCATTGCGGAACATCGATCCGAGGTTCTCGTGATCGTTGACGCCTTCGAGGATCGCTACCGTGCGCGCCCCGGCCACGACCTCGTCCAGATCGAGGGCCGGTGGCCTGTTCGCCGCCGCCAGCACTCCGCGGTTGAGGTGGAAGCCGACCACCTCGGCCATCACCTCCGCCGACGTCCGATAGAACGGAACATCTGATTCTGCGAGATCCTCGCGTAACGCATCGAGCCGTCGATCCACGCCGAGCAGGCTGATCATCGGGAAACGAGAGGTCAACAGCCGCTGCGCAACCAGCACGCCCTCAGCGATCACCAACCCCTTGCCCTCGGGAAGATCGGGGCGTCGATCCGAGGAATTCAGATCGCGAAAGTCGTCCAGTCGGGGGTCGAGCGGGTCGTCGACGTCGATTACATGCACCACCGGACCATCTTGTCACCCGAGCTGTTTCGGCACTCCGTCGGCGAACCGATGCACAGGTATGGAAAAGTTGACAGTGATGACTACCGACGAATCGATCACCATCCGCACCGCCACCGACGACGACTGGGACTCGGTCGCGCTGCTCGACGCGCATGCGTTCGGTGAGCACCAGAACGCCGAGGACCTGGCGGAGACGCAGATCCTGACCAAGTCCGAGCACGTCTACTTGGCATGGGACGGGCAGACCCCGGTTGGGGTCGCCATGCATTTCCCGATGTCGGTGACCGTTCCCGGCGGCGCCCAACTGGAGGCGTCCGGTGTTTCCTGGGTCTCTGTGGCCCCGACGCATCGCCGACGCGGCATCCTGCGATCGATATTCACCCAGCAGCACCGCGCCCTGAACCACGCCGGGGCCCCGCTGTCGCTGCTGACGGCCAGCGAGGCGACCATCTACGGACGCTTCGGGTACGGGCCGGTGACCGAGGAGATCAGCGTCTCCATCGATCGCCGGTTCGCTCAGTTCCGCAAGGACGCTCCCCCGGCGACGGGCGTGCGGCTGATCGAATCGGCCGAGGCCGCCGAACTGCTCCCCGACATCTACCACCGGTGGCAGCAGCAGACCGCGGGCGCGCAGCCCAAGCCGCCGATCCGCTGGGAGCGATTCTTCGCCGATCGCGAGAACCGACGCGGCGGCCTGACGGCATTGTTCTTCATCGTTCATCCCGACGGTTACGTCGCCTACCGCCGCGGCACGAATCCGAGCCGAGTGGTGGTGCAGGAATTCATCGCGGTGACCGACGAGGCCTACGCCGCGATGTGGCAGATTCTCATCGGAGTGGACCTGGTGGACACAATCGAGGTCCGGCAGTCACGCGACGAAGCTCTGCCGTTCCTGTTGACGAACAATCGACTTCCGAAGGTGACCGCCCACCACGATGCATTGTGGGCCCGCATCATGGATGTCCGGGCGGCGCTCGAAGCGCGCACCTATGCCCTCGACACCTCGCTGATCATCGCCGTGCGCGATCCTTTCCTCGACGCAGGCGGTACCTACTCCTTCGACGTGACCGACGGCAGGGCCACCTGCACGCGCGTCGAATCCGAACCGGACATCGAACTGGACATCGACGTGCTGGCCAGCATCTACTTCGGGACCCACCGAGCCCGGTTGTTCGCTGCGGCCAACCGTCTCACCGCGCGTGACGAAGCATCACTGCATGCACTGGATCTGACGTTCGGAACGTCTCGCCCGGCCGTCATGGGGTGGGCTTTCTAGCGCACGGGTGCAGCCAACCCGTGAGTGAAGGCGAAATGCACCGCCTGAGCCCGATCACGTAGTTCTGCCTTGGCGAACAGATGATTGATGTGCGTCTTGACTGTCGCCTCGCTGACGAACATCTGCTGCGCGATCTCACGGTTGGACAGTCCGGCGGCGATGGCCCGCAGCACGTCCACCTCGCGTGGCGTCAATCCCGCTGGGATCGGTGTGATTCGGGGCGGGTCGACAGCCTCGAGCAACCGCGCTTGCACGTGCGGGTTGAGCACCGCCTGCCCGGCTGCCGCCGCCCGCAACGCTGCCCCGATCTCGACCCGTCCGGCATCCTTGGTGAGGTAGCCACGTGCACCGGCACCGAGAGCGTCGAGGATCGAGCGCTCGTCGGAGAATGTCGTCAACACGACGACAGGCAGATCGGGGAACATACTTTTCAGGATTCGCGTCGCCTCGATACCGTCGGTGCCCGGCATTCTGAGATCCATCAGCACCACGTCCACGCCGCCGCCATCCATCGCCGCTTGCACCTCGGCCACGGCGGCAGCTCCGTCCGATGCGGTGGCGACGACGCAGATGTCCGGGATCAGGTCCAACATCACCGCCAACGCCTCGCGTACCGACGTCTGATCGTCGGCGATCACTATCCGAATGCTCATCTTTCGGCCTCCGTGTCGGTCTCGGTGCTGTGGTGCAGGGGAACCGAAGCACGCACGATCCATCCTCGCCCATCCGGACCGGCGGTGACGGTACCGCCGACGAGGGCGGCCCGTTCTCGCATACCGATCAGGCCCATCCCGGTGCTCTCGATCGGGTCGGTGGGCGATGGTGCCAGGCCGTTCGCCACCGAGAGCTCGACGTCCTCCGCCCCGAACCGAAGCACCACCGTCACCGGCGCTCCTGGTGCATGGTTACGGGCATTGGTCAGCGCTTCCTGCGCGCACCGAATGAGGAACTGGGACTCCGGCGTATCGAGGTCCCTGGCGGTGCCTCGAACTTCGAGACTCGCGTCATCGCCCACCAGAGCGGCCAATGTGGGTACGAGGGGCAGCGCATCCTGACGCAAAGTCTGCACGGCCCTGCGGGTTTCGGTAAGTCCTTCTCGAACGAGGCTCTGCGCCTTGCCCATCGCCGCTCTTGCCTCTGCCGTCCGGCCCGCGTCGAGCAACGCGTCGGCCACCTCGAGTTGCATGTTCACCCCCGACAGCGAGTGGGCGAGGACGTCGTGGATGTCGCGGGCGATGCGGGCACGCTCGGCCAGAGCATGCTCGCGGAGTTCGGCATCGGTGGCCCGGCGCGCATTGCGCAACGCCTCGTATCGACTGCGTCGGGAGTATCCGATCAACACCGGCCAACCCGCGAACAGCCCTGCAGCCCAGGGCCATCCGTCGATACCGTTGCGTGCGGCAAGCGAGAGCGCAGCCGAGCATGCCACACTGATCGCGATCGCGAACGGAAACGACACCGAGGGCTTGAATCGCCACCCTGCATGTCCGGCGATCAGAAACGGAAACAGAGTGGCTGTGGCGGTGCCGTCCACAGCGAGAATCGTCGCCGATGCGAGGAGCGCGACACCCGCGCCTGCCAGTGACAGCCGAGGACCGACGAACCGCTGTGGGATCGCCGAGGCCAACAGCAGGGCACTGTTGACGACGAGCAGCGCGAGGATGTACGGATTGCCCAGATCCGACGTGGCGAACGCAGCGACGATGGCAATGACCGCAACATACGGCCGGCTCGACAGCCTGAGGCTGTCGAGCGCGGGTAACCGTACGCCGGGTGTGGACGAGGTCACCGAATCTTCGACCCTCCACCGCGAACCCGATTGTGCATATCGGCCAGCGTAGGCGAGACGGTGTGACCACCGGACTTGTCGGCGCGCCAGACGATGGTCGCGTCCGAGTGCATCGCGCGGTAGAGCACGACGACCGACTCGGCGAGAAATCCGATGCCCACGGCCACCATGGTGGCGTGGCCTGCCGCGGACGCGGCCGTGGGATCGATGGCGCTCTCCACCGGAATCAGCAGCACCCGGGCGGCGATCGCGGCGATCCACAATCCGACCGATGCGATGGAATAGCGCATCCATGCCGTCCCGTCACGCTCGGTGATTCTGACGGTGTAGCCGCGCACCAGGCCGAAGCCGATGCCGACGATGCAGCCGAGCAGCAGGAAGCCG
The DNA here is from genome assembly GCF_049195265.1 of Rhodococcus sp. MALMAid1271. Lineage (NCBI taxonomy): Bacteria > Bacillati > Actinomycetota > Actinomycetes > Mycobacteriales > Nocardiaceae > Rhodococcus > Rhodococcus sp. MALMAid1271. The sequence continues at coordinate 40,766 of NZ_JBMIRQ010000035.1, read as the reverse complement.
ATGGCGGTGGCCGACAGGGTCGCGGAGTTCAGTGAAGCCAGACCGACAACGGTGAGAATGGCGGGCAGCACCAGCATGCGCCGGGCTTCCATGAGCTGGCCGGTCATACGCCGCACCAGCAGATATCCGACCAGGAGGACTACGAGAGAAATCATTGCGAGGTTCATGGCAGCAACGCTACGAAGATCGCAGTGGTGGCGAATCGACCCACGGGTGGAGATCGGGTGGAGAAGGCAGATCATGACGTTTGTCATGGGTCGCCCATGACGGTGTCACTTCAGGTGATGATGCGGCGCACTGTTTTCGGTGGTTCGACGGCAGCAGACTTGCAGTCATGAAACAACCAGACGAAGGAAACCTGTTCACCGATCTGATGGAGTTCGGGCCGGCTCCCACGATGGCGCGTGAAATCGTCGTCATCGTCATCAGTATTGCCATTCTCGCCGTGTTGTTCGCGATCGTCGGTACAGGACTTCCGGCGTTCATCGCTCTCGGCGTCATCGTTGTCTTCATGGGCGTGCGGTTCGTCATCGGCCTGCGCCAGTGGGGACGGCAGTGATGACCGTCATCGACGTCGACGCGATGACTCGGCGCTACGGTTCGGGCAAGAACGCCTACGAGGCCGTCAAGGCCTTGGATCTGCAGGTCGCCGAGGGTGAGTTGTTCGGACTTCTCGGCACCAACGGTGCGGGAAAGACGTCCACTCTCGAAGTGATTCAGGGTCTCTCGCGGCCGAGTTCGGGCACGGTGCGGATCATGGGTATGGATCCGGTGTCCGATCGCCGCACGATTCGACCGTCCCTCGGCATCATGTTGCAGAAGGGCGGCCTGCCTCAGGACCTGACCACCACCGAAAGTTTGCGGATGTGGGCAGGCACGTGCAGTGATCCGTTGCCGGTCGCCGACGTACTCGGCCGCGTCGATCTCGCGGGCCGCGCCGATACCCGAGTGAAGTTCCTCTCCGGCGGCGAGCAGCGCAGGCTGGATCTGGCCTGCGCGATCATCAGCCGTCCGCGCATCCTGTTCCTGGACGAGCCGACCACCGGCCTCGATCCCGAAAGTCGCCGCAACACCTGGCATTTGATTCAGGAACTCAAGGACTCCGGCGTGACGATCATGTTGACGACGCATTACCTGGACGAGGCCGAGTCCCTGTGCGATCGACTGGCGATCATGCACCGCGGCAGTGTCGTTCGCAGCGGCACGGTGGATGAGGTGGTCGCAGACCATCCGGCGAAGATCGAGCTGAAGGTGCCGGCCAGGGCACTCCCGTCGCTGCCGGGTACGTCGATCGACGTTGCGGGAGAGACCGTTTCCATTCAGACCGCCTCGGTGCAGGAGACCCTCACCGATCTGCTGATGTGGGCCCGCGAACACGAGGTGACACTGCACGGTCTCGACGCCCGAGCCGCGTCACTGGAAACCGTGTTCCTTTCCATCGCAGACGATATCGACAACCCGGATGTCGATCGTCCCGCTATCGAGAACAACGAGGTGATGAGCGCATGAGCACGATGACGGCCCTGTCGCGAGCAGAGTTCACGCTACTAGGACGCAACAGAGTACTGCTGTTCAATGCGATCGTCATGCCGCTGGTGCTGCCGATCGTCCTGCTGATCATCGGCAGCCGAGGCGACGACGGATTGACCGATGCAGCAGTCGCAGCTGCGTTGGAGATCTTCGTCCTGTTCCTGTTGGTGTTCATGGTGTACTACAACATGCTCTCGGTGTACGCCACGCGGCGAGACGAGTTGGTACTCAAGAGACTTCGTACGGGCGAAAGCTCGGACCTACAGATCCTCATGGGCCCGGCGGTACCCTCGTTCGTTCTCACCATCGCCCTCGGCCTGATCGTCGGTGCGGTCGTGCTTGCCTTCGGTGGCCCGGTTCCCACCAACGTGTTGCTCGTCGCGGTTGCCCTACTGGGCGGTGCGGCACTGTTCGCCGCACTGGCCCTGATCACCTCGGCCTTCACCCGCAACGCCGAGGCGGCGCAGATCACCAGCCTGCCGGTGATCCTGCTCGCCATGGCCGGCTCGTCACTGCTACGCGACGTGCTGCCGGACTCGTTCAGCAGGGCCATCGATCTCACCCCGATGGCCGCGGTCTCGGATCTGTTGAATCTGGGCTGGTTCGGCACCACCACGCCCGGCGACCCGTCGATCGGATTCGCTGCCACCTTCACCGAAGCGGGAATGCCGGTGGTGGTCATGCTCGCCTGGATCATCGGGAGCATCCTGATCGCTCGTACGCACTTCCGTTGGGAACCACGGTCCTGAAAATCGCCCGTTTTCTCGTCCGTCTGCAAGGCTGGAGATCATGAAGCTGTACGAGTACCTCAACCCACTGCACGGCTGGAAGGACAGCAGTGACGTGGAGAAGGTGCGCCTCTACACGCGCCAGTCGTTCCTGGTGATCATCGTCGCCGTCGCAGGCGGAGCAATCGGGATATCGGTGCAGGAAGCGCGCCACCTGTCCTCGGTAGCGATGGCCGTGGCTGCCGCAGCCGCTTTCGTCGTCGTACAGCGCACTCCCGCACTCGGCGGTATGCCCAACGCGAGCGTTCGGAGCCCGCTGATCATTCTCGGCGTCGCCGCAGTGGTGTTGATTGCCGCGGGGCCTACGAGCAATACACCGTGGGCCGCCGTACTGGTCACCACCGCGGTGGCGGCGTTCATCGCACTTCGATGGTCGGTGGCGGCCGCCGTGGTCTCCGCAGTACTTGCAGCGGCTCTGGGAACCCCACCACTCCAAGCTGCGGTACTCGGACTCTTCATCGCGTTCATGGCCGTCACCGTACGACTGTCGGTATGGCTGTTGCGTATCGTCACCGAGCTCGACGCCACCCGCGATGCCGCCGCCGCACTGTCGGTAGCCGAGGAGCGTCTGCGGTTCTCGCGAGATCTGCACGATGTCGTCGGACGAGCGCTCTCTGCTATCGCGGTCAAGAGCGAACTCGCTGCGACGCTCGCTCGCCGGGGTGACGATCGAGCGGCGTCCCAGATGGACGAGGTTCGCCTGCTGGCCCAGGAATCGATGACCGACGCCAGGAATCTGGTACGGGGGTACCGATCGGTCGACGTGGCCGCCGAGTTGGACGGGGCTCGATCGTTGCTGTCCGCGGCGGGCATCTCCACCGAATTGGTCGGCGGGACAGCGAATCTCACAGATCGAGCTGCTGAGGCCGCGGCCTGGGTGGTGCGGGAGGGCGTGACGAATATTCTTCGCCACTCCGCCGCCACCTATGCGCGGATCGAGTTGACCGACAGCAGCGTCCGATTGAGCAACGACCACCCCCGGGCATCTCCTGGCCGCAACGACGGCACCGGGTTGAGCGGTCTGCGCGAGCGATTGGCCACGGTCGGCGGCATCCTGAACACCGAGACGACCGACGAGCAGTTCACCCTCACTGCGACACTGCCCACTGCGAGCTCCAGGCAGGAGTGATGCCTGCGCAACGACCCGACAAGGACGGCATCGTGATTCGAGTGCTACTGGCCGACGACGAAAATCTGATTCGATCGGCGCTGGCGACGATGCTGGATCTGGAGGACGACATCGAGATAGTCGGTGAAGCCGAATCCGGAGAACAGGCGCTGAGCGACGCTGCCACGCTCTCACCCGATGTCGCCGTCCTGGACCTGCAGATGGGCGGGATCGACGGCATCGAGACGGCCCAGAAGATCGCCGAGACACTACCGACCTGTGCGTCGATCATCGTCACCAGTCACGGCCGGCCGGGCTATCTGAAGAAGGCGCTCGAGGCGGGGGTGCGGGGCTTCCTGCCGAAGACCACCTCGGCTGCGACCCTGGCCGAGGTGGTGCGCACGGTGCACGGCGGTGGTCGGTACGTCGACCCCACTCTGGCCGCCGAGGCGATCGGTGCAGGCGACTCACCGCTGACACCTCGCGAGGCCGACGTGCTCGAGTTCGCCGCCGACGGCGCGTCGATCGCCGAGATCGCGCAGCGTGCACATCTGTCGCCGGGCACCACCCGCAACTATCTGTCGTCGGCGGCCGCGAAGCTGGGAGCCGCGAACCGGCACGAGGCCTGCGCACTCGCCCGCCGCCACGGGTGGATCTGACCGTCTCACACCTTGGCCGTGGCCGTCACCGTGTCGAGGGTCGGCAGCCGTCGACCAGCAGCGCGCGGCACGAGGGTGATCCGTAAGTTGTTGTGCCGCAGCAGATATACCGAAGCGAAGAGCCCCGTGGCCAGTGAGATGATACCGCCGAACAACAGCGGTGCACGCGGATCGAGCACGTCCGCGAGCCAGCCGAGAACTGGGCTGCCCAGCGGAGTGCCGCCGAGAAAACACAGCATGTAGATGCCCATCACCCGCCCCCGCATGTCCGAGGGCACCGACATCTGCAGAATGTTCATCGCCGACGTCGTGAACGTCAGAGTCAACGCTCCGGTGGGGATCAGCAGGACTGCCACCAGGATGTAATTGGGCATCAGCCCCACGATCAGCTCGAACAGCCCGAAGGCGATGACGGCCCCGATGAACAGCCGCAACCGGGGAGCCGTTGCCCGCCGGGCAGCAAGCGTCGCCCCCGCCAGCGTGCCGACGGCAAGGGTGGTCGAGAGCAGACCGTATGCATCTGCTCCGCTACCGAAGGTGTTGCGGGCCAGCACCGACAAGCTCAAAGGGAAATTGAGGCCGAACGTCGAGACCATGAACACCGTAGCGAGCAGGACCCGCAGATCACCCCTCCCCCAGACGTACCGAAAGCCCTCTCGCACCTGCCCTTTCGCTCGAGGTGCCGGTTCGACGCGGAACAGTTGAGCTACGTTCATCGCCACGAGCGCACCGAACACCGCTGCGAAAGAGACCGCATTGATCAGAAACACCCAGCCGGTGCCGACGAGGGTGATCAGCACCCCGGACACCGCCGGCCCGACGATGCGCGCCATGTTGAACGTCATGGAATTGAGGGCGATGGCATTTGCGAGGGTCTCTTTGCCGACCATCTCGATGGTGAACGATTGCCGCACCGGGGCGTCGATGGCGGACGAGCAACCGAGAACGAAGGCGATCACGTAGACGTGCCACAGCTCGACCAGGCCGCCGACGTCGAGGACTCCGAGCACCAGGCCGCATACGCCGGCGAAGGCCTGGGTGATCATGAGGAGCTTGCGCTTGTCGTAGCGGTCCGCCAGCACGCCGCCCCAGACCGACAGGAACAGCGTCGGACCGAATTGCAGGGCCATCACCACGCCGACAGCAAAGCCGTTGCCGCCGGACAGCGTCAGGACGAGCCAGTCCTGTGCGACCCGCTGCATCCACGTCCCGACCAGCGAGACGATCTGCCCCGACGCCCACAATCGGTAGTTGCGAGTCTTCAGTGCAGCAAACATCGTCGAACGGGAGGTAGGGGAAGCAGGGGCCACCGTTCAAATAATAAACCTAGGTAACTACTCCGAGTCGCTGACCAAGGCGCTGATGATGTCCACGGCTTCTCTGAGGATGTCGAGTTGCTCGGGACCGAGGCCCGAGAGCTGCGCAGTCATCCATGCCTCGCGCGCACTGGCCTCGTCGGCGATCAGATCATTCCCCGCCTTCGAGAGCGACACGATCACCTGCCGCCCATCGGTGGGGTGTGGCGTACGCGCCACGAGACCGAGCTCGGCCAAGGACGCGATCACCCGCGTCATCGACGGTGGCTGCACTCTTTCGCGCGCAGCCAACGCCCCCGGCGTCATATCGCCCTCGCGACTGAGCGTGGCCAGAGCCGACAGCTGCGTCAGCGAGACTTGCGAGTCCACTCGCCTACCTCGAAGGTGGCGAGTCAGCCTCACCACAGCAAGCGATAGGTCACTTGCCAAAGCACGATGGTCTTTCACACTGTTTCCCGACGTCACAGCGCAGAGGATACGCCTTGGTACCGACCGCGCGTCATGTAACCGCCTCGGTAATGGGTCCGACGGCGAAATATGCCACAAACAGTAGTGCAACGATCCACAACAGGGGATGGACCGATTTCGCTCGACCAGACCCGACCGCGAGTACGACCCAGGTGATGAAACCGACGCCGATTCCGTTGGCGATCGAGTACGTGAACGGCATCACCACGATGGTCAGGAAGGCAGGCAGGGCGTAATCGAAGCGTCGGAAGTCGATGTCGAGTACCTGCCCGATCATCAGCGCTCCCACCACCACCAGCGCCGGCGCTGCTGCCTCGATGGGCACGACGGCGGTGAGCGGCGTGAAGAACATCGCCAGCAAGAACAGCACTCCGGTGACGACATTGGCCAGCCCGGTGCGGGCACCCTCGGCGATGCCGGAGGCCGATTCGACGAACACCGTGTTCGACGACGCCGACGCGCCGCCTCCGACGATCGCCCCGGCACCCTCGACCACCAGAGCCTTGCCGATGTTCGGCAGCTTCCCGTCCTTGTCCAGATTCGCTTCCTTACCCAGACCGGTCATCGTGCCCATCGCGTCGAAGAAGTTGGCGAGCACGAGGGTGAACACCAACAGGCTTGCGGCCAGCACACCGATGCGCGTGAACGCTCCGAACAGATCGACATTGCCCACCAGAGCCAGATCAGGAGACTGGATCAGTTGGGTCGGCAGTTGCGGAACCGACAGATTCCACCCCTTGGGGTCGACGCCGTTGGACGGTCCGACGTCGGTGACGGCCTCGATGATCGCTGCGAAGACGGTCGTCACGACGATGCCGATCAGCAGACCGCCCCGCACCTTGCGCACCACCAGCACACCCATCAGCAGCAACCCGAACACGAAGATCACCGTCGGCCACGATGCGATGGACCCGTCGATTCCGAGCCCCACAGGAACCGTCGTGCCTGCGGCGTCGGGAATTCTGCGCACGAAGCCCGAGTCCACCAACCCGATGAACGCGATGAACGCACCGATACCTGCGGCGATCGCGGCTTTGAGTTCGGCCGGGATCGCGTTGAAGACCGCGGTGCGGAAACCGGTCACCGCCAGCAGCACGATGATGATGCCGTCGATCACCACCAGACCCATTGCCTCGGGCCACGTCACCTGCGGTGCGATGGTCACCGCGAGCAACGTGTTGATGCCCAGACCCGCCGCGATACCGAAGGGATAGTTGGCGATGACGCCGAAGGCGATGCTCATGAACCCGGCCACCAGCGCCGTCACGGCGGCGACCTGCGCGACCGGCAGGATGTTGCCGAGCACGTCGGTCTTGGCCGCTGCATCGTCGGCCGAGAAGCTGCCCAGAATCAGCGGGTTGAGGACCACGATGTACGCCATCGCAACGAAGGTGACCACGCCACCTCGGACCTCGGAACCGACGGTCGAGCCACGCTCGGTGATCTTGAAGTAGTTGTCGAGTAGCCGCGACGACAATTGCATGAGCGAACGATAAAGCACACTCCGACACTTCGGTAGCCGCAACGCAGCGGCCGCCACTGGCGATGGCGTAGCGTGATTTCGTGGCCGAACTCCCCCAGATTCCGCGCAGCCTCACCGATCCGGTGCCGGTGCTGGCGATCGGAATCCTCGGCTGGATAGTCGCGCTGGTCGTGTTCACCGCCACTGGAGACCGCGACGACGATGTCCTCGCCACCTGTTGGTCGGGCCTCGCGGTCGGTGCCGTGGGGTTCGCGATCTTCTTGACGCAGAGAGCCGCGTCACGTCGCGGGAGCAGAACCGCCCAACGCGGCCTCGATTGAGATCCCGATCACGTTAGCCCGGTCACGAAACCTGCTCTGACGTGGGCAAACTAACCCGTCAGCCGGTTGAGTAACACAAAGTTAACGTGGACCATGGGTTATGTCAGTTCAGATAACCACTTGATCCACGAAAGCCAGGCCATGAAGCTCGTCGCTCAGTACCGCAACCGTCGCAACCACGTCCGCTCGCTCCGCGCCCTCTACGCACGCGCCAACGCTGTCTCCAGCCCGGCCATGCGCGACGAGTTGCTCGTCATCGCTCAGCGCTCGGATTTCTCGCGCTGATCAGCGTGAAAGCATAAATCCAGCCCAGCCCCCACAGGGCACCGAACACCCAGCCGGCCAGCACGTCCGTGGTCCAATGCGCACCCAGGTAGATCCGAGAGAATCCGATCAGCAGGGACGCGATCACAGGCAATGCCAGTAGCACCGGCCAATGCAGCCACGCAGTGGCCGATCGCAGCATCACCGCGATCGCCACCGTGGCAAGCACCATCGACATCATCGCGTGGCCCGACGGAAACGAATGGCTCGCAATCTCCACCAACCGTTCCGGAAACGGTGGACGCTCCCGCCCGAACGCGAATTTGAGCGCATTCATCAGTCCCCAGCCGGTGAGCATCGCGGCCGCGACCATCCACGCGTCGACATTTCTCTTCGACGTCAGCAACGCCGCCCATGCCGCAGTCGACAACACGAACATCGCGAACGTGTTCCCCACTGTGGTGATGACCCAGAACACCGTCGTGACCCAGTCGACGCGGTGATCGACCATCCAGTTCAGTACCGCGGTGTCACACCCCACGGGGTCGCTCCCAACGCTCGGTGCAGTGCACGGTTCCGTCTTCGGTCACCCACCAAGGAACGCTGTGCTCGCCGCTGACGGCTCCGGTCAGCCGCACCACCAGCTCGCGATGGATCACGAGCCCGCCCCGAGGCAGCGGCACGCCCATGACCGCGCAGGCCAGTACCGCTCCGGGTTCACGGTCCCACGAGCTGACGCGTCCCACGCCGAGCACTTCTGCACCGATCCCCTCCGACGCGGGCCTGATATCGAGGACGTCGGCGAGCGCGAGAGCGGTCACCATGTCCGAGAGCACAGCGACATCCGGTGGAACCACACTCGCCAGCCACGGCTTGTCGATCACCAACGCTCTCGACGCATCCACGACGATGCCGCCGAGGGTGCGGACGCGATCCGGTGGATCGATGTCGGAGACCTCGATCCGGCCTTCGGCAACAGCGGTAGCGACAAGGGTGTGGGTGCGCGCGATCACCGCGGGTGTCGGACTACGCTCCGGATCCGCGAGCGCTCGAAGGAGCACGCGCGCACAATCGACATCCTCACACTCCGAGGCACTGAGCACCGTCGCCAGTTCGTCCGCGCGCGGATGATCCAACGGATCGAGCAGCCCGGCGAACGTATCGTCGGACGGTGCCCTGAATTCGATCGGACGCCGATCGTGCAGCCGCGCATGACGCCTGAGCCACCACGCGGTATATCCGTTCCGATCAGTCAGAGCCGCACGGGTACTCGGGTCGTCGAGCAGCACGGTCAACGCCTCGGACCAGGCGTCCGAGGCCACGAGGTCGAGATCGCGCACCGCAACGAGCGCATCGGGCTCGACGGACAGACTCGACCACCACGCCGGCTCGTCGTCCAGATCGTGGTCGGGCCCGGTCGGTAGTTCGTCGCGCACCACCGACAATCCCCAGCCGACGCCCACTGCCCGCAGCGCCCGTTCACCGAACCGGTCCACCAGTGCAGGCGCGAGAACGCCGAAGGGTGAATCTCGCACCAGCAGATCGGCCAACGGCGCTCCGGGAAGCAACAATTCGTCCGCACTACGCAGCTCGCCGTGCTCGTCCTCCAATGGCAGGCCGCCGAGCCAGCCCGGTAATTCCCCGGCATCCCCCGCCAGGGCGAGCACCGCGTGCACCAGAGTCTCGACGCTGTCGCGGTCGTCCCAGTCCAGATCGTCGAGGGCAGCCTCGAGCGCCGGATCCGTGAGCAACTCGAACGCGGTCGCCTCACGAGCGCCCAGCCGGGTGAGCAGTGGACTGACCGCATCCGGATGCACCAGCCGCACCCAGGTCACCGTAGCCGAGGCATCCGAACCGATCACCGTGGTACGCGGACCGGTGACAGTGCGCCCGTCCGCGAGCGGAACAGGCAGTGCGGCAAGCTCTTCCGCTGCAGTACCGTCCACGACGAGTGGGGCCAACGCGTCGAACAGTCGCTGCCACCAGCGCGGTTCGCGGTGCTGACCGCCGAGCAACTCCGCCAGTCCCGCCAGGCCGATTCGGTGCACCCCCACCGCGGCCAGCGCCGACGCGTGCCGCGCACCCGACAGCGCAGCGGTGACCAGATCGGGCACCACGTCGACCACCACCGAGACGAGTTCCTCGCCCGCATCCGCAACGACGTTCGACCTCTCCGGCACCAGATCGCGTCCCCGTGCACCGGGAAGCCATGGCTCGCAGGACAATCGACCGAAGATCAGGTCTCGCAACATGCCGTCGACCTCGCTGCGCGCAAATCCGACCTCGGGCACGAACGACACCCTCGACGCGGCAGGCAGCGAGGCAACGAAATCGGCATACCCGTGCGCCACCTCGTTCAGCGACACGCCAGGCAGCACGCGTCGACGGTCGGGCTGCATCGGCACATCGGCAATCACCAACGCAGGCAACGACAACAGCTCGTCCGACCGAGTGGGAGCTCGCAACACATCGGCATGCACGGGCACCGGAATTCCGTCGACCACCGGCGCGAGCCACCGCGCAGCGGGGGTGGTGAACTGCCGCCAGGTTCGCGCTCCGATCGCCACCTCGGTGCTTGTGTCGTCGAGTTCTGTTCTGATGCAGGTCATCACGACGCCGTCGATCTCGATCGAGTCCAGCGCCTCGAGTTCGAGCAGCAGATCCACCGCCTCGTCCGCGAAGCCGGAAGCGAAGGACTCGGCATCGACCTCCGGTCGCAGCGTCAACAGGATCTCGGTATCGAATCCCGCGGCAGGCGGTACCTCGACCGGCCAGGCCAGCCTCAGCACCGGCACTCCCGACTCCGGCACACTCATCCCTCGCCGGCCCAGGGCGTCGAGCGTTCTGCGTGCGCTGAACACCACACCACCCTGACGCGAGCGCACCTCGACCTCGTCGGACACCGACCGCACCGCAGTGAATCCAACCCCGAACTGCCCGACGCCCACATCTCCGGCAGTCTTGGCCGAGGCCCTCAGCGCGGTCAGCGCTTGGACACCCGAAACATCGAGCGCAGCACCGGTATTGGCAACGTGAACGGTACCGTCGCCATCGGTCCAGACCGCAAGCCTGCCCGGAACACCGGCACGTGCGGCCGCATCGGCGGCGTTCTGTGCCAGCTCCGTCAGCAGTCGATCCCGATAGCCACCGCGAACCAGATCCGACTCCGATGCCGAATCCTCACGCAACCGGGTAGGCGAGGAACTCCACGCCTCGAGAATCGACTCGCGCAGCGACCCGGTATCGAACGGATCGATCAGCTCGGTGATGCCGAGCCCTCGCCCTGGGCGTCATCATCGGATCCGGCGCTGTCGGACTCGGCGCCATCCGAGCCAGCGCTGTTGGACGCAGCGTCATCGGAACCAGCGCTATCGGAGACGGCCGATTCCGGAGCTGCTGTTTCCAATGCCGTTGCTTCGTTCTGCGTCGGCTCGGCCGCTTCAGGCGCGGCGGCCTCTGCTGTGGATGCCGTCTCTTCGGGGGCAGCCGTCTCCACCGGGTTAGCAGGCTCCTCCGTCGGCGCAGGCTCTTCCTTCGGCGCAGGCGATGCGATGACGTCGAGCGCCGCGTCGTCGTAGGGCTCGAATTGCGGTGACCCCGCGCCGGTGGGGAGTTCGGTGTCCGAATGTGCTCCACATCCGTACTCGGCGTGCACCACACGACCGTCGGCGGCGAACTCGTTGCCGCACACCCCGAATGCTGCGGACAGCGACCCGGCGATGGGCAGGTAGAAACCGCAGCGCCCACACGTCGACGGTGCTGCCTTGGCCATCTCGGTATCGGGGCCGAAATCTCCGTCGTGCCAGCGCTGAGCGGCGTCGAGTCGTCCTTCGAGGCTGGTGACCTGCTTGCGGCCCAGACCTATTTCACCGGCCACCTCATCGATGGCAGGATCGCCGGACTCGACGTATCCCGGTACGAGGCGCGGGTCGTCGCGGCGAGGAGAGAGCAGATCGCCCGGACCCAGATCGCCGGGACGAATCCGTTCGTCCCAGGGCACCCAGCTCGGCGCAACGAGAGCGTCGGGGCCGGGCAGCAGAACCAACTCACTGACCGTGGCGTGATCCGCGTCCTCGGGGGCGGCGACCACGACGGCCCATTGCCACCCTCGGTACCCCTCGAGATCACTGGCGAATCGGTGGGTGGCTGCGCTGGCATCCTCGACGGTCACCCCGAGGTACTCGCCGATACCTGCCTCTCCCAAGTCGAGCAGAGCCTGCCGCGCGAGGTCCACGGCATCGGCCAAGACGGGGCGGATGGAATCGAGCTCTGGAGAAGATGCGAAACTCACACATTCAGTTTGCCGCATCGACTCGGTGACGCCCAGTTCGGGCTGCCATCATGGATGCAATGACCGTCCGCGTTCGTGCCTTCGCCGCCGCCCTGTCCGCTCTACTGGCGGCCGGTGCCTGCTCGTCGACGCCGGATTCCCCGGCGACGGCGTCGACCATCACCTCCGATTCGGTTCCACGGCTGACACCGGAGGTGGTACGCGAGTACGACCGGGGCGACGATGCGTTCACCCAGGGATTCGAGATCGACGGCGGCGTGCTCTACGAGGGCACCGGGCTCGAGGGCTCGTCGTTCGTGCGGCGCACTTCCCTCGACGACATGACCGAACTCGACCGGGTGGATCTGCCGTCCGACCTGTTCGGCGAGGGCATCACAGTCGACGGTGACACGCTGTGGCAGATCACCTGGCGCAACGGCGTCGCGATCGCGCGGGACCGGGACACGCTCGCGGAACAGCGTCGAGTGAGCTACGACGGCGAAGGCTGGGGGCTGTGCACCGAGCGATCGAGCACAGAGCGTCGAGACAGCTCGGCCGAACGCCTGGTGATGAGCGACGGCACCTCCACCCTGACCTTCCGCGACCCTGCGTCCTTCGACGCCGAGGCGTCCGTGGACGTCACCCTCGACGGCAATCCGGTCGAACAGCTCAACGAGCTCGAGTGCGCCGATGACGGATCGGTCTACGCCAACGTGTGGCAGAGCTTCGACATCATGCGCATCGACCCCACCAGCGGAAAGGTGACGGCCGTCATCGACGGCACGCCGCTGTGGAACTCGATGTCCGCCGCCGATCGCACGGGAGCCGATGTATTCAACGGCATCGCGCAGATCCCGTGCACCGACCGATTCCTCGTCACCGGCAAGTTCTGGCCCAAGATCTTCGAGGTGCGATTCACCTCTTCCGCGCCGGTAGGACAGAATTGAACCCGTGACCGATCCCCGTCTCCCCCACACCCCGTCGGGTGCGGACGACTCAGGCCAGGACAGCCCTGAGCACCCGGGTTTGGCCAACTACCCAACCGCAGCGCCACTCGCGTCCACCCACGTTCCGAGCCGTCGTGAGCCGTTGCCGCCCCTGCACCCACCGCGGACCGAACGGATCATCCCGCCGCGTGGACGATCCGGTGGCCGCAAGCCACCGCCGATGCCGAAGAAGCTGACCGTCACCCGGGTCGCCGCGATGCGTGGGCGCGAGCTCACCGGCAAGGGCATCGCATCGTTCCAGCGGGCCGCGAAGGCCGACGGTGCCGACAAGTCCGGTCTGACGGCGCTCACCTACGCGACGATGGCGAACTTCGCCTCGGACGCCGCGTTGGCGATCGCCTTGGCCAACACACTGTTCTTCTCCGCCGCCGCCGGTGAGGACAGGACCAAGGTCGCCCTGTATCTCGTCATCACCATCGCGCCTTTCGCGTTGATCGCCCCATTGATCGGGCCCTTGCTCGACCGTCTGCAGCACGGCCGACGCATCGCACTGGCCACGTCGTTCGGGTTGCGCACCGTGCTGGCGGTGGTGCTGGTGTTCAACTTCGACAGTTGGGTGTTGTATCCCGCTGCGCTCGGCATGCTCGTTCTCAGCAAGTCTTTCGCGGTGCTCAAGAGCGCGGTGACACCGCGCGTGTTGCCGCCGGAGATCGATCTCGTCCGCGTCAACTCGCGACTGACGGTGTTCGGCCTGCTCGGCGGAACCATCGCGGCAGGTGCCGTGGCCGGCGGCATCGCGTTCGTCGCCGACTCGCCCGGGGCACTGTGGTTCGTCGCCGCGATCACCGTCCTCGGCGGATACCTCAGCATGCGGATTCCGTCCTGGGTGGAGATCACCGAGGGGGAGGTGCCCGCCACCCTCGGCTACCACCCCGACCAGCACGGCGGCAACGCGTTCCCCGGAAGCGATGCACCGACCGAGCATCTCCGCCGCACACCGCCGTCCCCCGACTCCGGTGCCAAGAACCGCAGACAGCCTTTGGGCAGGGCCGTCATCGTCGGACTGTGGGGCAACGGCACCATCCGGATTCTCACCGGGTTCCTCACGCTCTACATTGCGTTCGTCGCCAAATCCCGGACCGAGCACGAGCCGCTCCAGCAGGCTGCGATGCTCGGACTCGTCGGAGCTGCCGCGGCACTCGGCAATTTTTCCGGCAACGCGATCGGTGCCAGGATCAAGCTCGGTCGACCGTCGCTGGTGGTCCTGCGCTGCACCGCCGCGGTCACGGCGGTAGCCGTCGTCGCGGCCGTCACCGACAGCCTGCTCACTGCAGCCGTGGCCGCTCTCGTCGCGTCGACCGCCAGCGCACTGGCCAAGGTCTCCCTCGACGCGTCACTGCAGGCAGATCTGCCGCCGGAATCCATCGCCTCGGGATTCGGCCGATCGGAAACCGTCATGCAGCTGTGTTGGGTCCTCGGCGGAACCCTCGGCGTTCTGCTGCCCACCGAATACTGGCTCGGTTTCACCGTCGTATCGGTGTTGCTTACGATCGGCCTCGTGCAGACATTCCTCACCTACCGCGGCAGATCGCTTCTGCCCGGCTTCGGCGGCAACCGCCCCGACCACGTCGCGCAAGAAATGTCCGACAGCTCCTACGGCGAAAACGTGACCAAGTGAATCTCGCTCCCCGCACCAAGAAGATCGCCGGCATCATCGCCGCAGGTCTACTCGTCATCGTTGTCGCGTTCGTCGCGGTACTCGCCCTGCTGATCGGCAACGCGCCGGACCGGGAACCGACCGTGACCGCGTACTCCGACGGGCACACCGTCGTGGTCGAGCCCTACCTCTACTGCGCTGTCAGCGACCCACTGTGCGACAACGTGGGTGAGACCGCCGAGATCGGCATCGGAAAGGCCCGCACGGTTCAGCTCTCGCTTCCCGAGTCCATCTACTCGGCACCATGGGTACTCGCCGTGGTCTACGGCGACGCGAGCGGGATCGTGGTGGAGAACACACAGTTCAACGAGCCGGGAACGAGGCACAGTGTCACGGTCCCCACGTCCGACGATGCCGACCGCACTCTGCTCGGCATCGAAGTTCGTCTGCCCACCGGCATCATCGACACCGACACCAACCAGGAAGGCTTCGTCAGCCACGCCATCTGGTCGATCGGCACGCGCCCCTAGGACGCGTGCCGGCCGGGCTCAGCTGTCGAGCTCTCGGGCGACGGCGCGAACCACCTCGGAGATGCGCTGCGCGATTTTGCGATCCGGGTACTTGCCCTTGCGTAGCTCGGGCTGCACCGTCGCCTCGAGCAGGGTGATCATGTCCTCGACCATCCCGTGCAGCTCGTCGGGGGTGTGCTTGCGCTCGACGGGTTCGCGACGTGAGCTTCCGGTCTGCTGGCGCACCGACGGTGCCGGCTCGAGCACCTTCAAGCTCAGAGCCTGTGGTCCCCGACGGCCCGCGGCCATGCCGAATTCGACGCGCTGACCGGCCTTGAGGCCCTCGACCCCTTCGGGCAACGCCGACGAACGCACATAGACGTCCTCGCCTTCCTCCTGCGAGAGGAATCCGAATCCCTTGTCGACGTCGTACCACTTCACCTTGCCGGTCGGCACTGAGCTCACCCGTTCATCTGTTGCTGTTTCGATGTTGCGTAGCTCGTGGACTCTCGTTGTCGAGTCCACGGCTGTTCGGACACGTAGCTGTTCGGACACACGACTGTTCCGAGGCGCGGTCCGCACAAGATTCGCGCCCCACGAGAACGTAGGACGCGAATGCATCAGTCTAGCGCGGCAGGCCCGGATCGAGCATTCGAGTTCTTACTCGCACCGCGCGTCACAGCCCCGCACTTCGCACTACCGTGGTAGCGGTGGACACACCGACTCGTAAGAGCAGCACCGTTCTGCTCCGCATCGCGCTGGCATTGTTCGCGATCGGCCTCGTCGCCATCATCGCGATCCTGCTGTTTCCGGTCTTCTCCGACGCCAAGCCGCCACTGAGCCTGTATCTCACCGCCATGTTCTCCGCACCGGCAGGATTCGTGCTGGCACTGGTGTACGCGCTGGCATCCGGACGAAGGGCGCGCTGACGATGCGGTTGATTCTGAATGTGATCTGGCTGATCTTCGGCGGGCTGTGGCTGGCGCTGGGGTATTTCCTCGCCGGCATCGTGCTGTGCATTCTCATCGTGACCATTCCGTTCGGCATCGCGTCGTTTCGCATCGGGGTGTACGCCCTGTGGCCGTTCGGGTCCACGATCGTCGACAAACCGGGGTCCGGTGCCGGTGCGCTCGTCGGAAACGTGCTCTGGCTGGTTCTCGCCGGGTGGTGGCTGGCGTTGATGCACGTGATCACCGCGATCGCGATGGCCATCACCATCATCGGCATCCCGTTGGCGATAGCGAACCTGAAGTTGATCCCCGTGTCGCTGATGCCCCTCGGCAAGGACATCGTTGCCATTCCGTGACACGCGAAGACGACCCGGGCCGAATGTGACTTCCATCACATAACGCTGAGGTAACAGACCGGCAACGGACCGGGGTTCATCGGCTGGCACGCCCACTAGCTGGGCAGACTCGGCCGACCCGAAACGACCGCACACGCCCCTCCCGTCCCGACGCGAAATCGACAGTTACCAAATAGTGACGTGGGCCGGGAATTTCAGTACGGTCATCAGCGGCCGGAAAGTTCGGCCGAATTCCGACCCGCAGCGCCAAACCTCGTCCCGCGGGCACCGGAACACCCTCGATGATCACCCAGGGGACGAGGACGGGGGACCCACGTCCTCCAGGGACAACCGGGAAGTTGTCGCGACTCACGAAGCCGCACCGACTTCCCTTGGGGTGAAGCCCAATTGGCCACTGAAACTGCAGTGACCGAGCAGGCCGGGCTACCTCTCAGCCCGAACCCGACAGCTGACCTCGCAGGCGCGTGTGGAGAGGATTTCAACTCGTATGAGCGGACGTCATCGCAAGCCGAGCACCACTGGCAAGACCGTCGCCAAGGTCGCCGTCACCGGAGCCATCATGAGCACCGCAGGCATCGCCTTCGCCGGCACCGCGAACGCGGCACCGGATTCCGACTGGGATCGCCTTGCACAGTGCGAAGCCGGCGGCAACTGGGCCATCAACACCGGCAACGGTTACCAGGGCGGGTTGCAGTTCTCCCCGAGCACCTGGAACGCGCACGGCGGTCAGCAGTACGCGGCCACGGCCAACCAGGCCAGCCGTGAAGAGCAGATCGCAGTCGCCGAGAAGGTCCTCGACTCACAGGGTTGGGGCGCATGGCCGTCCTGCTCCTCGAGCCTCGGCCTGAACAGCGCGCCGACCGAGCGCAGCGTTCCGGTCACCCCCAAGGCACCGGAGGTTCCCGCACTCCCCGATCTGTCCTCCGTACCGGCAGTGGACAGCTCCGCCGAGGTCGTCAACGGCATCGTCACCGCCGTCCAGAACATCACCAACGATCCGCAGATCGCCTCGTTCATCCAGAACGCCGCGCAGGGCATCCAGCTCGATCCGCAGATCGTGGACTTCTACCAGGCCAACAAGGCATTCCTGCCCCAGTAAGTGCCCGAGACGGTTTCCCGCTCGTACGAGAAAAGCCCCCGACATCGATTCGATGTCGGGGGCTTTCTCCGTAGTGGAGCGCAGCAATCAGCGATTGACCACGGTCACCGGATGGGCGTACGGCAGGTCTTCGACGGGCAGCGGGAACTCGGTGTCCTCGCCGAAGGGCGACAAGCCACCCGATCGAGCGGACGAGAGTTCGGTCACCGCGTGGTCACCGCGAGCGGTTTCCGGCCAGCCTGGATCGACATAGGGCTTCTTCGACTTGTTCACCATGCGCCCATTTTGACACCTGCCCTGCGGCGAGCACCAGTCCAGGTCTCTAATCTGATAGACGATGACCGACACGACTGCGCCACGACCCACCGACACGCCCCCTGATCTCCCTCAGTGGATCGCAGCTCGCTCCGACGCCGAGCTGATCAGGGCCATGTCGCTGCGTCCGGATCTGACCGCGCCGCCGCCCGCCTCACTGTCCGTGCTCGCCGGACGCGCCGAGCAGCGCCGGTCGATCCTGCACACCGCGGACACCCTGGACACACTCGCGCTGACCGTACTCGAGATCCTCGCCATCGAAGAGGCCTACGAGCGACCCGTCACCCGCGCCGCACTGCTCGCCGTCGTCGCCAAACGTGCGCCGGCCAAGAGCGTGGACAAGGCCCTCGCCCGGCTCCGCGAACGATTGTTGGTGTGGGGCGATGCGTCGGGGTTCCGGATCAGCGCCGCCGCGGTGGACGCGGTGCCGTGGCGCATCGGCCGCGCACTCGACCCGGTGGACAACCTCACCGAATCGCACATCACCGCTGCCCTCGCCGAACTCGGTGACGGGGAACGCAGCCTGCTCGACACCCTCGCCAGATCCTCCCCGACCGGGCGCACGCGAGACGCGGCACCGGGCACTGCCCCCGACCGACCGGTCCAGAAACTGCTCGCCGCAGGCCTGCTGCTCTGGTTGGACGAGCAAACCGTCGAACTGCCCGTCCAGGTAGGGCAGATCCTTCGCGGCGAGCCGATGTCGGACCCACGCTCGCTCGCCGAGCCCACCCTCACCACCGACACCCATTCCCTCGCCGACGTCGATGCCGCTGCCGCGGGCGAGGCGCTCGAGCTCGGCAGGCATTGCGTCCTGGTCATCGAGGCCCTGTCGAATTCGCCTGCCCCTGCCCTCAAGGCGGGAGGGCTGGGAGTGCGCGAGCTCCGCAAGATCAGCAAAGCCACCGGGCTCGACGACGACCGAGTCGGCATCCTCGTCGAACTACTGGCCGCAGCCCATCTCATCTCGAGCGGAACACCGGATCCCGTCCCCGAGTCCGACACCGGCGACGACTACTGGGCACCGACTCCCGCGGTGGAAGCCTGGCTCGGTGCCACTCCGGCGGCCCGATGGCACACGCTCGCCTCCGCCTGGCTCGAGGTGCCGAGGGCTCCGTGGGTGATCGGAATGCGCGACCCCAACGACAAGCCCATCGCTGCCCTGTCCGACGAGGTTCGCTCGCCGGCCGCACCGCGGGACCGACGGATGATCCTCGAATTGCTCGCCGAACTCGGTAGCGGTCACTCGGCGACGCCTGCCGACCTCGCCCGAACCCTGGCCTGGCGTCGCCCCCGATGGTCCGGACGCTTCGGTGTGACACCCGTCCGACACGTCATCGCAGAAGCAACCGCGCTCGGCATCGTCGGCCGCGGCGCGATGTCGACACCGGGCCGATCCTTGCTGCACGACGGCAATGCCGAGGCCGATATGCGCGCGGCACTCCCCGAGCCGATCGACTACGTCCTGGTGCAGGCCGACCTCACGCTGGTCGCACCCGGGCCGCTCGAACCGGAGCTGAACGATCGGATCGAACTCGTCGCCGATGTCGAATCGGCCGGGGCAGCGACCATGTATCGGATCAGCGACACCAGCCTGCGCCGCGCCCTCGATGTGGGTTTGACCGCATCGGAATTGCACGCCTTGTTCACGACCCATTCGAGGACACCGGTTCCGCAGGCCCTGACCTACCTGATCGACGATGTGGCACGTCGGCACGGCCGACTGAGGGCGGGTGTCGCCGCGGCGTTCGTCCGCTGCGAGGACCCGGCATTGCTGGCCGAGGTGATGGCCTCGGCCGCCGCCGAATCCTTGGCTCTGCGCGCCCTTGCCCCGACCGTCGCGATCTCACAGGCACCACTCGCCGAGGTACTCACGGTGCTGGCCGGGGCCGGATTCGCTCCCGCAGGGGAGGATGCGTCGGGCACCATCGTCGATCTCCGAGCTCGCGGAGCACGGGTATCGGCGCGGCGTCCGCGCCAGAACTACCGCACACCGGCGGTCCCCACCGAGGAACAGTTGGGTTCGTTGGTGCGTGGGATGCGGGCGGCCGACCGAGCGGCAGGCAACGGCGGCCCGGTGGTGCGCGCCGACGGCAGCCGCGCCAGCAACACCGCGACGATCACGTTGTTGCAGACCGCGGCAAAGGTCAAGCGCAGCGTCAGTATCGGCTACGTCGACGCACAGGGCGTCGCGAGCCATCGCATCGTCGATCCGATCAGTATCGGCGGCGGCCAACTCGATGCCTTCGACCCCGCCACCGGAGGCGTTCGGCGCTTCACCCTGCACCGCATCACCTCGGTCGCTCTGGTCGACTAGTCCGGGCTCGCGTGCACGCACGCCCCTACCTGTGGACAATGGAGAAGTTGCGCTCTTTCGGGCGCAGCAGAAGTCTCTAGGAGGAACCGTGACCGACGGCCCGCTGATCGTCCAGTCCGATAAAACGCTGTTGCTCGAGATCGATCACGAACTCGCGGGCGCAGCGCGGGCGGCCATCGCACCGTTCGCGGAGCTCGAACGTGCCCCCGAGCACGTCCATACCTACCGCATCACCCCGCTGGCCCTGTGGAACGCGCGAGCGGCCGGCCACGACGCCGAGCAGGTGGTCGACGCCCTGGTGAATTTCTCCCGGTACGCGGTACCGCAGCCCCTGCTGGTCGACATCGTCGACACCATGGCCCGTTACGGCCGCTTGCAACTGGTCAAGAGCCCCATCCACGGCCTGGCACTGATCAGTCTCGACCGCGCAGTGCTCACCGAAGTGATGCGCCACAAGAAGATCGCCCCGATGCTGGGCGCACAGGTGGACGAGGACACCGTCATCGTCCACCCCAGCGAGCGCGGCCACCTCAAGCAGATGCTGCTCAAGATCGGCTGGCCGGCCGAGGATCTCGCCGGCTACGTCGACGGCGAAGCGCACCCCATCGAGCTCGACACCGAGGGCGGCAACTGGACTCTGCGCGATTACCAGGAGATGGCGGCGGATTCGTTCTGGGCCGGCGGCTCCGGCGTGGTGGTGCTTCCCTGCGGCGCAGGCAAGACGATGGTCGGCGCGGCCGCGATGGCCAGAGCGAAGGCCACCACGCTGATTCTGGTGACCAACACCGTCGCCGGTCGGCAGTGGAAGCGCGAGCTCATTGCGCGTACCTCGCTCACCGAGGAGGAAATCGGCGAGTACTCGGGCGAGCGCAAGGAGATTCGCCCTGTGACAATCGCCACGTACCAGGTGATCACGCGTCGCACCAAGGGTGAATACAAGCATCTCGAGCTGTTCGATTCCCGCGACTGGGGTCTGGTGATCTACGACGAGGTGCACCTGCTCCCAGCTCCGGTGTTTCGCATGACGGCAGACCTGCAATCGCGTCGACGCCTCGGCCTGACGGCGACGCTCGTGCGAGAGGACGGCCGCGAGGGTGACGTGTTCTCGTTGATCGGACCCAAGCGCTACGACGCGCCGTGGAAGGACATCGAAGCTCAGGGCTGGATCGCCCCGGCGGAGTGCATCGAGGTCCGAGTCACCCTCACCGACGCCGAGCGCATGGCGTACGCCGTCGCCGAACCCGAGGAGCGCTACAAATTGTGCTCGACGGCCCACACGAAGACAGCCGTCGTGAAGTCGATTCTCGACAAGCATCAGGATGCTCCGACCTTGGTGATCGGTGCGTACCTCGATCAGCTCAACGAGCTGGGTGAAGCGCTGAACGCGCCGGTGATCCAGGGCTCGACCAAGAACAAGGAACGCGAGGTGCTCTTCGAGGCCTTCCGGAAGGGCGAGATCCAGACCCTGGTCGTCAGCAAGGTCGCGAACTTCTCGATCGATCTGCCCGAAGCATCGGTGGCAGTTCAGGTTTCGGGAACGTTCGGGTCCCGGCAGGAAGAAGCGCAGCGTCTCGGCCGCCTGCTCAGGCCCAAGCACGACGGCGGTCAGGCACACTTCTACTCGGTGGTCTCGCGCGACACCCTCGACGCCGAGTACGCCGCACACCGGCAGCGTTTCCTCGCCGAGCAGGGTTACGCGTACCGCATCACCGACGCAGACGATCTGCTCGGCCCGGCGATCTGAGTCCACGCGTCCGCATTGCCGTCGTGGTAGGACGCACGCATCCTCGGCGTGTTAGGAATAGCCCTGTGCGCAAGTTCCAGTTCCCCGTAGACGTAGCCCATGCGAAGTCGGTCAACGAGACGTTCACCGAGCTTCGCCGGCTACGCACCTCCGCAGCGGTCACGGCAGTCTTCCTGATCGCCCTCGGAGCATGGTTCATCTGGATCGCCACAGCGTGGTCCTACATCCTCGGTGCGGTGTTCTGCATCGGTGCGGCCACCTCGCTGTGGGTGATGGTGTGGGCACCTCGCAAGATGGGCTCCATCGAATCACGATATGCCGCAGGCGATCTGGTCCCTTCGGTGGTGGCCGAGAAGCTACCGGACGGTGCGCTGCTGCTCGCGCTGATCGATATCGGGAAGCCCGGGGTGGACGAACCGTACTACGTGCTGATCACCCGCAGAGTCCGCGCGCTCCCCGGCCACGCCATGGAACGCGGTGCCCAGGTGCCCTCGGTGTCGGTACTCGCCGATCGCGGCAGAAACAAGGGCGGGCGGACGTGGCAGTTGGTCTCGGTGATGCCCATTGCCTGGGGCACCACCGACCAGGCGGTCCTCGCCCGCGCAACCGATGCCATCACCGAGGGCGAATGGGCGTTGCTGCATGCCAACATCGGACTGTCGGAGAAGGTGCGCACGTCCAAGAACCAGCAACTGCTCATCGATCGAGCGGAGCTACCCGAGGACCTGCGCTGATCTACCCCAGCGCCCCGATGACCTCGCGCTCGAACAGTTCGATACCGGAACGGTCGTAGGCAGCCTCGGGAAAGTAGAAGATGCCGTAGGTCATCCCCTGCTGCTGCAGCGCCGTCAGATTCCGGACGATCTGTTCGGCAGTGCCGACGGCAGGCATGCCGCGAAATGCCGTCAGAGCTCCCGCCGCCTTGTCCGCACCCACGTACTCGGTGAGCCGACTCTCGAGCGCGCGGAGCTTGTCCTCCACCTCGGCCTCGGTCGCGCCGATGATCACGTTGTAGTTCGCCGAGCGGACGATGGCATCGAAGTCGGTGCCCACGGCGGAGCAGTGCTCGCGCAGCAGGGCCGATTTGGCCGCGAACCCGGTGGGGGTTCCGTCGAAGTTGGTGTACTTCGCGTATTTCGCCGCGATCCTCAGCGTCACCTTCTCGCCGCCGCCCGCGATCCACAGCGGAATTCCGCCCTCCTGCAGCGGCAGCGGACGCACCACGGCACCGTCGATCCGGTAGTGCTTTCCGTCGAAAAAGACTTCGCCGGTCGTCCAGGCCTGAGTGAATATCTGAACGCCCTCGTCCAGCCGTCCCAATCGTTCTCCAGCAGAGGGGAAACCGTAGCCGTAGGCGCGGAACTCGTGTTCGTACCAGCCCCCGCCGATACCCATCTCCACGCGACCTCCGGAAATGATGTCCACCGTGGCAGCAACTTTGGCGAGATAGGCCGGATTGCGATACGACATCGCGGTGCACATCTGGCCGAGCCTGATCCGGGAAGTACTCGCGGCCAACGCAGACATCAGCGACCAGGCCTCGTGCGTCGCCTCGTCGGTGGCCGTGGGAACGGTGTGGAAGTGGTCGTACACCCACAGGGACTCCCATGGTCCGGCCTCCGCGGCGAGCGCGTGATCGCGCATCACCGTCCAGTGCCGAGCGGGATCGATACCGACCAGATCCAGCCGCCAGCCCTGTGGAACGAACAATCCGAATCGCATGACAGCACAGTACAGACGCAGCCCGAATATTCGGCTCCGCACTGTGAACTACGCTGCAGGAATGTCCGAGATGCCGCCCTCGCGCACCGTCGCGCGCCTGCGCCCGTTCGCATCGACGATCTTCGCCGAGATGACGTCCCTAGCCGTGGCCACCGACGCCGTCAATCTCGGGCAGGGCTTTCCCGATACCGACGGGCCGCCCGCCATGCTCGAGTCGGCACGCGAAGCCATCGCACAGGGGCTCAACCAATACTCCCCCGGCCCCGGCATGCCGGTACTGCGCCGCGCTGTCGCCGCCGACCGCGAGCGGCGATTCGGGCTCGGCTACGACCCCGATTCCGAGGTGCTCGTCACCGTCGGTGCCACCGAGGCGATATCGGCAACCCTGCTCGGATTGATCGAACCGGGTGACGAGGTCCTTCTGATAGAGCCGTTCTACGACTCCTACGCAGCCGCCATCGCCCTCGCCGGTGCCACGCGCACCTCCGTACCATTGGTCGCCGACGGGGCGGGGTGGACCGTCGATACCGATGCCCTCGAACGCGCCGTCGGGCCGCGCACGCGCATGCTGATCGTCAACTCCCCACACAATCCGACGGGTACGGTCTTCGACCGCGCCACCATGGTCCGCATCGCCGAGATCGCAACGGCCCACGATCTGCTCGTGCTCACCGACGAGGTGTACGAACACCTCGTGTTCGACGGCGGGGTACATACGCCGATCGCGACACTGCCGGGAATGTTCGAGCGCACCGTCACCGTGTCGAGTGCAGCGAAGACCTTCAATGCCACCGGGTGGAAGACGGGTTGGGCGCTGGGCCCTGCCGCTCTGATCGACGCTGTCCGCGCCGCCAAGCAGTTCATGAGTTTCGTCGGCGGCACTCCTTTCCAGCCAGCAGTTGCGTACGCACTCGAGCACGAACAGGCGTGGATAGCGGCGATGCGCGACGGGCTCCAACGCAAACGAGACACGCTCTCGGCTGCGCTGTCCACCGCTGGAGCGGATGTGAAGCACAGCGCGGGAACCTATTTCGTGTGTGCCGATATCGCGTCGTTCGGGCGCGGTGACGCCTACGAATTCTGCCGGTCGCTGCCGCAACTGGTGGGTGTCGCGGCAGTTCCGGTCACGGCGTTCGTCGACGAGCCAGCCCAATGGACGTCACTGGTGCGCTTCGCATTCTGCAAGCAGGACGAGGTGCTTGCCGAGGCCGCCGAGAGGCTACGGAAATTGTGACTCCCCAGCCCACCATTCCGGCGTATTTCATCCGAAAAGCCGTCGACCTCGCAGCGAGCGGTGGGGCGGACTTGACCTACCCGTTGTCGATGGCCGACATCGCAACCTCCATCCTCGACGACCCGACGAAGCGCCTGACCACCGAACAGGTCACCTCGTTCACCAAGGCGGTCTGGGCGATGACCGGTGACGAGCTGTTCGGCCTCGCCGCAGTACCGGTGCGGCGCGGCACCTTTCGGGTGGTGTGCCAGACCCTCATTCACACCGAGAATCTATCGGCCGCGCTGACCCGGATGTCCGAGACGATGCGCGTGCTGATTCCGGTCCAGCCGATGATGCTGAACAGAACCGAGGACTCGACGGTGTTGACGGTGCACGTCCACGCCACCACCGATCTGAGCGCCGAGGCCAACGAACTCGCCGAGCGACTGCTGACCGACTTCCTGTTGATTCTGCTGCACCGATTCGCTGCCTGGCTCATCGGCAACCGGGTCAAGCTGCTGTCGGTGCAACTGCCGTACGAGTTTCCGGGGCCCGAGGCCGCCAAAATGTACGACGCGATCTTCGGCACCCGGGTGGAATTCGGAACCGACCGTGCCACACTGGAATTCGACAATGCAGTCATGCGCGCACCGATCGTGCAAACCGAGGACACTCTCGCCGAGTATCTCGCGGAGTCACCCAATCTGCTCTTCTCGTCCCGAGACTACGACAGCACCGCATCGAGCCAGGTTCGCCGCGCTCTCGAAACCGGATTCAAAGGCGGCGCACCGGGAACCGAGGCCATCGCGGAGATGCTCAACATCAGCCCGCCGCACCTGCGGCGCGTCCTCCGCCAGGAGGGCACCTCCATCAACCAGATACGAGAAGAAGTGCTGCGCGATGCAGCGATATCCGGACTCAGCCGCGGCGACAGCGTCGACGACATCTCGACCCGTCTCGGTTTCTCCGAGCCGAGTGCGTTCCGCCGAGCCTTCAAACGCTGGACCGGCCAGACTCCCAGCGCATATCGGTAACAGCGCATATCTGTAGCTCAGCCGACGCAGAACTCCGCTCACTGGAAATGGGAACACCTGTTCGATACGGTGGATGTCATGTCGATCGCGATGCAGGGCTCGTTGTTCGGTGAGGACGACGGTGGCGTCGGAACGCTGGATTCGGTCACCCGCCGTGAGCTGACCCGCGGAGCCTGGGTGGACGTGCGTCCGGGCTGGTTGTCCGATACCAACTTGTTCGATTCACTCGTACACGCCGTCGACTGGCGCGCCGAGCGCAGGCAGATGTACGACCGGGTGGTCGACGTGCCGCGTCTGGTTCGGTTCTACGCCGAGCGTGAGCGCTGGCCGGATACCGCGCTGTACACCGCACGCG
The DNA here is from genome assembly GCF_049195265.1 of Rhodococcus sp. MALMAid1271. Classification (NCBI taxonomy): domain Bacteria; kingdom Bacillati; phylum Actinomycetota; class Actinomycetes; order Mycobacteriales; family Nocardiaceae; genus Rhodococcus; species Rhodococcus sp. MALMAid1271. The sequence continues at coordinate 14,342 of NZ_JBMIRQ010000035.1, read as the reverse complement.
ATGTTCTCGACGATCACTACCGCAGCGAGCTCGGCGAATCCTTCGCCACCGCCGGACTGTGCTACTACCGCAACGGATCCGACAGCGTCGCCTGGCACGGAGACAACATCGGACGCAGCGCCACCGAGGACACGATGGTGGCGATCGTATCGCTCGGTGCCACGAGGCAACTCCTGCTCCGACCTCGCGGTGGCGGCTCGTCGCTGAAATTCACACTCGGCCACGGCGACCTGGTGGTGATGGGCGGCTCGTGTCAACGAACGTGGGAACACGCCATCCCCAAGTCGACCCGCGCGGTCGGCCCACGCATCAGCGTGCAGTTCCGACCACGCGGGGTTCGCTGAAACACCCTTCGCCGACGCGCGGGGTCCTCGGTCACTCGGCGCGCGCGCTTCGACGCTCCTCGACGGCCGCGGCCAATACCCTCAATTGTGTTGCCGTCGTGTCCCAGTCGAGGCAGGCATCGGTGATGGACTGCCCGTACACCAAATCCTCGCGACGGCCGAGTTCGAGATCCTGACGCCCGGCGACCAGGAAGCTCTCGAGCATTAGGCCGACGATCCCGTGTTCACCCGCTGCAACCCTGGCGGCCACGTCGGTGACCACGTCGACCTGCTTGTTGTGGTCCTTGCGGCTGTTGCCGTGGCTGGCGTCGATGACCACACGTTCCGGCAAACCCGACTTACGTAGTCGTGCGACGGTATCGGCAACCGACTCGGCATCGTAGTTCGGCCCGTCGACGCCGCCGCGCAGTATGACATGGCAGTCCGGGTTTCCGACGGTGCGGATCAAAGCACCCTGGCCGTCCAGGTCGGTTCCGGGGAACACGTGGCTCGCCGCAGCGGCTCGCGTTCCATCGACCGCCACCTGAATGTCGCCCTCGGTCGAGTTCTTGATTCCCACCGGCATCGACAGTGCACTGCACAGTTGACGGTGCACCTGGCTCGCCGCGGTCCGTGCTCCGATCGCACCGTAACTGACCAGGTCGGCGATGTACTGCGGGGTGATCGGGTCGAGGAACTCGCACCCGACCGGCAGACCGAGGGCGGAGATATCGAGCAGCAGTTGACGCCCCACCCGCAGGCCCGAGTTGATATCGAAGCTGCCGTCGAGGTGCGGATCGTTGATCAGACCTTTCCAACCGAGCGTCGTCCGCGGCTTCTCGAAGTAGACACGCATGACGATGTGCAGTCGATCGCCCAGTTCGGACGCGATGGTCGCCAGACGCCGGGCGTAGTCCAGAGCAGCGTCGGTGTCGTGCACCGAGCACGGTCCGACGACGACGATCAGGCGATCGTCACGGCCGTCGAGAACGTCGACGACTCCGGCGCGGCCGGTACGGACCGTGGCCGAGATCGCATCGTCGACGGCATGTTCGCGGCGCAGCACCGACGGCGCTGCCAGCGGGCTGATGCTGATCGTTCGCTGATCGTCGAGCGATGGGGTTTCGAGAGAGAGTGTCATGAGAGGGCGTTCCTGTTCTCGGGCCGGCCCTCATGCTCCACGCGCACTTCGAGCCGGTCTGCATCCGGCTCGTGGGGTGGAGGTCAGCGCATGGCGTCGCTGGCTGACCCACCCGGGGCCGGCCTGCTAAACCAGAAATACGTGCGCTGCATGGGATGTACCGTAACAGACCGTCGGCGACGGCATCTATGCTCGTCCCTGCAGTCGGTTCGCCGGGTGGTCACGAGGAGCCCCGAAGTTCACCACGGCGTCGAAGCGATGCGTTGATGTCTTGCGCGTCGTGAGAGGGAACCCGGTGAGAATCCGGGACTGTCCCGCAGCGGTATGCAGGAACGACCGCCGTCAACGAGCACTGGAGAAGCCTCTCTGGGAAGCGACGGCCAGTAGGTGTGATCTCCGATCACGTGCCTGTGAGTCCGAATACCTGCCTCCTGTGCTGCGCGCGCCGCGCGTAGCGGTTCACCGCCCCGTGGAATGGGCGAGTAGACCTGCAGCTTGTTCGGCGTATGCCGACGCATGGGGCTCAGGTTCTCGCACGCTCGGTGGTGTGCCACCCACCTGTGACGTACCTGGAGAAACACGACGTGACATTCGAATTCACCACCACGATCCTCGGGTCCCCCCGAATCGGACCGAAGCGCGAGTTGAAGAAAGCTGTGGAGTCCTACTGGGCAGGCGCACTCGATGCGTCCGCTCTCGAATCGGTGGCCGAAAGGCTCCGCGAGGACAATCTGAGGGGCTTGCTCGCGGCCGGCCTCGACTCCGTTCCGGTAGGCACCTTTTCGTACTACGACCACATCCTCGACACCGCGGTCATGCTCGGCGCGCTACCGAAACGGGTGCAGGACATCGAGAACGAACTGGACCGGTACTTCGCCGCGGCCCGCGGCAACGACACGGTTGCACCACTCGAGATGACGAAGTGGTTCGACACCAACTACCACTATCTGGTCCCGGAGATCGCACCGGACACGGTGTTCTCCCTGCATCCGGAGAAGATCCTCGACGAGCTGAAACAGGCGCGCGCGCTGGGCGTTCCGGCTCGACCCGTGCTGGTGGGGCCGGTGACGTTCCTGCTGCTGTCGAAGGCTGTCGGCAGCGGAGCCCCGCTGTTGGACCGACTCGACGAGATCCTGCCGCTGTATGCAGAGCTGTTGACGCACTTGGCCGCTGCCGGTGCCGAGTGGGTTCAGCTGGACGAACCTGCGCTCGTTGCAGATCGCACCTCGGACGAGATCGACTGCGCCACGCAGGCTTACCACTACCTCAGCGCCCTCGAGACCAGGCCGGCCATTCTGGTGGCGTCGTACTTCGGCGATCTCGGCGCCGCGCTACCCGCGCTCGCATCGACCGGGGTCGAAGGGCTCTCGATCGACGTGACGGTACCGGGCACCGTCGAGCAGATTGCCGGCGTGCCTGCGCTCGCGCACAAGCGCATCGTGGCGGGCATCGTCGATGGGCGCAACATCTGGCGAACGGATCTGGACCGAGCGCTCGCGACTCTGGGCAGGCTGCTCGGCAGCGTCGGAGCGCTCGCGGTATCGAGTTCCTGCTCGCTGCTTCATGTTCCGTACAGCCTCGCGGCCGAGACCGATATCGTCGATCCGCTCCGGTCGTGGTTGGCGTTCGGAGCCGAGAAGGTCACCGAGGTGACGGTGCTGGCACGCGCGCTGCGCGAGGGCATCGACTCGGTGTCCGCCGAGCTCGACGAGGCGCGTGCTGCACGCGAGAGCCGTCGCCGTGACCCGCGCGTCCACGACGCAGCCGTGCGGACCCGACTGGATTCGGGCATCCGCGTCGACCGCGCCCCGGCCGAGCAACGCCGCAGGGCACAGGCCGAGGGGCTGGAGTTGCCGGCACTGCCGACCACCACGATCGGATCGTATCCCCAGACCACGCAGATTCGACTCGCGCGGGCCGCGCACCGCTCGGGTGAGATCGATGACGCCGAGTACGTGCGCCGGATGCAGTCCGAGATCGCCAATACCATTGCGCTACAAGAGAACATCGGTCTCGATGTGTTGGTGCACGGTGAGCCCGAGCGCAACGACATGGTGCAGTACTTCGCCGAGCAGCTGAACGGTTTCGCGGCAACGACCAACGGTTGGGTCCAATCGTATGGTTCTCGGTGTGTACGTCCGCCGATTCTCTTCGGTGACGTCAGCCGTGACCAGTCGATGACCGTCGACTGGATCACCTACGCTCAGTCCCTCACCGACAAGCCGGTCAAGGGCATGCTGACGGGGCCGGTCACGATTCTCGCGTGGTCGTTCGTGCGCGACGACCAGCCGCTCGCCGAGTCCGCGGCCCAGATCGCCCTGGCTGTTCGAGACGAGAGCGTCGACCTGGAGGCAGCGGGCATCCGCATCGTCCAGGTGGACGAACCGGCCCTTCGCGAACTACTCCCGTTGCGCGCGATCGATACGGCTGCGTACCTGGAGTGGGCAGTGCACTCGTTCAAGATCGCGACATCCGGCGTGTCCGACGAAACGCAGATCCACACCCATCTGTGCTACTCGGAGTTCGGTGAGATCATCGACGCGATCGTGGCCCTGGACGCGGACGTGACATCCATCGAGGCGGCTCGCTCGCACATGGAGGTACTCGACGACCTCAACTCCGTCGGATTCGATCTCGGCGTCGGCCCCGGCGTGTACGACATCCATTCACCACGGGTGCCGAGCGTCGACGAGATCACCGAGTCGCTGCGTGCGGCATTGAGAGCTGTTCCTGCCGAGCGTCTCTGGGTCAATCCCGATTGCGGACTCAAGACCCGCGGGGTGGCCGAGATCGAACGGTCACTGACACATGTGGTGCAGGCGGCTGCGGCGCTTCGCTGACCGCGGGTGAGCGGAACTTCGTGCTCTGCGGCGAAGTTCCGCTCACCAGCTCGGCCGGATACAGGCTAGGCTTGCCTTCCTTATCCCCGTCCGGTGAAAGAGAACAACAGTGAAGCGCCTACTCCTGTCCGCAACCATTGCCGCGGTCACCGCCGTGACCACAGTCGCGTGCGGCAGCACGGCCGAGCAGACGGCCACCCCTCCCGGCAGCACTGCGTCATCCGACGACGCCGCCGCTCTCGCACCAGGGCCGACCGACATCCCCGACGGCATGGGCTCGGGAGCCGCCGACGGCGTATTTCCGCGCACCGTAGGCCATTTCGGCGGTTCCACCGAAATCCCTGCCGAACCGAAGAAGATCGTCGTCATCGCCACCGGTCAGCTCGACGCGGCCCTGACACTGGGCGTCGTCCCCACCGGGGTGGCCTACGGCAGCGGTGCAGAACTGGTCCCGGACTACATCAGCTTCTCGTTCCCTCAGTACGCGGATCAGATGACGCAGTTCGTCGACGTGGGTAACCGGCAGGAGGTCGACATCGAGGCGATCGCCGCGATCGAACCCGACCTGATCCTGGCGAACGAGACCGGCTCGGGGGATATCTACTCGACGCTGGCGACCATTGCACCGACCGTGCTCACCGAAGGCACCGGAGTGAACTGGAAGCAGGACTTCGTGCTGCTCGCCGACGCGCTCGGCCGGACCGAACAGGCCAGGGGCGTGATCGACACCTTCACCTCGGACGCGGCGGCACTGGGTGAGTCCTTTGCCGGCAGTGGCGCACCCACGGTCTCCTTCGTTCGCTTCACCGCAGACCGCGCGCGGGTGTTCGGCATCGCGTCGTTCGCCGGCTTCATCGCCTGGGACGCAGGCCTGGCCCGACCGGAAAGTCAGCAGTTCGCCAAGACCTCGCAGGACTTCAGCGAGGAGGAGATCCAACTGGCCAACGCCGATTGGGTGTTCGTGTCGAGCCAGGACGCCGGAGCCGATTCGAGCGCCGCGTCGTACACGACGAACCCGCTGTGGACTGGAATGAGCGCGGCCACCGAGAACCACATCGTTCGCGTCGACCACGATCCGTGGTACCTCAATGCAGGTCCGACGGCGGCAACGATCGTGCTCGATGGCCTGAAGAACGCCCTGCAGAGCTGACCCGAGAAAAAGGTAGGTTGCGCACAACTAAAACGTGTACTACCGTTCTTCGCATGGGCAACGAACTCGCACTCGACCGTCAGGTGTGCTTCGCGCTGTACTCCGCATCGCGGGCTACCACCGCGGTGTATCGCCCGATGCTCGACGAGCTCGGCGTCACATACCCGCAGTACCTGGTGTTGCTGGTGCTGTGGGAACAGGACGGGCGCGGCGTCAAGGACATCTGCGCCGAACTCGATCTCGACACCGGCACTTTGTCGCCGATGCTCAAGCGACTCGAAGGTCTCGGATTCATCGAGCGCCGACGCCTGAGCACCGACGAACGCCGCGTCGAGATCCACCTCACCGAGACCGGAAGCGCTATGCGCGCGAAAGCGTTGGACATCCCGCGCAAGCTGGCCGAGAAGACCGGCATGGGCGTCGAGGAGTTGGTCGCGCTCAAGAACGCGCTCGACGCATTGACCAACGCTCTGCATCACACCGATTCGAGCACCTCAGAAGGAGCATCATGAAGACCCTCTACACCGCCGAGGCCCTCGCCACCGGCGAGGGACGCAACGGCAACGCCCGCACCTCCGACGGACGTCTCGACCTCGACCTCGCCATCCCGGAAGCCATGGGCGGCACTGGAAACGGCACCAATCCCGAGCAGCTGTTCGCCGCCGGATACGCCGCCTGCTTCCACTCCGCATTGCAGCTGGTGGCGCGTCAGGACAAGGCAGACATCACCGATTCGGCCGTCGGCGCTCGCGTCGACATCGGCCCCAACGATGCAGGCGGATTCCAGCTGGCCGTCACCCTGGAGGTGACGCTGCCGAACCTCGACCGCGAGCAAGCCCAGGCCCTGGCCGACAAGGCCCACCAGGTCTGCCCGTACTCCAACGCCACCCGCGGCAACATCGACGTCACCGTCACAGTCACCGAAGACGAGTAAGAGGAAACACCATGAAGGCACACGAAATTCACCTCGCGTCCCGCCCAGAAGGCTGGCCGACCGAAGACAACTTTCGCGCGGAGGTCGTCGACCTCCCCGAACTCGCTGACGGGCAGATCCTCGTCCGCAACCTCGTGATGTCGGTCGATCCGTACATGCGTGGGCGAATGAACGACGTGAAATCCTACGTCCCACCGTTCCAGCTCGACGCACCGCTCGACGGTGGCGCAGTCGGCGAGATCATCGAGTCCAAGGCCGAAGGATTCGCGGTCGGCGACGCCGTCGTACACGGCAAGGGTTGGCGCGATCTCGCGATCGTCCCGGCCGCGGGCGCGAGCAAGGTCGATCTCGGCGCAGCCAAGGCCTCGGCCTACCTGAGCGCACTAGGAATGACGGGCACGACCGCATATGCCGGATTGACCGAGGTGGCCTCGTTCGAGAAGGGCGATGTCGTGTTCGTCTCCGGCGCAGCCGGTGCGGTGGGATCGCTCGTCGGCCAGATCGCCAAGGCGCTCGGCGCATCTCGCGTCATCGGTAGTGCCGGCTCTCCCACCAAAGTGGCGCGGTTGCTCGAGCTCGGATTCGACGCGGCGTTCGACTACCACGACGGCCCGGTGGCCGAGCAGCTGCGGCAGGCCGCACCGGACGGAATCGACGTGTACTTCGACAACGTCGGCGGCGAGCATCTGGAGGCGGCCATCGGATCGATGAACAAGCACGGCCGGATTGCCATGTGCGGAGCCATCGCTCAGTACAACTCGACCGAACCGACCCCGGCACCTCGCAACCTCGCTCTGGCGATCGGCAAAGAGCTGACACTCAAGGGCTTCATCGTCGGCTCGTACGCGCACCTCACCGGTGAGTTCCGTACCAGGATGACCGAGTGGCTGGGCAGTGGCGCAATCGAATTCGACGAGACAGTCGTCGACGGTCTCGACAACGCGCCTGCGGCGTTCATCGGCCTGATGAAGGGCGAGAACACCGGCAAGATGGTCGTCACCATCTGATTCGGACCCCACGGTTCCACCACTGTGAAGCACCCCGGTCGGCACTTGCCGACCGGGGTGTTTCCCTGCGCCACCGATTACAGTCGATGCATGCCCACCGCTCCCCTGCCGTTACGCGACGGCCTCGACCCCACCCGGGTACGGATGCCCGACACGGTGGGTCAGACCGCCACAGGGACCGGGATCACGGTGCTCGAGTATCTGCGCGCCCGGTTCCCTCGGGACGCCGCCAGATTGACCGAGAAGGTCGCAGGTGGGGAGATCGTCGACGCCGCAGGGGTTCCCATCGATTCGGCGACCATCGCGCGGCCTCGGGCGGATATCTACCTCTATCGGGACCCACCGGTGGAGCCGACGGTCCCGTTCTCCCTCGACGTACTTCACCGCGACGAGAACATCCTCGTCGTCGACAAGCCGCATTTTCTGGCCACTACGCCACGCGGTGCGTATATCGCACGGTCCGCTCTGGTGTTGTTGCGTCGACGGTTCGACCTACCCGAGTTGAGCCCGGCGCATCGGCTGGACCGGCTCACCGCCGGCGTCCTCGTGTTCACCGTCAGAGCGCAGGCACGCCGGCCCTACCAGGAGCTGTTCGCTCAACGCACGATCGTCAAGAGATACGACGCGATCGCGCCCCTGGCACCCGACGTGGACTTTCCGCTGACGGTACGCAGTCGAATCATCAAGGAACGCGGCGTTCTTCAGGCCCGCGAGGTGCCGGGCGAGCCCAACGCCGAGACTCGCATCGAACTCGTCGACACGGTGGGCCCGTACGGTCGATATCGACTTCATCCCCATACCGGAAAGACACATCAGCTGCGGATACATCTGTGCTCGTTGGGGATTCCCATCGTCGGCGACAATTTCTACCCGTCGTTCCGCGAGGTCGCCGATGACGACTACTCCGACCCCCTTCGGTTGCTGGCGAGCTCGATCGAGTTCCGCGATCCGCTCAGTGGCGTGATGCGGACGTTCCAGAGCAACCGGACTCTGCATCCGCCGTCCGAATGACGGATCGAAATTCTTCCTCTTGACAAACCTGATTGCTGAAACTGCAATAAAGAGATGACGGAAGCAGCAATCAGCCTCGACGATGTGCTCGCCGGCCTCGGCCCTCGCCTCAAACGCATCAGGATGCAGAAGAACACCACCCTCACTGCGCTGTCGGAGACGACAGGAATCTCGATCAGCACCCTGTCGCGACTCGAATCGGGCGACCGCAGACCGAGCCTCGAACTCCTGTGGCCGATCGCGCGTGCCCACCAGATGGCGCTCGACGACCTGGTGACAGCGCCGCCCGTCGCCGACCCCCGAGTGCGCACGACGGCCACCGTCCGCGAGAACGTGACCATTCTTCCCCTGACCTTGCGCCCCGGCGGCCTGCAGGCGTTCAAGCTCCTGGTCCGGCCCACGGACGCAGAGCCGAGCCCCAAGGTGCACGAGGGCTACGAGTGGCTCTATGTCCTCGACGGCACCCTGCGACTGATCCTCGGCGAGCACGATCTGACGATGAAGCCCGGCGAAGCGGCCGAGTTCGATACCCGAGTGCCGCACTGGTTCGGTGCCGTCGGACCTCGCCCGGTCGAGCTACTGAGCCTGTTCGGCCCCCAGGGCGAGCGGATGCATGTGCGGGCAAAACCGATGGTATGAAATGTCACTTCCGTGTGAGACAGTGAAGCCCGCTCGACGCCAGAATTCGCTTCGGTCATCCGCACCGACCACACCATCTCGAGGAAAAAGATGACCGACAGACTGCCCGATTCACCTGCGTCTCGCACCGACGTGGATATCGCGACCGGAGTGCTCGTCGGCATTCACGGCGGGTCCGTCGCCGACGCCATAGACGAGCTGTTCCGGACCGCCAAACAACACCGGGTCAGTTTGTTCGAGCTCTCGCGCACTCTCATCACCGTCGCGGAGGGCCGCGATGTCGAGCGATCCTCCACCTTGGATGCGGTGTACGCGGTGTGGGGCTCTGCTCTCGGCCGTCGCGGCGCGGATGCCACGTTCGGCGTGGTCACCGATACCGCTGCGGTGTGATCGACGGACGGATCTAGCCGCGCACGGCCGGGTCGTTGCGTAGTTCTGGAAACCGCGCTGTCATCGCATCGATGTGCCGGTACATCTCGTAGAGCTCGGTCCGGAGCGTCGACGCCTCCGCCTCGAAGGCGCGGGCTCGGGATTCGGCGCGATCCGCACGCGCTCGAAATGCCTTGGACTGCGCACTTTCGATGGCCGTCGAGCAGATTTCTATGTGCTCGGCCAGCCCCCTGGCGAACACTCTCGCCTGTTCGAGGTTGACGGCATAGTTGTCGTCCCTCGGTGCCGGTGACGGTATGCCGTTCGCTGTGCCCATCAAAGAACTCGTTCTCGGTCGTCGGCATGAATTTCTGTGGCGACTCTACGCTCCGCGCCCGGCATTCGTACTCGGATGGTGTCAGCCGAAGACGAGGGCCAGAACAACCGATGCCGAGGTCGCAACGATGGCGATGACGATGGTCGCTGCGATCGCGCGCTGTCGCACCGAGCGGTAGCTCGAACCACCGCGAGCCCGGTCGTCGTCCTGGTCCACCTCGGCGTCGTAGAAGTCGTCGGAGTTCAGTCCGTCCTCGTCGAAGTAGACGACGTCACGCGGCGGGAACCAGTGTTGGCCGTTGGCTTCGATCGCGGCTTCGAGCCGCTCCAGCCGGTTTCTGGCCCGGGTGGGATACCAGTCGGAGGGAGCGTGGATGGGGAGGGCTCGGGCCACAGCGAGCGGCGACCGGCACTGCGCTTCCAGAGCGGCGAACGCAGCCGAGGCCGTCGGATCGTCGTCGGACTTGTCGGTGAGGAACCATGCAGCACCGGCGGCCGCACGATCACCGAGCACAAGATGCGTGTACGCGAGCAACTCGAGGACGCCGGGCGAGGCCGGGTTGCGCACCAGAGCCGACATCAGCCGATCTCGGGCAGCGAGGCTGTCTCCACGCGCCAGATCCTCTTGCGCTCGATCGATCACATCCACGGTGTCGACCATAGCGCTCGACGCGCACGGTCGTCACCGGACACAGGTGTGGTGACCACGAGTAAGGCCCCTCCCGGGTGCGGGAGGGGCCTTACTCGTACATTTCGATCGGCACCGATGCGCTGACGACAAAACTATGGTGGCCAGGGCCGGGATCGAACCGGCGACCTTCCGCTTTTCAGGCGGACGCTCGTACCAACTGAGCTACCTGGCCGGGCGGCACCGGTACTTCAATGCCATCGCAATGTCGGTGATTTCTCACCGATGTTGCGACCCTGACGGGACTCGAACCCGCGACCTCCGCCGTGACAGGGCGGCGCGCTAACCAACTGCGCCACAGGGCCTTGCTGTTGTTTCCGCGCTATTTCTAGCGCAGTAACTCTCCGAACTGCAAATCCGCGTCTCGCGAAGTGCGAGATGAAGAATGCTGTACCGCAGACCGGATTGTCAATCCGATCTTTTCCTACGTACCCCCTACGGGATTCGAACCCGCGCTACCGCCTTGAAAGGGCGGCGTCCTAGGCCGCTAGACGAAGGGGGCCCGCCGAACTGCTCCGACGTTACCCTCAACGGCGTTCCGTTGGGAGCTGGGATAGCTTAGGACACTTCCGCAGCAAATCTCAAACCGGCAGGTCAGAGGCATTCTCGGCATAGTTTTCGCCGAACTGTTCCCACCCGTGCAGCTCGAGTTCGGCGAGCCAACGGTCCGAGGCCATCGCCAACAGAACGACCTCTACGGATTCCTCGAACCGTTCACGCAGATCCGCGTTGTCGGCAACCAGATCCGACATGTAGCGCTGACCGGCCATCGAGGCAGCGAGCACTCGAATGAACTTGTCGGCATCGAACTGCGGCTTGAGATCTCCCATCGCAAGGGCGCGCTCTGCCTGCTTGTGCCCCTGAGCCCCCCACACGCGGCCGCCGCCCGAGTGCACCTCCGCATAGAACTCGGGTTCGACGATCAGCCGGAACTCGGCGCGCACGATCACGTCGTGCTGAAAGTTCAGCGCTATGTCGTCCACGATGCCGCGAATGACATAGAACGGATGCGCGGTGGTGTCGACCCACTTCTCGCTGATGGCGACGTATCGATCCAACCCGGCAGCCAGAACCGCTCGGGCCAGATCCTCCTTCGATTGGAAATGAAAGTACATCGCACCCTTGGTGGCGTTCGAGCCTTCCAAGATGGTGTTGACCGATGCTGCCGCATATCCACGCTTGGCGAACTCCGCCGCCGCCGCCTCTACTATGGCCGCCCGGGTCCGCCGTGCGCGCTCCTGTTGTGCCATTTAGTCAGTGCCTCCGAGCCCAAGCCCCCCTGCGTATCCACAGGTATTACAGATAGAGAGTACGTCACCCGAACGACACGCGTAGCGACTCACCTGCGGTTCGCTTCGACCCGCTGAGCCGACCTAAAATTTGCTTAGACAATAGAAACAAGCCTGGTGGTATGATATCCGCGGCTCGAGTGCGCTGCAGGGGGTGCGCACTCGAGCCTCTTTTCGTTTCTCCGACCCACTCCGCCCGGCCGAGCGGCGCACCCTGGCGTACTCCACCGAACCCGTCGCCGAGTTCCGAGCCGAAACCACACACAAAGCCCGATCCGCGCATCGACAATCGATCGATCGACGCTTCGCTCGTACACTCCCGGGCATATCACTCGATTTCGCTTGAAAGCCGAATTACATTTGCCCATAACGGATCTCGTCTCGAGATCCTTCGCCATCCTTCTTAGCATGTCAAATATGTTGCACGACAACACGTTGCCAATGCGATTTTGAGCTTCATTTCGAAATGCTTTGCCGGATAATGCATATCGAAGGCGCGCCTATCGGTAACGGTTTCAACACGTTCTCCACGAGAAGACACTCCTGCCACCCGCGTCCGTCTAGTGTGATCTGAATCACACATCCTGCTTTGCCTATCGGAGACGAGTGAGCGCAATGACAGTGGCGGTTCGCGTATTCCGTTCCATGACAGCATTGTTCACAGCGTCGATCCTCACGCTGTCGGCCGCAGGCACCGCATCAGCGGACCCCATCGGCAACTTCCTTGCACCCGTTGCCGATCCAGCCCTGTACCTACCGACCCCGCTGGGTGAACCGTGGTTCGATCCACCCGCAGGGTTCGAACAACGCCCGCCGGGGTCGGTGTTGGCAACCCGAACCGTGCAGGTCGGACCACTGCTCACACCGGTGACGTCGACGCAGATCCTGTTCCGCACCAACGATTCCAAGGATCGGCCCGTCGCGGGAGTGACCACCGTCATCGTGCCGACAGCCCCGTGGACGGGCCCGGGAAGCCGACCGGTAGTGGCGTACAACATGGCCATCGACTCACTAGGAAACACGTGCGCTCCGTCGTGGACCCTCCCCCGTGGCATCGCCCCCGAGATCGTTCCGGTGCAGTCGTTCCTGAGGAAGAACTACGCCGTCGTGGTCACCGACCATCAGGGCCCGCGCCAGGGATACGCGGCCGGGCCGATGGCGGGGCACGCCATTCTGGACGCGCTTCGCGCGATGGTTGCGCTGCCCCAACTGGGCCTACCGGCGCAGTCGCCCATCGCCGCCACCGGATATTCCGGAGGTGCCATCGCATCAGGATGGGCCGCGCAGCTCGCTCCCACCTACGCACCGGACGTCAATCTCGTCGGCGTGGCCTTCGGCGGGGCCCCCACCGACTACCGCATTCTCCTCCGTTCGCTCAACGGAACGGTGGGCTCGACCCTGTTCCTGTCCGCCACGCTCGGAGTCGCCAGGGAGTATCCCGAGATGTTCACGCTGATGAACGCCAACGGGCTGCGCCTGGCCACCATCGCCAAAGACATGTGCATCTACCTCACCGCTCCCGGCGGGATCGTCGCACCCATCCCGGCACAGGCCCTGTCGGACATACCGGACGTCGACCGCACCCCGATCGCAGAAGAGATCATCGCAGCGACCCGCATGGGCGGAAACAGAACACCCTCCGCGCCCATATTCATCTACCACGGGCAACAAGAATTCTGGATCCCCAAGCAAGGACCGGAGACCCTCTACGACGAATGGTGCGCCAACGGTGCACGCGTCCGATTGGAGGAGTACGTCGGCGAGCATCTCGTCGTCGCACTCACCGGAATCCCCGGTGCCTACTCCTGGATCGACGATCGACTGGCAGGCATTCCCGCACCGAGCGGATGCAGCAGCTTCGGTCGCTGACCCGGTAGAACTGCTGCCGGGGGTACATGTCGGTCAGTACTGCGCGGCCCGATACACTTTCGAGCCGCGCCCCTATAGCTCAGTTGGTAGAGCTACGGACTTTTAATCCGCAGGTCGTAGGTTCGAGTCCTACTGGGGGCACCACAGGCAACTCCGGTAACGGTGATCACACCTGCCGGGTACGTACACTCGGACGTAACGATCGGCCGAAACGAAGCGACGTGCAGGGGGGCCGCAGCAGTCGCGGAGGCCGAGCGAGAGATCGACGAACGAGGACGTTCGAGTCGATCGGCATCGGACATCACGATCGCCGGAACAGCAGGTGAACAGGCACGAGACGGTTCACACCGAACCTACGGTGCCGTAAGCTAGACCGGTCGTACGCAATCTATGGAGGCGATCTAATGGCGAGGGATCTGACACAGCTCGAGCTTCTGCAGGAGCTGGTGCCCACTGCCGAGGACAACGTGAACCGTCACATGTCGATGGCGCGGGAATGGCATCCCCACGACTACGTGCCGTGGGACGAAGGCCGCAATTTCGCTGCCTTGGGTGGCCAGGACTACGACCCCGAGCAGTCCAAGCTCTCCGATGTCGCGCAGGCGGCGATGATCACCAACCTGCTCACCGAGGACAACCTGCCCTCCTACCACCGGGAGATCGCCGAGAACTTCTCCCAGGACGGTGCATGGGGAACCTGGGTCGGCCGGTGGACCGCCGAGGAGAACCGCCACGGCATCGTCATG
>NZ_JBMIRQ010000004.1:0-665 GCF_049195265.1 Rhodococcus sp. MALMAid1271 | reverse complement strand
CAGGTCTTTGATGGCGCAGAGGTAGAGCTTGCCTTCGTCGGTACGGTGCTCGGTGATGTCGGTCAGCCAGATCTGGTTGCGTTCCTGTGCGGTGAATTGGCGGTCGACGAGATCGTCGTGGACGGGCGGGCCGGCTTTCTTGTTCAGGCCGCGCTTCTTGGAGAACACAGACCACAGCCGTTCCTGTGAGCACAGTCGTGCGACTCTGTTCTCGCTGGCGGTGATGCCGCGGTCCGGCAGTTCGTCGGCGATGAAGCGGTAGCCGAATGCCGGGTCGTCGGCGTGGATTTCACGAGCGATGTTGATCAGATGCGCATCGTCCCAATCACGTTGTGTGACTGGTTTTTTCTTCCATTTGTAGAACGCTTGGGTGGAGAATCCGAGCACCCGGCAGGTCACTGTGACGGGTACCCCGTCGGCAGCAAGGTCGAGGACCAGCGGTGGGGGCACCTCCCGCTTGCGGGGGAAGATCATTTTGGGTTGACATCCCGGGACAGGTAGGCGACCGCACGGCGCATGACCTCTGCTTCTTGCTCGAGGAGCTTGATCCGTTTGCGGGCCTCCCGTAGCTCGGCGGACTCGTCCAAGCCGGCCGGCGTCGTGCCTCGTTCGATGCCGTCGTCGCGGTCGGCGATCTTCAGCCACCGATGCAGACAGCCCTCGGA
>NZ_JBMIRQ010000084.1:0-605 GCF_049195265.1 Rhodococcus sp. MALMAid1271 | reverse complement strand
ACGGTGCTCGGTGATGTCGGTCAGCCAGATCTGGTTGCGTTCCTGTGCGGTGAATTGGCGGTCGACGAGGTCGTCGTGGACGGGCGGGCCGGCTTTCTTGTTCAGGCCGCGCTTCTTGGAGAACACGGACCACAGCCGTTCTTGTGAGCACAGTCGTGCGACTCTGTTCTCGCTGGCGGTGATGCCGCGGTCCGGCAGTTCGTCGGCGATGAAGCGGTAGCCGAATGCCGGGTCGTCGGCGTGGATTTCACGAGCGATGTTGATCAGATGCGCGTCGTCCCAATCACGTTGTGTGACTGGTTGTTTCTTCCATTTGTAGAACGCT
Organism: Rhodococcus sp. MALMAid1271; assembly: GCF_049195265.1. NCBI lineage: Bacteria > Bacillati > Actinomycetota > Actinomycetes > Mycobacteriales > Nocardiaceae > Rhodococcus > Rhodococcus sp. MALMAid1271. The sequence continues at coordinate 280 of NZ_JBMIRQ010000084.1, read as the reverse complement.
TGGGTGGAGAATCCGAGCACCCGGCAGGTCACTGTGACGGGGACTCCGTCGGCAGCAAGGTCGAGGACCAGCGGGTAGATCATTTTGGGTTGACATCCCGGGACAGGTAGGCGACCGCACGGCGCATGACCTCGGCTTCTTGCTCGAGGAGCTTGATCCGTTTGCGGGCCTCCCGTAGCTCGGCGGACTCGTCCAAGCCGGCCGGCGTCGTGCCTCGTTCGATGCCGTCGTCGCGGTCGGCGATCTTCAGCCACCGATGCAGACAGCCCTCGGATATTCC
>NZ_JBMIRQ010000082.1:0-1162 GCF_049195265.1 Rhodococcus sp. MALMAid1271 | reverse complement strand
TTGCGTACCTGGAGGTACGCAAAAGGCGCACGACGGGGCAGAGGTCACACTCCCCCACCGAATGCCATACCCAGCAGGTACGTCGCCCCCGCCGCGCCGTAACCGATGGCGAGTTGTCGCAGTGCGCGCTTGATCGGTGGTCCTCCACTGAGCAGGCCGACGATCAGACCCGTGCAGATCAGCGCCAGTCCGACGAGTACTGCGGCGACGGCAAGGGCCACATAGCCTTCGAGACCGAACAGGTACGGCAACACCGGGATCACTGCACCGGAGGCGAAGAAGCAGAAACTCGCTGCGGCGGCACCGAGTCCGGTTCCGATGGATTGGTGCTCGTCGATGTCGGTGTCCGGTTCCTCGACGGCGGGCAGGAGTCGAATGACGTCCGCGGCTTTGGCGTCGGCTTCCTCGTGGGTCATTCCGCGAGCACGGTAGACCAGAGCGAGTTCGTTGGCGTCGACATCGAGGTGTTGAACGGCCTCATTGGCGGCACTGTCGGGCGAGGAGGCCTCGAGCAGTTCGCGTTGCGAACGCACCGAGACGTATTCGCCTGCTCCCATCGACAGCGCACCCGCGAGCAGGCCCGCGAGTCCGGTGACCAACACGATCTGGTTGGACACCCCGGATCCGCTGATGCCGAGCACCAGGGCGAGGTTGCTCACCAATCCGTCGTTGGCACCGAACACCGCGGCGCGGAACGTGCCTGAGAGTCGATTACGTCCACGGGCAGCCAGTGCCCGGATCACTTCGGCGTGAATCTGCTCGTCGGCCGTCATCGCGTCGGTGGCATCGGCGTCGGTCGCGTAGGGCGAGCGGGTCTCGGCGCGTTGCGCGAGGGCGAGTACGAACACCGATCCGAAGCGTCGCGCCAGTACGCCGAGGATCCGGGTACGAATGTCGCCTTTGAGTGGCATGCCGACGCGATCGCCGAGCAGATTTCGCCAATGCTGTTCGTGGCGGCCTTCCGCGTCGGCGAGCGCGAGCAGAATCTCGCGTTCCTCGCCGCTACGCCGACCTGCCAGATCGCGATAGACGGCGGCCTCCGCACGCTCGTCGGCGAGGTACTGCCGCCATCGTTTGACGTCCTTCGACGAGGGTTCCGTTCCGTCCATCGAGCAAACGTACCGGGCTCCAGCCGTCGTGCGCCTTTTGCGCACCTCCAGGT
>NZ_JBMIRQ010000081.1:0-714 GCF_049195265.1 Rhodococcus sp. MALMAid1271 | reverse complement strand
GTCCGGGCAGTCGTTGCCAAGAGCAAGGGCGAGCCCGTGTCGATCGAGACGATTACGATCCCGGATCCGGGTCCGAACGATGTGGTGGTCGCGGTTGCGGCGTGCGGGGTGTGTCATACGGATCTGCATTATCGCGAGGGTGGGATCAACGACGAGTTCCCGTTTCTGCTCGGGCACGAGGCGGCGGGCACTGTGGAGTCGGTCGGTGCGGCGGTCACGCATGTGGCGGTCGGTGATGTGGTGGTGCTGAACTGGCGGGCGGTGTGCGGGGAGTGCCGGGCCTGCCGGAAGGGCAGGCCGTGGTATTGCTTCGATACGCACAATGCGTCGAAGAAGATGACCCTCGCGGACGGGACCGAGCTCTCGCCTGCGTTGGGTATCGGTGCGTTCGCGGACAAGACGTTGGTGCACGAGGGCCAGTGCACGAAGGTCGATCCGCAGTCCGATCCGGCGGTGGTCGGGCTGCTCGGGTGTGGGGTGATGGCCGGGTTGGGTGCGGCGATGAACACCGGCAACATCTCGCGGGGCGACTCGGTGGCAGTGATCGGGTGCGGCGGAGTCGGTGACGCGGCGATCGCCGGTGCCCGGCTGGCCGGGGCGTCGACGATCATCGCGGTCGATCGCGACAAGGGCAAGCTCGACTGGGCGGTCGATCTCGGTGCCACCCATACCGTCGATGCCTCGGCGGTCGATGTCGTCGAGGCCGTCCAGGAG
>NZ_JBMIRQ010000080.1:0-120637 GCF_049195265.1 Rhodococcus sp. MALMAid1271 | reverse complement strand
AATCGGAACCGATCGACGCCGCCGTGGGATCGGAACGTACTTCTAGCTCGCCATCTTGGAGGCGATGGCTGCCTGGGTTCCGACGTCGAAGAACGGGTTGGTCAGATGCACGTCGAGGGTGTTGCCCGAGCCTGCGATGATCGCGTTGAGCACCGAGGTGAACGCGCCACAATTCTGGAACGGCGGAATCGTGTAGCTGCCCTTGACGTGTGAATCGGTCTGGTTGTTCTGGATCAGATCGATTGCGTCGAGCGAACCGGTGAGGTTGGCCGTGGTCTCGGCGGTGACGCAATTGGCACCCGAGGGAATCAGATCGAGCGACGCGGAACCAGCCGATCCGGTATCGATGCCCAGCGGCTTCACCGAGTCGATTCGGATCTTGAAGCTCTGCTGTACGTCGAGATCCAGCGTGGGAGCCTCGGCGGGTCCCCCTTGGACGAGGGTGCCGCTCACGGGCGATGCGTCGATGATCGAGATGGTGAACTTCGCCAGCGTTGCGGGTCCGAGCTTGAGATTTGCCGATGCCTGCGGCAAATCGAGTGATCCGGTTACCGTTCCGCCGACCAGGTTGACATCGGTGACCAAGTCGGTGGTGGGGAACACCACGGGCTGGCCGGTCTTGGCGATGACCGTCGTCGTATCTGCCTGGAACGTGATGGGGAGCGTGTCGGCAGCGTTGGCGGGGGCGGCCACCACTGTTGCCAGTGCAACAGACGATGCCAGTGCCGCCATGGTGACGACACTCTTGTTGCGGATTTTCACAGGTTCTCCTTCGATGAAATGTGACTGCGAGCGGAGGGCGTCAGGACAGGGTGAATGCGGGATCGGGCTGAACCGACAGGCTGTTGATCGTGCAATTACCGGACATCGGCTGGTTGGTGGCCGTCAGCGTGTTGGTCATGTTGTCGAACGATCCGGCGAGGGTGGCAGGCCCGCAGTTGTATCCGACGAGGGAGAAGCCCACGTTGGAGACCTCGCCGGTGGTGGCGCTGGTAGGGGTGAGGGTCCACGGCAGATTCTGGAGCACCGGCAGGTTGCACAGGCGGTTCGATCCGCTGATCTGGGCGTCGGTGATCGTCGCCGAGGAGCCGTCGGGACTGGTGGATCCGACCAGATTGATCGAGCAGGAGACGGGCACTCCGAACGATGCCGGTGTGCTCACGACAATCGTGCCGGGGGCCGTGAATGCGGTGTCGGCCGGTGAGATCGTGGCGGCACCGGCGTTGGCGGCACCGATCGTCGCTCCCGCGATGGCAAGGGCGGCTACTGCGCTGGCGATGGTGCGAGAGCGGGTCGAGGGGTTGGGCTTCATCGATCGATCCTCCAAGTCCAGGACGACTCCGGATCCCTTCGGCGGCATCCGGCGGCACCGGTGTCCGGCAACCGAGGAGGACGTTAGGTCCACGAAACAGGTGTCGGAAATGGTTCATTTGATCTCTGTGAGAAGTCACAAGCCGGTCGGTATGTTTGTTGTATGCAGTGGTAACGGAATTGGGCGGCGACTCCGAAAGCCCTGAGTATCACCGGCATTCGCCCCGTTTTTCCCGGTCGTTGGATATGCCGCACCGAGCTCGCCGTGCAGCGCTGCGTTATCGAAGCGATATCGAACGTTACCCAAACGAGATAGTTGGGATCGTCTGGGCGACACCTCCGTCGTCGAGCATCGTGTGAAAGCAGGAGCTGAAAACAGGTTTGAATACCGAACTGCACCCGTATGACGGAGTGGGCTCTTCCATGACAGACTCGAAGGGTGACGTTTGCACTGTCAGAAGCAGGATCCACAGTCGACACGGACACGGGAGAATTGACGGTGCATCCGCATTTCGCCCCGGTCTGCCGACTGGACAACGGTGCGCTCGCCGCGATCGAGGTTCAATTACGCGGGCCCGCTGACGGTCCGCTTGCCAGCGCCGAGGCGCTCAAGCGTGCCGCCAGAGCAATGGACGCCAAACGGGAACTCGACGTTCTCGCCTGGGGAGTGGCTCGGATCAACACCTCGTTCTCGTTGCCGATGCTCGTTTCCATGGATGTGGAATCACTCGCCGCCATAGACGAGGTGACCGAAGAACAGTTGCGCCGCGACATCGTCGTGGTCACCGAAGCGGCACTGGTGGACAGTCCGGCTCGCACGCTCGCCGCAATCGAGAAAGCGCGGCTCGAAGGCAAAGTGATCGCGGTCGACGAGGTGGGCCGCCGGCCGCAATCGTTGACCCTGTTACCGCTCATCGAACCGGACGTGATCATTTTCGCCGCATCGATGGTGGCCGCTCGTCCGGACCTGACGACTGCGCGGACCTCCCATGCGGTTTCGGCTCAGGTGGAACGAACGGGCGCTGTGGTCGTGGCAAGCGGAGTCGACACTCCGTTGCATCGCATCCGGGCCTTGAGTCTCGGGGCAACGTACGGGGTGGGCGAGCTGTACCCCGCCTCGCCCTCGGCCGACGAGCTGCCGACCGACGCTGCCGAGGCGATGCCTCCGTTCCCCACCTGGAGCACCCCGTCCGTTTCTGCCGAATCGCCCTGTGCGATCGCGTTCGGCGGTAGGACGCCCATACGCAGCACCAAGCGACTGCTGGTTGCGATGAGCACGTCACTCGAGATGCAGGCGGCCGCATCGGGTCCGGAAACGTTGATACTCGGTACTTTTCAGAGGTCGGAACATTTCACCGAGACCACTCGCGCCCGCTGGGTGTCGACGGCCGACCAGATATCGTATGCAGGCGTCTACGGCGTGGGGATGGGATACGTACAGGACGGGGGCGTAGTGCATGCGCCCCTCGATCCGACGGATCCACTCGTCGAGGAGTGGAACGTGGTGGTTCTCGGACCGCATTTCTGCGGAGTGCTCGCCGCCATCGATCTGCACCGTGGTGAAGTGGACGCAGAGCGCGAGTTCGACTACGTGATGTCCTACGACCGAGCGACCGTAGTACGTTGTGCGCGTGCGATCCTGGCTCGGTTCTGACGAGCGCGAGGCAGCGGAATGATCGTGATGTTTCGGGCAGACAACGAAGGGCATACCGCACCAAGGTGATGCCGCAGTCCGGACTGCCCCATTGCTCAGGCCCCGCACGTTGAAACCACAGCGTGCGGGGCCGTTTTCTCTAACGGATGTTGCTCGCCGAGGCCTGATCGACGAAGTCCTGAGCGACATCCCTGAGCTTGCGGTTGCTGTGCTGTGACACCTCGACGAGTCGAGCGAACGCAGCGTCGGCGTCGATGCGATGAATCGCCATCAGCATCCCTTTTGCCTGTTCTATCGGCGCTCGCTGGCTCAGCACCGATACAACATCGTCCGAAGTCTCGGAGTTCTGCGCACCGCCTGTATTCATGCGCTCTATTGTTCCGTGCGCCTTCGCGGCCTGGGCGGACACGGCGACGACCCGCCGATTCGGCGTCGAACAGAGCCGTTGTCGTGATCGGCTATGTAGCGATCTGTTGCCTGACGGTTATCAAGCAGCGGGATTCGACAGCGGGCGACCGATGAGGAACTCGAGTGTTCGGTACGCATCCGTGCGTCGGCCATTGCTCGCGTTGTCGTGGTACGCAGCACCGGCGACGACCACACCTACCGGAATTCGCCCCGACTCGATATCGCGGGCAGTCTGCTCGGCACAGTTGCGCAACACCGGGCAGTCGGCGCACAAGCGCCACGCTCGTTCGGCTCGCTTGCGTCCGTGCCGAGGAAGCTGTTGCGAGTCGTAGGCATCCATGTCGTCGATGCACGCACCCTTGAGGCGCCAGACCTGGTCATCTGTCATCGTCGTGATCCGTTTCGCGTCGTGCCGATCGTTGCACGACCTCTGTTCCCCGTTGCGCAGAACTCGAAACACCCAAATGTGCTGCGCCGCGCCAGGGGTGCCGCAGCCGTACCTGAGTCAGTTCAAGAGCAGGGCGTCGATGATGACGTACCCGGCCACTGCGAACACCAGGTATGCGAACAGGCGTTGCAGTCGGGCTGTGTCGAGTCGCGTCCCGAAGTGTGCGGCCAAGAGGGAGCCGAGGATTGCGGTACCGGCAAACGCGAGGGTGATCGACCAGTCGATGCTCGTACCACTCAGATGCGAGAAGAGGCCTGCGACGGAGTTGGCGACGATGATGACCAATGAGGTACCTACCGCGACCGACATTTCTATGCCGAGCATCAGGACCAGCACCGGAATGATGAGGAAGCCGCCGCCCACGCCGAACAGTCCGGTCATGAACCCGACGGCCAGCCCCGCCGGAATCGAGCGAGGTGCGCAGTGTCTCCAGTTGATTCCCGAAGTCGATGTCTTGCAGGCTGTTCCGAGGTCGCCCTTCTCGGCGAGCATCCGAGCTCCCGCGGCGATCATCACTGCTGCGAATCCGAGCAGCAGTATGCGCTCCGGCAACAACCGGCCGATGGCGCTGCCGGCGAACGTTGCAGGAATACCGGTCGCAGCGAATACGGCCGCCAGTCGCCATTCGACGCGGTGGGCTCGCAGTTTCGGTATCACTCCCACGGCCGAGGCTGCGCCGACGACGATCAGTGAGACGGGGATAGCTTCCTCCATACCCAATCCCAGTCCGAACACCAACACCGGAACCGCGAGGATGGATCCGCCGCCGCCGAGCAGGCCCAGCAGAACTCCGATCGCCGCACCGAATCCCAGTGCCAGCATCAAGGTCATCGTCCGCTCCAATCCGTTGCCTCGATCATATACCCCAGGGGGTACTTGACATACCCTATGGGGTATTGCACACTGTGTTTACCACCGCGCGACACTCGCCCGGCGACTCTCGAACGGAGGAACCCGTGATCCTCGAGCAGTACTACCTCGAATGCCTGTCTCATGCCTCGTATCTGATCGGAGATCAGAGCACCGGACGCGCGATAGTCGTCGACCCGCGTCGCGACATCGCCGAATATCTCGACGACGCGGTGAAGCACGGTCTCACGATCGAAGGCGTCATCAACACTCACTTTCATGCCGACTTCGTTTCGGGACACCTCGAACTGGTCGACGCAACCGGTGCCTGGATCGGCTTCGGTGAGGCTGCCGAGACCGACTATCCCATCAGGCGGCTGCGCGACGGTGAGCGTCTGTCTCTCGGCGAGGTCGAACTCGAGATCTTGTCCACGCCAGGTCACACGTGGGAGTCGATCTCGGTGCTGGTTCGTGAGCACCCCGGGGCCACACCCGCTGCCGTCCTCACTGGCGACTCCCTCTTCATCGGCGATGTCGGGCGACCCGATCTCGTCAACCTCGGAGAGGGATCCACCACCGACCTCGCCAGGGCAATGTATCGCACAGTGCACAACACATTGTTGGAACTGCCGGATCAGGTCGTCGTCATGCCTGCTCACGGGGCCGGCTCGTCATGCGGAAAGAACCTGTCCACCGAGCTGACGTCCACCATCGGCGAGCAGCGAGCGACCAACCCCTCGGTACAGCCGATGAGTGAGGACGCCTTCGTTGCACTGGTCACCGAGGGCCAACCGGCGGCACCGTCGTACTTTTCCGCCGACGCGGCGATGAACAAGCAGGTTCATCCACTGCTCTCGCCGACCCGCACGATCCCGGCTTTGACGCCGGACGATGTCGGTGGGGAGCTGGCCGCCGGAACCAGGGTCCTCGACGCGCGCAGTGTGGACGACTTCGCGGCCGGCCACCTTCGTGGGTCGGTCAATGTGGGATTCGACGGTCGCTTCGCCGAGACCGGCGGCATGGTCGCGGAGATCGGCGGACGCATCGTCCTCATTGCATACCCGGGCGAGGAACAGGAGGCCGCACTTCGTTTGGCCAGGGTTGGATCGGACAATGTGATCGGCTATCTCACAGTGGACCGGGACGGACAGTTCCCCGAGGGGCTGACCGCGCTGGTCGAGGCAGCAACCCGCACCACCGTCGAGCAACTCGATGCACTGCTCGCCGCAGACGAGGTGACGCTGGTCGACATTCGCAACCCCGGTGAACGCGAATTCGGCACCATACCTGGTGCGATCGCGATCCCGCTGGCGCAGTTGCGGACTCGGCTCGACGACGTTCCGACCGGGAGACCGGTGGTGGTGCATTGCGCCGGCGGGTGGCGTTCGAGCGTGGCTGCCTCGCTGCTGCGTGCGCAGGGGTTCGAGAACGTGTCGGACTTGGTGGGCGGATACAACGCCTGGGCCGACGCACACGTCTCGGCCTGATAGTTCATTCGACCCGTAGAGGAGAAAATCATGTGTTACCCCGTTACCTGCCAGAAGTGCCACAAGACCGGGTGGGGCGGCTGCGGTGAACATATCGACGCGGTCATGTCGTCGGTGGCCGTAACCGACCGTTGTTCGTGCCGCGCAGAAGCGGCACCGCTTCGCCAGGAGCACCGAGCTGTGCAGTCGTTCTTGCGCCGCTGAACCACCCTGCACAGCGGGGACCTTGTGCTCTAGTTCGCTCGTGGCACCTCGGCCAAGCTGGACCGATGATCCCTACAACGCAAGTGCTCACCGTGCCGAATCGGCGATGGCCATGGCTCGGTTCGGTGTGCGCTGGCGTGTCGATCAACGCATTCGGCGGCGCGATCGGTTTGGCTTCGGGTGCGATCGATCTCGGTGCCGATGCGCAGGCACGACTACCGATGTCGAGTGCAGGACTCGCTGGACTCGCTTTGGTTCTGGTGGTCGGTGTGCCGATGGGGATGGCGGCGGCGTTGGCTTTCGCAGGGGGAGGGAAGTCCGGCCCCCTCGCCCACATGGCTGGGGTGCTGCTCGTCGCGTGGGTGGCAATTCAGCCCGCCGTGATAGGCGAAACAAGTTGGTTGCAAGCATTTTTCGGTGTAATCGGTGTCTTCGTCGCTCTCCGCGGGTGGCGCATGACCGTGCTCGCGAATCGCCTCGAGCCTTGCAACGCATGATGTGCGACGTGGATTGGGCGAACCCATGAACATTCTGGTGTCCACGGCCGGACGCCACGGCGCGACGGAGTCGCTCGCGCAGGAGATGACGAGGGTTTTTCAGCACGGGGGTGCCGAGGTCGACATGCGTTCTCCGGACTCCGTCATCGATGTCAGCCGATACGACGCACTGGTCATCGGCAGCGCCGTCTACTCCGATCGCTGGCTTCCAGCCGTCAACGATTTGGTCGCCAGGGTCTCCACGTGGGCTCACCCACCCGTGTGGTTGTTCTCTTGTGGCCCCCTGCACTCGAGCGACAGACCGGTCAACGACACCTCCGACGCCGCGCACGCGGTGTCGGCATTGAATGCCACCTCACACCGAACGTTTCCAGGAAAGCTGGATGCAGAACGGCTTTCGGTAGGGGAACGTCAGATATTCGCCGCCTCCGGCGCAATCGCCGGAGACTTCAGAGACTGGGTCCTCGTGTGCAACTGGGCGCGAGAGATACTCGCTCGCCTCACAGTCGAGAGACCTGGCTGGTAACCGATTTCGGTACCGACAACGCCGATCCGGCACCGGGACGATGCGCCGATGGGCAGACGTGCATGTGTATTTCCGCCGCCAACTGCTCCACCGATTCGATCAAGACAGTATTCGTCTCGATCATGTCCTGCAGCAGCGCAGTATTCGAAAGTGTATGTACAGCAACCTCGCTACTCACCGAATCTACGCGCTTCGCCGATATCAGCAGTATCGCTCCCTGAAGCTCGGCGATCAGTGACAGGAACAGATTGAGCAGGATGAACGGGTACGGGTCGAACCCATCCCGTTCCGAACGTAATCGGCCGTTCGCTCACCGGTGGTCAGCGCGTCACCGGTTCGGACACCCGGATGTCTTCTCCACAGGTTCATCGCGGGCCGGACGTCGACAGGCATTGTGCAGCAGAGTCCATGGAAGCGAGTGTGTTTCACGTCGCTGTGGTGCGCCAGGGACGAAAGACCTCGATCTGCAGAGCCGGTGCCTCCCGGCTCTGCATCGTCTGAGATCCGTCCCGACCGGGTGGTGACTTCCGGCCCTACATGTCGATCGAGGAAGCGTCCACCATCGACAGTGTGCATCGCTCGACGGTCGAGAACGGCATTGGTTCGAAAGTTGGAGGAAACCCGCGATGAAAGCTGCTGTTGTCACCGAGTTCGGAAAGCCACTGGTCGTCAAGGACATCCCGGTTCCGACACCTGCGCCCCATCAGGTGCTCGTGAAGATGGAGACGTGCGGGGTCTGCCATACCGATATCCATGCGGCACAAGGTGACTGGCCGGCCAAGCCGACAGTGCCCTTCGTGCCGGGCCATGAAGGTATCGGCACCATCGAGGCAGTCGGGTCGCAAGTATCGAAGGAACGAATCGGAGAGCGCGTGGCCATCGCATGGCTCGGTTCGGCCTGTGGTGAATGCGATTACTGCATTTCCGGTTGGGAAACGCTGTGCTTGAAGCAGCAGAACAGCGGCTATTCGATCGACGGCGCGTACGCCGAATACGCTGTGGCAGATGCAGGTTACGTAGTTCGCGTGCCCGAGGGCATCACCTCCTTCGATGCGGCGCCACTGACCTGCGCAGGATTGACGACCTACAAGGCCGTCAAAATCGGCGGGGTTACGCCGACGCAACGCGTTGCCATCTTCGGTATCGGCGGACTCGGCCACATGGCCGTGCAGTACGCCAAGATCGCGGGCGGATTCGTCACCGCAGTCGATATCGAGGACGAAAAACTCGAGCTTGCCCGTGAACTCGGTGCCGACCACATCGTCAATTCGTCGACCACCGACCCGGTGGAAGCCATCCACGCGCTCGGTGGTGCCGATGTGGCGATCGTCTTGGCCGTCAACCCCACGGTTTTCGATCAGGCATTCAAATCATTGCGCCGCGGAGGCCGGCTGGTCTGCGTCTCGATGCCCGCACACGGCGTGTTTCCGGTACCGATCTTCGATACCGTCGTCGGCGGTATTTCGGTCCTGGGCTCCATTGTCGGCACCCGAGAAGATCTTCGTGAAGTCTTTGCGCTGCATGCGGCCGGGCGAACAACCGTCTCGGCCGTCTCTCGCAAGCTCGACGAGGTCAACGAGTGTTTCGCAGACCTGATGGCCGGACGGGTCACGGCCCGACAGGTCTTCGAGTTCTGATGGCCGAATTATCCTTCACAGTAGGTGCATTGACGGAGTGCTTCCCCGGTGAACAACGAGTCAGCGTTACCCCGAAGTCGATCACCAGGCTGGCCACTCACGGTGTGAAGGTTCTGGTCGAAGCCGGTGCCGGTGCCGGTGCGTTCATCTCCGACGACGAGTTCGCGGCATCGGGAGCCGAGGTGTGCTCGCGCCAGCGAATCATCGCCGACGCGGCAGTGATCACCTGCATCCGGCCACCATCACCGGAGGTACTTGCTGCCATGCATTCCGGGCAGTTTCTGGTCGGCATGCTGCACACCACATCCGACAAGTCCCTGGCGAAGACCTTGAACACACGGTCGATCGTCGGAATCGATCTCGCCCTGCTGCCCAGGACGATGAGCAACGCGCAATCGATGGACGCGATGACTTCGCAGGACAGCGTCGCGGGCTACAAGGCAGTCATCGTGGCAGCCGGACTGTTCGGGCGGTATCTGCCGATGATGATCACCGCGGCCGGAACGTCCCGGCCGACCACTCTCGTCGTCCTCGGAGCCGGTGTGGCGGGCCTGCAGGCGATTGCCACTGCCCGTCGGCTGGGCGCAGACGTCACCGGATACGACATCCGGCCCGAATGTCGCTCGGAAATCGAGTCCCTCGGTGCCAGGTTCCTCGAACTCGCAGGCGACATCTCGAGCACCACCTCCGACGGCTACGCGCGCTCGCTGACCACAGAAGAACAGGACGCACAACAGAAGGCCATGGACACCGCGCTTGACGCATTCGACATCGTGATCACCACGGCCAGAGTCCCGGGGCATCGTCCTCCGACTCTCGTCACGACCGCTGCGATCGACGGTATGCGGCCGGGATCGGTCGTGCTGGACATGGCGGCCAGCAGCCTCGGCGGGAACGTCGAGGGCTCGGTGCCGGACACCACCACTCACACCGCCCACGGCGTCAGCATCATCGGGGCCGGCAATCTTGCGGCCACGGTGTCCTCCGCCGCCTCGGATGCATACGCACGCAATATCGCCGACGTGATTGCACACTTCGTTCGCGATGACCAGCTGGACATCGATCCCGATGATCCGATCGACGCGGCGATCGTCGTCGGCCGGGGACACGCCGACCGGCCCCAGAAGAATTCAGCGCAGCAGACGCCTGCGATGGCGAACGGAATTGCATCGTGAACAGCGATCTCGTCACCGCCATCACCGTATTCGTGCTGGCAGTCCTGGTCGGTGCCGAAGTGATCAGCAAGGTGCCCGCCACCCTGCACACACCACTCATGTCCGGTGCCAACGCAATCCACGGCGTAGTGCTCATCGGCGTCATCCTCATCGCGGGCCGGGTGGACAGTCCGATCGGACTCGTGCTCATGGCATTCGCCGCAATGCTCGCGTCGATCAACGTAGTGGGCGGATACATCGTGACCGACCGGATGCTCGCCATGTTCCACCACGACGCCGCGGTTCATCATGAACGGAGCTCGAAATGACGACAACCGACACGGGTGTGCGGTCGCTGCTGTATCTGGCCTGCGCCGTGGCCTTCGTGGTGGGGCTGCACCTGATGAACTCACCTCGCACGGCCAGACGCGGCAACGCGATCTCCGCATTCGGCATGGGTGCGGCCGTGGTGATCGCCGGAGTACACGCAGCCGAAGCCGGGTTCGAGTGGACCGCGGCCCTGGTGGTACTGATCATCGCGGTCGCAACCGGCGCGCTCATCGGGGCGCTCACCGGTAGGCGGGTGAAGATGACCGCGATGCCGCAGCTGGTCAGCGCGTTCAACATGGTCGGGGGCGGGGCAGCGGCCCTGATCGCCGTCGACGAGACGCTCCGGGCGAGCGCGAACGCCGCAATCAGCGCGGCTGTACCCACGGCGCTGGGAATCCTGATCGGATCGGTGACGGTGACCGGCTCGCTCATCGCCGCCGGAAAGCTACAAGGCTTCGTGTCCGGCAACCCGATTCGACTCCCGGCGCACCGGATGCTGGAGGCAACTGCGGTGGCGGTCGCACTCCTCGCGGTGATCTGGTCGGTACTCACTCCTGACGGCATGGCACCGCTTGCAGTCCTCGTCGTGTCGGCGCTGTCGGTCGGATTGCTCGTAGTTCTGCCCATCGGCGGCGCGGACATGCCCGTGGTGATCTCGCTACTCAACGCCTGCACCGGAATTGCGGTAGCAATGGCAGGATTCGCACTGGGAAGCACCATCATGATCGTCGCTGGAGCCCTGGTCGGTTCTGCCGGAACGATACTGAGCGTGCTGATGGGTAAGGCGATGAACCGCTCGATCGCCTCCATCGTCATCGGTGGATTCGGGGTCGGCGGGGAGGCGAGTGCCGAAAAGGGTGACGCCGCTGGGACGCCGGCGCGCGAAACCACCGCCGACGACGTCGCGATTCAACTCGCGTACGCCCACAAGGTGATGATCGTTCCCGGGTACGGACTTGCAGCGGCTCGCGCTCAGCGAGAGTGCGCCGATCTCGGCAACCTGTTGGCCGAGCGAGGTATCGACGTCAGCTACGCCATTCACCCGGTCGCCGGCCGGATGCCCGGGCAGATGAACGTTCTTCTCGCCGAGGCGAACGTGCCCTACGAACAACTACACGACCTCGATGGCAGCAATCCCGAGTTCCCGCTTGCGGATGTCGCATTGGTGGTCGGAGCGAACGACGTCACCAACCCCGCTGCCCGCAGACCCGGCAATGCAGTGTCCGGGATGCCGATTCTCGACGTGGACAAGGCCAAAAGCGTCGTGGTACTGAAGCGGTCGATGGGCCACGGGTACGCAGGAATCGACAACGAGCTGTTCACCGAACCCAATACCACCATGCTGTTCGGAGATGCCAAAACCTCTCTGCAGCAGCTTCTCTCGGCAATCAAAACCCTCGTCGCCTGACGCGGGAAATATGACAGGAGCATTCCATGTCCTATGCATCGACCAATCCGTTCACCAATCAGACGGTGGCCACCTTCAGCGACATCACCGACCACGAGTTGGACAACGTGGTGGTGACCGCACAATCGACGTTTCTCTCGTGGAAGGACACGTCCTTCGACGAACGAGCACGGATCATGCACCGTGCCGCGGTTCTGCTCCGCGACAACGCAGCCGAGTACGCCCGCCTCCTCACCCTCGAGATGGGCAAGCTGTACGCCGAAAGCCTGGGCGAGGTAGAGCTGTCCGCCTCCATCCTCGAGTACTACGCAGACAACGCCGAGGCCTTCCTCGCCCCGCAGGTCCTGCCGTCGAAGCCGGGGGAGACCGGCCGCGCCGTAGTGCACAGTGAGCCGCTGGGGATACTTCTCGGCATTCAGCCGTGGAACTTTCCGTACTACCAGCTGGCCCGCGTTGCCGGCCCGAACCTGATGGCCGGCAATGTCGTCATCGTCAAACACGCCTCCATCGTTCCTCAGTCGGCAGCCGCGTTCGAGAAGCTCTTTCTCGACGCCGGTGCACCGAAGGGGTTGTACTCCAACATCTATGCAACCAAGGAACAGCTCTCCTCGATGATCGACGATCCGCGCATCCGTGGGGTGGCGCTCACCGGAAGCGAACAGGCCGGCGCCATCGTCGCGGCGCGGGCGGGCAAGAACCTGAAGAAGTCGACCATGGAACTCGGCGGCACCGATGCATTGATCGTCCTGGCCGATGCCGACATGGACAAGACAGTCGCGTGGGCTCTGTGGGGCCGGATGAACAACGGCGGCCAATGCTGCGTGGCGTCGAAGCGAATCATCGTCGAAGAGAGCATTGCCGACGAATTCACCGGCAAATTCCTCGACGCTATGGCCGGCCTTGCCGCTGGCGATCCGCTGCTCGTCACCACGACGTTACCGCCGATGTCCTCGCAGGCAGCTGCCGACGGGCTGCGGTCACAGGTCAAAACAGCACGTGAACACGGTGCGATCGTCACCGAGGTGGGCCCCGCGGTCCCGTCCTCGGGAGCGTTCGTACAACCCACCGTGATCACACAGATCTCGGCCGACAACCCGGTCTACGACATGGAGTTCTTCGGGCCGGTGGCGTTGATCTTCCGCGCGACCGATGCCGATGATGCCGTTCGGATAGCCAACGACTCCAGCTACGGGCTCGGCGGATCGATCTTCACCTCCGATATCCCACGTGGTGAAGCGCTCGCTCAGAAGATCGACACCGGAATGGTGTTCGTCAACCATCCCACCTGGACGCGAGCCGATCTGCCGTTCGGTGGCGTCAAGAAGTCCGGATACGGCCACGAGTTGTCCTCGGCCGGAATCCAGGAATTCGTCAACAAGAAGCTGATCAACACCGTTCCCATCGACGCTCCGGCCTGAGAGCCGGGCCGGTCCGGGTCACCGTAGGTACTTCCTCGCGCTTCGATACGCCGTAGGGTTCGGGGTGGGCAGGTATGCGCTCGACCAGTGCGTGCGCCCACAGTGAATCGAGTGGCGATGAATGCAGAGCACACCGGTGATCCGGACGTGTCGACCCCGGTCCTCCCTGGTTCGGGGCAACCCGGCACCGACGAGTTCGACGACGACTTCCGAGCCAGCCTGGCCGGCCTCGGCCGACTGGCCATGAGCACAATGTCCCTGCCGGAAACCCTTTCTCACATCGCAGAATTCGCAGTGCGGGCAATTCCGTGTGCAGACGGTGCCGGGTTGACGCTGCTGCATCCGGACCTGCCCGCGACCATTGTGGCCAGCGCAGATTTCGTCGGTGTGGTCGACGACATTCAGTACGGCCTGGGTCAGGGTCCGTGCATCACCGCGGCAGCGGAGGGAATCACAGTACGGTCCGGTTCGCTGGGCACCGATTCTCAATGGCCCGAGTTCGGTCCTCGAGTGAGCCGACTGGGTGTGCACAGCGTGTTGTCGCTGCCGTTGATGACGAAGTCGATCGTGTTGGGTGCCATGAACGTCTACGCGCATCGACCGGATGCCTTCGACGACAGGGCGGCCGAACTGGGCGAACTCTTTGCGGTACCCGCGGCGATCTCGGTACAGAACGCACGTGCACTCGACAGCGCGGTGCAACTGACAGCGCAGCTCGAGAAGGCATTGGGCAGCCGTGCAGTGATCGACCAGGCCATCGGGATACTGATCAGTAGAACTGGCTGCAGCGAGGTCGAGGGATACGGGAAGCTTCGATCCATCAGTCAGAGCGAGCACAAGAAGATGGCTGCGGTTGCTCAGTCCATGGTCGCCGAGGCGATGAAGGCAGCGCGCTCGCGACGCCGGCGCACATAGACCGAACAAAAGCGCGTAGCGTATTCGGTGCGGGTGCATCTGGGCCGCGGAGTCCGACGCTGGCCTCGCACCTGCACCGGACGGTGGAATCCCACCGTGGCAGGATTTACGCAAGTACCGAACAGGCGGTCGGGCCGCTCGGGATTCTCGATGAAATTGCAGCCTCGTCTGCTCGTCGATCTGGCACGTTTGACCACAGCACTGGACAGCTCCACGGTCGACCTCGCACAACTGGTCGACAGGCTGTCCTCCGATATCGACGCGGCCGTATCGGCCGTGGTCTCGATTTCTCTCACCGTGATCGTCGATGGTGAGTACTTCGAGGTTTCTGCGTCTACGGGATGCAGCGCCGAGCACTCGCCGGCGTCGTCGCTCAGGCTCACCCTGGCCGATCCTCATCGCACCGGTATCGGGAAGTATCTGCTCATCCTGTCCGGCACAGCAGGGGCTCTCGTCGACTTCGCGGCCGATGTCAGCTACTCGCTCGGGCTCGACGGCGATGCATCCGTTCTCGACGAACACCTGCCCATTGCAGGCGAGTCGGGACAGATCGAGCACGGCAGCCACGCTCTCGCCGGTGTGAGCGAGGTCAATCAGGCGATCGGAGTGCTCATCGCGGGCGGGCGCAGTGCGGCCGAAGGCCGCGCCGAACTCCACCGGTTGGCGGCGCAAACAGGAAGGCCGACAGCCGAAGTCGCCCGGCGTACTTTGCGCGACGCTCGAGGTTGGTTTCCCCCGCGGGCACCGTGATGGACATCCGGCACGGGGTCAGCGGAATCGATGCGTAATGACGCTGCGCGGCAACTGCAGCGGGCTGGGATACGCCACCAGAACCCTGTTCCCGTCCGGATCGCACCCGTCCACATAGCTGATCTCTTCGGCAGTATGGATGTAGGTGGCCGGATAGTGCTGACGTAGCCGCGGCCCGTTGTCGCGGGTGATGATCCCCTGAGATTGAATGGGTCTGGTGATGATTTGAAGTGAGACACGGTGTAGCACGTCGACCATCGGGACGAGTAGCTCATGGCCACAGCGTGCAGCGACCAGTGCCGTCGATGTAGAGCATTAGTACCCTGGCATGTCGGCGAACGGCAGCTCGTACTCGAGTCGGATCACGTGACGTCCGGGTTCGATGTTCCGGTAGTCCGCACGAGACGGCGGCCGAGCGACGGGACGACCGTGACCGGACACGATGCGCGCGCGAGTACCGATCGGCTGGTCGAACCGAGCATCATTCCGGCGAATCCGCCGCGTCCGTGACTACCGATGACCGCCAGTTGAGCGCCCTGCGCGTGATCGAGAAGCGCATGTAAGGGTCGGTCCTTGACCACCACGTGTCGCACCGACACCGTGGGATACCGTCGAGTATTCGGCTCGAGCAGTCGCGCCAGCTGATCTGCGGCAGCAGGACGGTTCGTCGGCCATTCCAGTCCTCGAATCGGGAACCCGACCGAAAGATCCGCGTCGGACCACGAGTGCACCGCAGTCAATGGTGCCGACCGAACGTAGGCCTCTTCGAAAGCCAGTGCAACCGCGGCAGCGCTCGCTTTGGTTCCGTCCACTCCCACGACCACCGGACGAGACTCGTGATCGAGACCTTTGCCTGTCCAGCCGCGCACTACCGTGACCGGGCATCGGGCATGGCTGGTGACGGCGAAGCCGATGGACCCGAGTGATCGTTGCTCGGTGCCGCCCAGGCCCCGGGTCGCGATGACGATCATGCGGGAGGCGGCCGACAACTCCAGCAGCGTGGACACTGCCGAATTGTCGGACGACACGGTGTCGATGGTGATCGCACCCGATCTCGCGCTGTCTCGGGCCGCGAGCGTTCCTGCTTCTTCCAGGATTCTGCTTATCTCCGATCTCGATTGCTGTACAACGGGTTCGGGCAGAATGCCTACCCCCGTCAGGGCTTTCGGAAGTGAAATTGCCGAGACGACAACTAGATCGGACCGGTGTAGTCGTGCGTCGAGCGCTGCCCAGCGCACGGCGTCCAGAGCTGAAGCTGATCCGTCGACTCCGACGACGGTCGGCAGTGATCCCATCGAGTGACCTCCTCCGGTCGGGTGTTCGAGTTACATCAGAGCCCACCGACGTACTCGGGCGCGGCAGGCGAACAACACCGGAACAGAGGACTTTCGTCGCCGGTTTCGGTGACAAAAGGTCAGGTTGCCTGCGCCCGCGACCCGTAGGCTCGTAGTAGAGGCGCCCAGCGTGGACGCAGGTGAGGGGTGTCGCAATGGTGACGGTGTTCTTGGTGGACGATCACGAGATCGTGCGTCGTGGCCTGATCGACCTCATCGATTCCGATCCTGATCTCGAGGTCATCGGCGAGGCAGGCAGTTGTGCGCACGCGCTGGCCCGAATCCCGGCGCTGCAGCCGGACGTTGCGGTGCTCGACGTGCGACTGCCCGACGGCAACGGCATCGAACTGTGCCGCGAACTTCTCGATCGTCTACCCGACCTCAAGACCATGATGCTGACCTCCTTCACCGAGGACCAGGCCATGCTCGACGCGATCCTCGCGGGCGCGAGTGGCTATGTCGTCAAGGACATCACCGGGATGGAACTCACCCGCGCGATCAAAGAGGTGGGGTCGGGTAGGTCACTGCTCGACAATCGCGCTGCCGCTGCGCTGATGGACAAACTGCGGGCCGGGACGGCGAGTCCGGGACCGATCGATCACCTGACCGGTCAGGAACGCACGCTTCTGGATCTGCTGGGGGAGGGCCTGACCAACAGGCAGATCGCCGCCAGGATGTTCCTGGCAGAGAAGACGGTGAAGAACTACGTCTCTCGGCTGCTGGCCAAGCTGGGGATGGAACGTCGCACACAAGCTGCGGTCTATGCGTCGAAGCTCGGCGGAATCACGCCGCCGACCGGTCGATCGGATTCTCGCGATGGATGATCGGCATCGCGAGATCGCATCGTCGCTGCCGCAATTGCGACTTGGCGAGCTGCTGGCCGAGGTTCAGGACCGAATAAGCCGGATAGCCGACGCCCGAGTCCAAGCTGACGGACTGCTCGAGGCGATGCTCGTCATTACCTCGGGTCTGGATCTGGAGGTGACACTGCGGTCGATCGTGGAATCGGCGGTCAAGCTGGTCGATGCTCGATACGGTGCGCTCGGTGTACGGGGTGAGGGGCACGGTCTGAGTGCGTTCATCAACTACGGCATGGACGAGGACGCTCGCGTGGCGATCGGCCCGCTGCCCACCGGCCGCGGGGTACTCGGACTACTGATCGATCAGCCGAGAGTCTTACGCCTCGAGGACCTGACGGCGCACTCGGAGTCGGTAGGTTTTCCGCCGAACCATCCACCGATGAAAACCTTTCTCGGCGTGCCGATTCGGGTTCGTGACGAGGTCTTCGGGAATCTGTACCTCACCGAGAAGAAGGACGGGAACCAGTTCACCGAGGACGACGAGGTCGTGACTATGGCGCTGGCGTCGGCGGCAGGCATCGCCATCGAGAACTCGCGACTGTACGAGGACTCCCGTGTACGTCAGGCGTGGATGGAAGCGACCCGTGACATCGGAACCGAACTCCTTTCCGGGACCGATGTCGACGACGTGATGCAGATGGTGTCGCGAAAGGCGCTGCACCTGACCGGTTCCGATGCCGCGTTCATCGCAGTTCCCGAGGACGCCGATCAACGCTTCGAGGATGTGACGCAACTTGTCGTCACCGTCGGTGAGGGCCTCGGGTCCGGTCCGATGGTGGGGGCGGCCATTCCGATCGTGGGGTCCAGTTCGGGGAAGGCGTTTCGCACTCGGACCGCACTGCGCAAGGAACAACTCGAATACGAGGCCAAGGAATTGGGCACGGGATTCGGGCCCGCGCTGATTTCCCCCTTCAGGGTCGCCGAGGGTGCCAGCGGTGTCTTGGTGGTACTGCGCAGGGACAGCCGCGAGCCGTTCGACGACTCCGAGCTCGCGCTCGTCTCCAGCTTCGCCGATCACGCCGCACTGGTGATGCAGACCGCCGATTCCAACCGTCGGATGCAGGAGCTCGAGGTGTTGTCCGACCGGGACCGCATCGCTCGCGACCTGCACGACCACGTCATTCAACGAATCTTCGCTGCTGGTTTGGCTCTACAGAGCACCCTGCAACGCACCGAGTCCCCGGACCTTCGGCAGCGGCTGAGTCGAACGATCGACGACCTGCAGGACACGGTACAGGACATCCGGACGACCATCTTCGACCTGCAGAGCACGTCACACTCGGCCACGCGATTGCGTCAACGCATCAACGGTGCGGTACTCGAACTGACCGAGAACGTTCCCATCCGTGCTGTGGTGCGAATGTTCGGGCCGTTGTCGGTCATCGACACCAAGCTCGCCGATCATGCCGTCGCAGTCGTACGCGAGACGGTGAGCAATGTGGTGCATCACGCGGAGGCCGACACCGTGACCGTGACCGTGTCGGTCGGCGATGACCTCGACATCGTGGTGTCGGACAACGGAATCGGTATGCCAGAGGACACCACCTCGAGTGGCCTGTCCAATCTCAGCGCTCGTGCTGCCGAATGCAGTGGGGTGATGGTGGTCGGTCCTGGATCCTCCGGAAGCGGCACGGATGTGACCTGGTCGGTTCCGCTGCCCTGACGGGTGCAGCCGTTCGTCACCTGTTTCGGTGACCTCCGACCGCTGCGCCGACCGAGGTTGTGCTCGTAGCGTTCTCGATGACGGTGCAGGGCCGACGGCGAATCTCGCCGACGGCCGGCACCCCCGTCGCACCATCGAGAGGAATCCGATGACCATCTCACACACCACCGGCCCCGTAGTGGTCGGAATCGACGGATCGACTGCGGCACTCGATGCAGTCCGCTTCGCCGTGCGCGAGGCGCGAGGGCGCGGAACGTCACTGCGACTGGTACACGTGATCGAACCTCACCTGCAGCGCGAAACCGTCTACGGCGCGCCCGATGTGGACGGTGACTACGCCCGCACTGTATTGGACCAGGCGACGACTGTGGCCGAGGCGGCCAATCCCGCCGTCATTGTGGAAGCCATTGTTCTGCATGGTCACCCGGCGAACGTGATGCTGTCCGAGGCGGCCTCGGCCTGCCTTACCGTGTTGGGCACCACCACCGAGAACTCTCTGGCTGCATGGGTTCTCGGATCCATTGTTCACACGGTCGTCGAATCCTCGGCTCACCCCGTCGCGATCGTCCGTACTTTCGACTCCGATCGGGGAGGCACGGTGGTTGCCGCACTGGGAGATGCCGAGGTATCGGCGACAGACGTCGTCGTGGAACAGGCATTCCGCGAGGCAGAGATGCGAGGGGCGAGCGTTCTTGCCGTACACGCCCAGGCCGTATCGTCGATTCTCGCGTCAGCGCTGAGCGTCCCGCCGGATGGACTACACCCCGAATCGGCCATGGACGTTCGGCTCGAACCGTTCGGAGCGAACTACCCGGACATCCGCGTGGCATCGGTCTATGCAGAGGCAGATGCGGGATCGGAACTGGTCGCGGTGTCCCATACAGCGCAACTCATGGTGGTCGGTCACGAGCGTGATCGAGTGCCCGGACCGACATTGACTGCACTACTGCGTCACTCCGAGTGCCCCGTTCTCGTTGTGTCGCACGCATGAGTAGCAACGGTGCGGCCGCAATCGTCGTCGGCGTCGACGGCTCCAGTTCGTCTCTCGACGCGGCCGGTTGGGCCGCACGGGCAGCCGAGCTCCGTGGCGCAGCGTTGAAGCTGGTGTCGGCGTACCAGGTCAAAGCTCTCTACACCAGCTTTGTGACGCTTCCAGCCCACATCGGCTCGCAGGAGCGCGCTGCAGCCGACAAGATTCTCGCGGGGGCCTCGCTTGTCGCCAGACGGTCGGTGCTGGCACCCGACGGGTTGTCGATCAGCGTCGATGCCCTCGTGGGGCCGACGATCCAAGCCATGATCGATCAGTCCTCGGACGCATCGATGATCGTGGTGGGCACCCGCGGCAACGGGGAATACTTTGCCGAGGTACTCGGCTCGGTGAGCACAGCGATTTCCGCGCAAGCACACTGTCCGGTGGCTATCGTGCCGCGAAGTGTCGCGATCGAATCCGGACGGAGCACGGTGGTGGTGGGAGTCGATGCATCGACCGGCAACCAGAGGTCGATCCAGTTGGCGTTCGAGGAGGCCTCGCTGCAGGGCACCGGTCTCGTTGCCGTGCATGTTTCGTCGGAGACCTCGACCGGCCGGAGTGTTCTGGCCGAGTGTCTCGCGGGATGGGGCGAGAAGTATCCACAGGTGGCTGTGACGCGAACAGTACTGCACGGCAACGTGGTCGAGAATATTGTCGAACTTTCCCAACGAGCACGGGCGGTCGTGATCGGTAGCGGCGGTCGACGCAGTGGGATCAGCGACCGACTGCTGGGCTCCACCGTCAGGTCGCTGGCCCACCGCGTCGACTGTCCGTTGATCATCGCGCGCGGATAGCTTCCGATCGGCTACGACCACCTCCATCCGCGAATCTCGGGGAGATCCTCGAAATGTTCGCGGATGTAGGCGTCGTGCCGGATCAGTTGGTCGTGGCAGAACTGTCGAAGTTGCTGCTCACCCTCTGGTGCGAGGTTCGCTCGGTCCAGAGCCTCGACGGCCAGGTGGTAGCGACTGATCTTATTGAGGACGACCATGTCGAACGGTGTTGTCGTGGTGCCCTGTTCGATGAATCCGCGAACGTGGAATCGCTGGGCGTTCGGACGGCCGTGCAACAACTGATGCACGGCTCGCGGGTAGCCGTGGAACGCGAACACCACATCGATTGCATCGGTGAACAGCTCGACGAACTGCTCTTCGGAGAACCCGTGCGGGTGATCGACAACGGGAAGCAGCGCCATCAGGTCGATGACATTGACGACGCGAACCCGTAGCCCGGGTGTCCATGTGCGGAGCAGGTCTGCGGCCGCGAGGGTCTCCTCGGTCGGCACGTCGCCTGCGCAGGCCAGCACGATCTCGGGACTGTCTGTGGCATCGGTGTTCTCGGTACCGGCCCACTCCCACCGGGAGGCGCCGGCAGCGGCATGCGCGCGCGCCTGCGGCAACGTCAGATACTGAGGATGGCTCTGCTTGTCGACCACCAGTACGTTGACGTGTCCGCGGCTGCGGAAGCAGTGGTCGGCAATGGCAAGGAGGGTGTTCGAGTCCGGCGGGAGCCAGACGCGCACCACGTCGGGGGCCAACGGGATCACCGCGTCGATGAGTCCTGGACCCTGATGACTGAACCCGTTGTGGTCGTTGCGCCAGCACGTGCTGGTGAGCAGCACGTTCAGCGAGGCCACCGGTGCCCGCCAGGCAAGTGTGTTCGCGTGCTGCAGCCACTTGGTGTGCTGGATCAACATCGACACACTCACCATGGCAAAGGCCTCGTAGCTTGCGAACAGGCCGTGGCGGCCCGACAGCAGATACGCCTCGAGCCAGCCCTCGCAGAGATGCTCGCTCAGCACTTCCATGACTCGGCCGTCGGCGGCGAGGTTGTCGTCGAACTCGGTTGTCGGCAGCTGCCAGCATCGATCGGTGGCCTCGAACACGGCCTGCAGTCGGTTGCTGGCCGTCTCGTCCGGGCAGAACAGGCGGAAGCTCCCGCCGCCGTGCGGCTTCGAATTGTCGAGGTAGATATCGCGCATCATCTCCCCGAGAACGGTGGTCGTCTCGTGGGAGGTGCGGCCGGGTGAGTCGATTGTGAGCGCGTAGTTCTCCAGATCGCGAATGAGCAAGGGCTGCAACAGGACGCCACCATTGGCATGCGGAGTGGCGCCGAGCCGTTCGTCTCCCGATGGAGTGAGTTCGCGAATGGACTGCTCCGGGGCGCCGTTCTCGTCGAACAGTGACCGTGGATCGTAGGAGAGCAGCCATCGCTCGAGCTGGGCCAGGTGGGCCGGGTTCTCCCGGACGCCGGAGAGCGGAACCTGATGTGCCCAATGCGTTCCCTCGATCAGCTTACCGTCGACCTCGTGCGGTCCGGTCCAGCCCTTCGGAGTACGCAGAACGATCGCGGGCCATTCGATGCCGTGATGTGATTCGTTGCTTCGGGCCGCATGTTGAATTCTCCGGATCGCGTCGTGGGCGCGGGTGAGAGCGGATTCCAACGCCGGGAACACCTCTCGTGGATCGTCGCCTTCGACGAAGATCGGGGCCCAGCCCTGACCACCGAGATAGTCGGCAATTGCCTGGTCGGTGCTACGGCCGAGCACCGTCGGGCCGGAGATCTTGGCGTCGTTGAGATGCAGGATGGGCAACACTGCACCGTCACGGATCGGATTGAGAAAGGCCGGGATCTTCCACGAACCCGAGAGGGGACCGGTTTCGGCCTCACCGTCACCGACGACACAGGCGACCACCAGATCGGGGTTGTCGAATGCCGCACCCGCAGCGTGGATCAGTGCGTATCCGAGCTCGCCGCCCTCATGGATACTGCCAGGAGTCTGAACGCTGACATGGCTCGGAATTCCTCCAGGAGTGGAGAATTGACGACACAGACGCAGGACACCGTCGCTGTCGAGGGAGATGCCCGGATAGATCTCGCTGTACGTGCCTTCGAGGTAGGTGTTCGCGACGAGCGCCGGACCACCGTGGCCCGGACCGGTGACATACAGCCACTCCGAATGAGTTCGGCAGATCAGCCGATTGAGCACCGTGTAGATCATCGACAACCCGGGACTGGTACCCCAATGCCCGAGCAGTCGTGGCTTGATGTGCCTCGCTTCGAGGGGGTGACGTAGCAATACGTTGTCCTGCAGGTAGATCTGCGCCACCGTCAGATAGTTCGCGGCAGACCAATACCGCAGATCGGCGTCCAGTTCTTCCGAGCTGTACTCGGTGTCTGTCGACGGAGTGCTCATCGTTCGGTGGGAACGACAACGACGGGTACGTCGACCGAATGAACAACCGCACGAGCGGTCGACCCCAGAAGCAACGACGCGAAACCGCCCCGGCCCCGACTGCCCACCACGACCATCTGAGCCATCTCGGATGCGTGCAGCAGTTCTCGCACCGGTCTGTCCTGAACCACTACTCGTCGGATCACCACATCGGGGTAGTCGACCGACCAACCGGCCAGACTTTCGGCCAACGAAGTGCGCTCGGCGAAGTCGGAATTCGCCCAGGGGCCGTCGTCGTCGCGCGTCAACACACTGCCCAACTCCAGGTCGCTCCACGCGTGCACGGCGACGAGGTCGGCTCCTCGCAACGATGCCTCTCGCATCGCGAACCCGATGGCCGGTTGGCTACCGGCCGTGCAGTCCACGCCGACGACGATCGGTCCGTCGGCGACGCCACCGTTCTTGATCACTGCAACAGGGCATTTCGCGTGCGCCAGAACCGCGCTACCAACAGATCCCATCAGGCCGCCGGTGAATTCGCCGAGTCCCCTCGAACCCAGGACGATCATGGCGGGAAGCGGAGAGAGATGGCTGAGAACGTCGGCAGCCGAACCGTGGTGCAGAGACGTGTCGAGGGAGATTCGATGCACCCCCGCGGTCTCGTGGACCAGGTCGACAGCCTCGGTCAGCACCCTCTTGGCGTCGACGTCCGGGTCGGTGAACGCGCCGATCCGCAGTCCGATGGCGTCGCTGTAGTTTCCCGGCTCGAACAGGGTGGACGTCGCGAGTTCCAGTGGAGCGCCGCGTCGGATCGCCTCTCGCGTCGCCCAACGAACTGCGTCGCGGGCAGAAGCAGATCCGTCGACTCCGACGACGATGCGGGATGAGGCGACCATGAAGGAATTCCTGTCTGTTGACTGTCGTGTGCAGATGCACCGCCAGGTTCGCCCGGATCCGACCATCCACGGTAGAGGCGGAAGTCCCTCGACTCGGGGCGGAAGTCCTGCATTACCCCTGGGGGGTATCAATTCTAGCGTCGGTCGCACGGTCCCAACTCTGATGCGCTGGAGATGGCGCGCAACATCGTCACCAGTCAGCAACAGGAGATCGAGACAATGCAGCAACTGCTCGGCTGACGCGTTCTCGGGATCGTGACGTGGACCGGATCTCCGTGGGCGAACTCGAGTAGGGTGGCAATCGCGGGGAAATCAACCGCGCGAGTCGTTCCGAGGGAGAGCGTTCTGATGACACGTACACGGGTTGTTGTGCTTGGAGGTGGATTCGGCGGGCTGCACGCTGCGCGTCGCCTGCGCTCGGTGGATGTCGATGTCACAGTGCTCGAGCGCGGCACCTCCCATGTCTTCCAGCCACTGCTGTACCAATGCGCCACCGGTCTGGTATCCGAGGGCTCGATCGCCAGCCCGTTGCGACATCTGCTGCGGAAACAGAAGAACGTACATGTGGCACTGGGCGAAGCGACGTCGGTGAAAGTCACCGACAACGGTGGAGTGGTGACGGCAAGTCGGTTCGACGGTTCGACGTTCGAGCTGCCCTACGACTACCTCGTCGTCGCTGTCGGTATGCAGCAGGCCTATCACGGCCACGACGAATACGTGCAGTGGGCCCCGGGAATGAAGACTCTCGACGATGCGCTGGCGATCAGGCGAAAGTTGATCGCTGCCTTCGAGATCGCCGAATCTCTCCCCACGCCGGAGGAGCGTCGCCCGTGGCTCACCTTCGCCGTGGCGGGTGGTGGTCCGACCGGCGTCGAATTGGCAGGACAGATAAGGGAACTCGCCACGCGAGCGCTGGCGAGAGAATTCGATTCGATACACCCGTCGGAAGCTCGCGTGCTGCTGTTCCACGGCGGCGACCGTGTGCTCGAATCGTTCCCGGATTCGCTGACCGACAAGGCGCAGCGCACCCTCGATTCAGTGGGTGTCGAAACGCACCTCGGCGTCCACGTCACCGATGTCACCGGCACCGACGTCGAGGTGACGGCGAAGGCCGAACCGAAAACCGTCACGCGCTACGACACTCGCACCGTGCTGTGGACCGCAGGCGTCGAGGCCGTCCCATTCGTGAAACAACTCGCCGATGCCATGGGCGTCGAACAGGATCACTCGGGACGCATTGCGGTGCAACCGGATCTGTCGATCCCGGGGCACCGACACGTATTCGTCGTCGGAGACATCATGTCGCTGAACAAGCTCCCCGGGGTCGCGGAGGTGGCGATGCAGGGCGGTAAAGCAGCGGGCGCGGCGATCGCAGCCGATCTGTCCGGTTCTGCACGTTCGGATTTCAAATACCGCGATCTCGGTTCCGCGGCCTACATCGCTCGCGGACACGCGCTGGTGCAAGCCGGGCCGCTGAAGATGTCGGGTTTTCCCGGGTGGGTGTCGTGGGGCGTCATTCACATCGCGTTCCTGTCCGGCAACCGCAACCGCATCGGAACGCTGATCAACTGGGCGGCCACCCTGGCCACCGGAACCCGACGCGAACGTGCCATCACCTACGGCGATCCGGAATCTGCTCGTAGGCCGTACAACTGAGCGCACCCCACGGTTCACTACCGTCGCTGATCTGCGGGAATCCGCGACCGGGCGTCGATAATGAACAACCAGGTCCGGATCAGCCGATGCCCGGGACCGTCTCTAGGGTGATCACGTGATTGGTGTCGATCGGTACGGGCCGGTGGTCGCCGCGGTGAGCGGTGGATTCGTCGCCGGATATTCGATTCGGGAATCGCTCGGATCCGATTCGTTCGTCGCGGAATCCAGTGGGGTCTGGTTCGGGGCATTCGTCACCGCACAGTGGGCAGGGACGATCGCGGTCATCTCTGCTGTGATCGTGTTGGCCCTCGTCCATTCTGGACGCACGCCGGTGCTGGCTGCAGTGGCTGCTGTGCTCGGATCGGTGATCGTCGCGTTGCCGTCGTTCGTACCGATCTCGTCGACCCAAGCAGTGACCACCAACGCGATCGGTGCCGGTGTGCTGGTGGGCGTTTGCGGGCGCATCGCCGCCGGTCGCCGAATCCCATCGGCCGCGCTCGCGGTGGGACTGCTGGGTTCGATGCTGTTCTACGGCGCGATCTCTGCGCTGCGACCACCGCGGATCGGGCGGTGGATGGTGAACCTGAATCCGATGTACGTCGAATCCCCGGTTCCCCTCGTGCTCCTCGTCGTGACCGCCGCGATTGTGGCGGTGACGGCGCTCCGGGCACCCGCAGCTCGGTTCGAGTCCTCGGATGCAGTGGTTGCCCTCCTGCTCGCGTTCGTCTATCTGGTCGTCTATACCTACCTCGGCAACACGACGTCGACGGCATGGATGTGGACCTTCGCCGTGGTGATCGCGGTCGTACTCACGTACGGCGGCGCGCTCGTTCTCGATGGTCGTGACGGCCGGTACCTCGTGCTGGGGTTGGTGATCGCCGCATCGGGGGTGAACTACCTCTGGTGGTCCGATGCGTCGTGGTGGGTGCTGATCGGCGCCGCGTCACTGTTCGTGACTGCAGTAGGGGTGGGGCTGCGAAAAGACCTGTCCACCGCTGCGCTGGTGGTGCTGGCGCTGGTGACGGCCACCGGTCTGATCCGGGTGGGGGAGAACTCGGTCAACATGGTTGGGACCGTTGCCTATTGCACCGTGTTTCCCATCGCCCTCGGCGTGGCCGTCGGGTCGATGCAGCCCACGCGCACGGTGGCCTCGACCCTCGCCCCGCTCGTTCCGTTCGCGCTGACGCTGTTCTCGGTCTCCGCTCCGGTGCCTCCACGGGAATTCGGCTGGACGGACGGACTGCCCGAGGACTATCGCCCACCGATAATCTCGCTCGCGTCGCCGCTGCCCGCCGGAGTCGTGGTTGCAGTGATAGCGGTGGTGGCGGCCTGCATCTTCGCCACGCGGAGCGCACATCGGGAGCGTCACGATCGGATGTCGGATTCTTCCGGTCCATGACTCCCCGGTCGGTTGCTCGAGGTAACGTCACCTCATCTTCGGTCGATGTAGGAACTCGACCGGTGTAACTCGACGAAAAGGTGAAACAGCGTGCCACGATCTCGACGACACGGCTTCCGGCGAATCGGTTCGGCTACGGCCGTCGCCCTCGCAGTGGCGATTCTTCCGACCACGCTGATGACGCCCGTCGCGTCTGCAGACGAGCTGCCGGCCACGACGGCACAGTCGAGCAACGGATCTCGGATCGAGTCGGTGAACACCATCGACGACAAGCAGGTTCAGCTCCAGGTGTACTCCGCGTCGATGGATCGCACCATCCCCGTCACGGTGCAGCGGCCGGCCGACGAGAGCGTCGCACGTCCGGTGTTGTACTTGCTCAACGGTGCAGGTGGCGGTGAGGACTCGGCATCGTGGCAGTCGCAGACCGACGCCGAGGCATTCTTCGCCGACAAGAACGCGTACATCGTGACCCCGCAAAAGGGAAAGTGGTCTTACTACACCGACTGGCTGAAGGTCGATCCGAAGCTCGGTAACAACAAGTGGAGCACCTTCCTCGGTGAAGAGCTGCCCCCGCTCATCGATGCCCAGTTCGACACCAACGGTCGCCAGTCGCTCGCGGCACTGTCCATGACGGGTACCTCGGTTCTCAACATCGCGATCAAGTACCCGGGCAAGTTCACCGGCGTTGCGGCGTACAGCGGTTGTGCTCAGACCTCGGACCCGATCGGGCAGCAGTTCGTCAAGCTCGTCGTCGAGACCTACGGCGGAGGCAACGTCGAGAACATGTGGGGACCGCTCGACGGTCCGGTGTGGCGTGAGAACGATCCACTGCTCAACGCCGAGAAGCTCCGTGGAACGCAGATCTACATGAGTACCGGTAGCGGTCTGCCCGGCGCACCGAACGACACTTTCGCCAATCCGCGCCTGAACGACAACCCGGCGACGCTCGCGAACCAGGTCATCGTCGGTGGTGGCATCGAGGTGGCGACGAACTTCTGCACCTCGAACCTCGCGAAGCGGCTCGACCAGCTGGGTATCCCGGCGACGGTGGACTTCCGGCCGATCGGCAACCACTCGTGGGGCTACTGGCAGGACGACCTGCACAAGTCCTGGCCGTTCCTGGCGAACTCGCTCGGTCTCTGACACTGGCACCGCACGACACCGGCCCCTCGTACAGCAACTGTACGAGGGGCCGGTGTCGTTGTGCCGGGGTGTGGATCGGCCACACAATCGAACGTATGATCGAACGATGGCACGGCGCGCGCACCCTCGACCGGCCTCTGCCGTGCGCCCGTTCAAATTGCTTCGACCGCCGCTGAAGGTGTGGATCGACCTCACCATCCTCTACCCGCTACCGCCGCATCATGCGTCGAAATTCAATCCCGAGGGATTCGATGTGCGACGGGTGGTGCCGGGCGATCTGGTCGAATGGTCGATCACCGTCGACGGCGACTGGCTGGGCCGCGTCACCTACGAGTTGATGTCACGCGACCGCAGCGAAACCGTCACCCATTGGGTGCCCAGCCGGGCGCTCAAGCCGCTGTAGAGACCACAAAGCCCCGCCTCGAACGAGGCGGGGCTTCGTGATCACCTTCAGAAGCTGTGCTTGCGTGCCTTCTTGGCGAGCTTGCGGGTGGTGCGCTTCGACGGCACGAACAGGTGGGCGGCGCTGCGACGACGGTTGCGTCGACGAATCAGCACGAACGCGACTGCACCGGCAACGGCCGCGACAGCTGCGATGACGGGGGTGCCGACCTTCGCGGCGTCGGCCACGTCCTGGGTGTCGATGTTGCGAACCTTGGCCTTGACGTCGTCGGCGACCGCGGAGGCCTTGTCTGCTGCTTTGTCGGCCACCTGGGAGGCCTTCTCCTTCACCTCGTCGGCATCGACGTTCTGAAGCTTGTCCTGGACGGTGGCCTTGACATCGTCTGCCACGTCGGCGGCCTTGTCTGCTGCATCGGAGGCTGCGTGCTTGGCGTCCTCGGCGGCGCCGGCCGCGGAATCGGCAACGTTCTCGGCGACGTCGGATACCTTGTCGGCGGCTTGGTGGGTGTTGGCCTTGGCCTGGTCGCCTGCACCTTCGGCGCGGAGGCTGTCGTTGCCGGTGGCCTCGCCTGCCTTCTCCTTCGCGGTCCCGGCCACTTCTTCTGCCTTGTGCTGAGCCTTGTCGATGAAGTCGGCCATGGTGGTTACCTCTTTCGTGTGGGACGTCGTGTAGACGTCTGGATCTGGAGGCGTCAGGGACAACGCCGATAAGTATGAGTCGAAATCACCGCTCCGAAACATACGTCCGAAAGGCGTGTTCCGGGTCACTATTTTCGGGCGCGGGCTCGACGATCAATCTGTGACCACTGCGAGCGCGGCCTTGGTCAGCTCGACCAGGGTGTCCACATACGGGGTGAACGTGGCAACGGGCGAGTCCGAGAGCGCCCACTCCTGCGCAAAGATGTTGGCGGCACCGATGATCGCGAGCACTGTCAGCCGATAATCTCGGCCCGGCAGCTCTCCGCGGGCGGCTGCGGCTTCTGCGAGCGCACTGAACATGTCGACGATCACCTCCCGCTGGTGGATCCGCCACAGCTCGATATCGGTACTGACGCCGACGACCTCGACGTAGCAGACCCGGGCAGTTGCCCGGGTGCGGCAGGTGACGCCGAGATACGCACGTATGGCAGCCTCGATCGACGTCGACGCCGATCCCTGGCCGTCGTCGGTCAGGGCCACCCGCGCGGCGCGCTCGCCCTCCTCGTTCATGGTGGTGACGATCTTCTTCAACAGCTCTGGGCGGCTTCCTATCTCGCGATAGAAGTGTCGAGTGGAGACATTCGATTCCGAGCACAGCATGCCGATCGTCGTCGCGGCGTATCCGTGCGTGCCGAAGAGAGCCATCGCAGTGTCCATCAGGCGGACGAGGCGTTCGGAGGCTCGTTCCTGTGGGGATCTGCCTGCGTACTTCCGGTCGGGCATGTTGTCGAGCGTACTGACTGCACTCGCCGGCGTTGGGGGATGTCACCAAAGTGAAATTTTCTCTTGTCAGTTCGGTGTGGCGCAGCTTACAGTCGACTCGTTGCGAGCCCCACGGGTAGAGACCGAGACGAACGACAAGGACGCAGATGCGCCGAACCATGCACACGGCAACCACTCTCGCGGCTGTGGCTGCTGTCTTCATCGGCAGCGCCGGTATCGCAGCGGCGAATCCCGGCTTTCCGCCGTCGTTTCCGCTCGATCAAAACCAACTGCCGCAACTGCCGACCGAACCGCAGATCTACGACCTGCTGCCGATTCCGGTACCCGACCAGGACCCGTGGTACGACGACCCGGCCAATATCGAGACCTACGCGCCCGGCCAGATCGTGCGATCGCGCGAGGTTCAGACCCGGCTACTGGGGATTCCGTTTCCGGTCTACACCCGGCAGCTGCTGTATCGCAGCACCGACGTACACGGCGGTCCGATCGTGACGGCCACATCGGTCCTCGTCCCCGGGATTCCGTGGGTCGGCGGACCACGCCCGGTGGTGTCGTACCAGGAGGCGATCGATGCCACGGACTCTTCGTGCAATCCCTCGCACACTCT
This sequence comes from Rhodococcus sp. MALMAid1271, assembly GCF_049195265.1. NCBI lineage: Bacteria > Bacillati > Actinomycetota > Actinomycetes > Mycobacteriales > Nocardiaceae > Rhodococcus > Rhodococcus sp. MALMAid1271. The sequence goes on along the minus strand of NZ_JBMIRQ010000080.1, from coordinate 90,054 downwards.
GCAGGTCGGCACGATGAAAGAATCGGCACTACTGGCAGGCTGGCTGGCCCAGGGATTCGCGATCAACATGCCTGACTTCGACGGAAAGTTCAACACCTTCAACACGTTCGACGAAGGGAACATGGTTCTCGACAGCCTGCGGGCAGTCAAGAACGACGCCTCGCTCGGGCTGACCGAGTCGCGATTCGCCTTGTACGGGTACTCAGGTGGCGGCTCGGCATCGATCCGCGCAGCCGAGCTGCGTCGGTCCTACGCGCCCGATGTGGAATTGGTCGGCACTGCCTTCGGTGGCACGCCGGCCGATCTCACCGAAATAGCCGACTACGCACTGTATCCGCGCCCTGGCGTCACCGGGGTCTCGTCGTTCCTGATGTGGCTCGGGCTCGCTGCGCTCTCGCGTGAGTACCCCGAGGAGTTCGACACCACCGAACTCCTCACCACGGAAGGGCAGCAGATCGTGCAGGACTTGCAGAGCAGATGCGTCTACACCGCCGCCGTGACCGGGATGTACCGGCCGATGAGCGAGTATTTCCAGCCTGGAAAATCGCTCGAGACCCAACCCGGAATCATGAAGGTGCTTGCCGACAACAGCTTGGGTCGGGCGATTCCGGACAGCCCGCTGCTGTGGTGGCACGGTATGTGGGACGAGTTGGTTCCCCCGTCGGGAGTGCTTCCCACCGTCCAGAAATACTGGGACGCTGGTGCCGATCTTCGCTTCTACACCACCGCGCCCGAGCACATCACAGCGTTGAGCGTGAGCTATGCGCCTGCCCTGGCATGGATCTCGGCGGTGCTGCGTGGACTTCCGCCCGGCCCGAGGTTCAAGGCCGACTTCGCACCCCTGCCCGCGGAGTTCCCAGGAGGTTGATGCCGAGTTCGTGCGCGACTATCGCAGGGTCGTCCCTCTGGAGCCAGGGTTCGTGGGTCTCGAGGTGTAGGCCTTCGACAGTGAACGTCGGTGGAAGTCCAGCCCCGAGCCTCTCGACGTCAGGAGAACGAGGGCGATGACTCCGGCGAGCCCGACCACCGCGGGAGTCATCGGCGACCTGTTCTCGGTGCGGTATCGATGCATTCGACGTCGGGTGTGCAGTTCATGATGTGGTCCTGTCCTCGGTGTGAAATGAACAGTTCCATTGACATAGCCATTCGTCAATGGCACATTGTGTGATGTAGGTCGCGATCTGCTTCCCGGCGCGGCGGATGTGCGCACCGCGTTGACGAGAAAGAATGGAACACAATGACTTTCGAGATCGACGGTTCCACACTCGCGTACACCGTCCGCGGTGAAGGTCCGACCTTGGTGCTGATCCACGGGATTGTGCATCGACAACACGCCTGGGACAGCGTCGTCGAGGCGCTGGCGCGTCACCGGCGAGTAGTGACGGTGGACCTACCCGGACACGGCGACTCACCCGAACTGCCCACCGAAGAGTTCGACCTGGGCCCGTGGATCGTGGCCGAGTTGGAGCGATTTCTCGAGCACGTCTGCGTGGACGGAGAGAAGCCGCATGTCGCTGGAAATTCGCTGGGTGGATACTTCGCGCTCGAGCTCGCCGCCCGCGGATCGGTGGCCTCGGCCACCGCACTCTCGCCGGCCGGCTTCTTTCGCGGACACTGGGATCAGGTGCGGGCGCTGCTGGTATTCCGTGTGCTACGGGCACTGTCTCGAGTGATCCGTCCGATCGCACCGGCGATGATGCGTTCGGTCGTGGGTCGTACCATCGCCAATGGAGTCTTCTACGCCAAGCCATGGCGAGTTCCCGCAGCGACGGCCACCGTCGACGCGCTCAGTATCGCCACCAACCGTGCGATCGACGCGGCCGGTAACGCAGCGCCGCGCTTCAGCATTCCGGTCGACGAGGACGTACCTGTCACCGTCGCGTGGGGCCGTCGAGACCTCGTTCTGCCGGTGTATCAGGCCCCGCTCGTGCGGAGGGTCTTTCCGCAGGCCCAGGTGACGACATACCCCGGGCTCGGGCACGTCCCGATGTCGGATGATCCGGAGTTGGTGGCCTCGATCCTGTTGAGGGGATCGCGAACCGTCACACCGTCGGTGTGAGTGCAGCGAACGTCGGCGGTCTCGCACGCACTCACGCTCGACCAGGTGAGGGCTCGGAAACACGCGCCGTCGGTCGGTGATCGCGGCGCGGCATCGCCGCATTCGGGCGTGCGGGCAGACTCTTCTGTACATGGTCCGTCCCGAGGTCGTCCCGATCAGCAACCGAATTAGCCATTGCTGAATAGGCCATTGACAAATGGTGAATATGGGGTGAAGGTGATCAGGTGACCTCGACCACCCGCACCGACCACCTGCCGTACGGTGCACGCGGCGAAGGCTCCCCGCGAACCCGGCTGGCCGCCTTGATGACTCGGCTGACTCTGCGGCCGATCACCAACCTGCTGCCGATGTCCCGGTGCGGCATCGAGCTCTCCAGACGCCTCGTCGCCACCTCGATGAACCTGCTCGGTCCGGTTCCGAAGGGGACCAACGTCGACCTCGTGGCCGACGGGTCGGTTCGCGGCGAGTGGGTGCGTGCGCCCGGCCTGACCGAAGGGCCGCGCGTGATTCTCTACATCCACGGCAGTGCATACGTCATCTGTTCTGCACGGACCCATCGTGGCCTGACCGCACGACTGTCGTCCTCGACCGGCCTGCCGGTATTCACGGTGGACTATCGGCTGGCCCCGGAACACCCCTTTCCTGCTGCAGCCGACGACCTGGAGGCCGCGTACCGCTGGCTACTGGGTCAGGGGTACGACGCAGCGAACATCGTCATCGCAGGAGACTCGGCAGGCGGCCACCTGGCTGCCGACCTGATCATCGAGAACGACCGAACCGGGACGCCGCAGCCGGGAGCGATGCTGCTGTTCTCGCCGCTGATCGATCTCGGCTTCGAACTCTCGGCGAGGATCGAGCGCACGCGCAAAGACCCGATGATCTCGGCGAAGGCAGCGCGAGCACTCGTGGCGCTGTACACCGACGGCCAGGACGCGAGCCTCCCGCGCCTGCGACTCGATCTCGCGGGGGTGCGCGATCTGCCATCCACGCTGATCCAGGTGGGAGGCGCCGAGATGCTGCGGGGCGACGCGCGGCACCTGCACGACATGATCGGCGCGGCAGGCGGGCACAGCGAACTCGAAATCTGGCCCGATCAGATGCACGTGTTCCAAGCTCTCCCGAGGTTGATCCCCGAGGCTGCCCGCGCACTCGAGCACGCGGCCGAGTTCATCCCCCGTGCCCTCGACAACCAAGTAGTGCAACATGATTCGAAGGAACAGGTACGTCGATGAGAAGCAGGACAAGAAGACCCTCCTACGATTCGAGAGCAGTGGTGACCGGCGCAGGCAGCGGCATCGGCCGGGCCTTCGCTCTCGAGCTTGCTCGACGAGGAGGAGACGTCATGTGCGCCGACATCTCGTTGCCGCGAGCGCAGGAGACGGTAGCGATGGTGAACGCCCTCGGCGGCGCCGGATACGCCGTCGAGTGCGACGTGTCGCTACGCGAGAGCGTCGAGGAGTTGGCGCTGCGTGCCGGCATCGAATTCGACGGCCCAGTCACCGTGCTCATCAACAATGCGGGAGTCGGAATCGGCGGAAAGTCCGTCGGAGACATCGGTTTCGAGGATTGGAACTGGGCGCTGGGAATCAACCTGTGGGGCGTGATCCACGGGTGCGAGGTGTTCACGCCTGCGCTTCGGGCGGCCGGTAAGGGCGGAATCATCAACGTCGCCTCCGCGGCAGGTTTCGCCGCCGCGCCGCTGATGGGCCCGTACAACGTCGGCAAGGCCGCGGTGATGTCGCTCTCGGAGACGATGGCGGCGGAATTGTCGGGTACCGGTGTGCGGATATCGGTTCTGTGCCCCACGTTCGTCAAGACCAACGTTGCCGTCGACGGCCGGATCACCGCGAGTGCGTCACGGCTGGCCGAGTTCGCGATGCGCTGGACCGGACGCTCGCCGGACAAGATCGCGGCCCGAACACTCGATGCCTTCGACAAGGGTCGGCTCTACGTCGTTCCCCAGTTCGACGCCAAGGCCGTCTGGAGATTCAAGAGACTGCTGCCGGCGGTGTACGTGCGTTCTCTCGGATTGCTCAATCGTGTGATGCCCGCCGAACCCGAGCAGGCGAAGAACGAATCACTCACCTCGACAACCGCAGGAGCCTGACATGGCAATGGATTTCGAAGACATGTTGACCAAGATCAAGGACCGTCAGTGGGCGTTGGCGGACATCGATTGGGACGGCCCCGGTGCGGAGACCATCAGCCCGGAACTGCACGCCAAGCTCAAGCCCTTCATGTCCGACCTGATGTGGATCGAGAACGTGGGGGCCCGGGGCTTCGCGGCCATGGCGCTCAAGGCCCCGAACGAGACGCTGGCAGAGATCTACCGTTACTTCCATGCCGAAGAGCAGAAGCACGCCAATGCCGAGCTCGCGCTCATGCGGCGTTGGGGCATGCTCGACGGTGACGAGATGCCCGAGCCGAACATCAACGTCAAGCTCGTCATCGACTGGCTCGACAAACATTCCGACGGACTGTCGTTGTCCGTACTGGGAACCGTCATCCCGATGCTCGAGGTCGCATTGGACGGCGCGCTCGTGAAGTTCATCATGGACGAAATCGAAGACCCGGTATGTCAGGCCGTGTTCAAGAAGATCAACTCCGACGAATCCCGGCACCTCGCCGTGGATTTCGCCGTGATCGAACTGCTCGGACATTCCCGAATGCGCAAGATACTGGTCGATACGGTCGGTGCATGGATGAACCCGGCTCTCATCGTCGGCACACTGCGATACATTCCGCTGCTCAACAAGATGCGCGACAACATCGTCGAGATGGGTGTCGACGAAGAGCGGCTCTACACAGCGATGAAGAGATTCCGACGCGTGGGAGAGCGCAGCCCCGAGGCGCTACGGGTGCCGATGTATCGAATCGTGCAGTGGCACGGCAGCATCGTGATCAACCGGAAGCACCCCTACCATCTTCTCGCAGACGGCCTGGTGAAGCTCACACGCCGATACCCGAGCAGGACCCTCAATTCCGAACCCACGTGGGCCAAGGAACTGACCTACGAGCCCGTCGCATGAGCGAGTTCGATGTACGTGAAAAGGTACTCGACGTTGCGATCGTCGGTGCAGGATTCGCCGGAATCGGTACCGCTATCCGACTGCGCAACAGTGGAATCGAGAACTTCGTCCTCCTCGAACGCGGAAGCGCAGTCGGCGGAACCTGGCGCGACAACACGTACCCGGGTGCAGCCTGCGACATCCCGTCCAGGTTGTACTCGTACAGTTTCGCTCCCAATCCGAACTGGTCGCACACCTACTCCGGAAGCGCCGAGATTCTCGACTACATCCACACGATGGTGGACGAGTTCGACATCGAATCGCGTATTCGTTTCGGACACAACGTAGTCGATATCATCTGGAACGAGGCATCCGGGCATTGGCACCTGAGCATCGACGGGCACGCCGACGTTCGAGCACGCACGGTGGTGATGGCGTCGGGCCCGCTGGCCAATGCCAGCCTGCCGAACATTCGCGGCATCGACACCTACGAGGGCCACAAGATCCACAGTGCGAGATGGGATCACGGCTTCGACTTCGAGGGCAAGAAGATCGCGGTGGTCGGTACCGGGGCGAGCGCAGTGCAGATCGTTCCCGAACTGGTGAAGATCGCCGACACGGTGAAGGTGTTCCAACGCACTCCAGGGTGGACCCTTCCCAGGGTGAATCGAAAGACGCAGGCCGGCACCAAGCGTCGATACGCGCAGTATCCGCAGACACAAGCTTTGGCACGCTCGCTGTGGTTCTGGGGCCATGAGTCCGTTGCCCTCGGAGTCGTCTGGAAGACCCCGTTGACCCGGATCGTAGAACTGGTCGGTCGCGCGCATCTGCGCCGTCAGGTCCGTGATCCGTGGCTGCGGCGTCAACTGACCCCACGATTCCGAGCCGGCTGCAAGCGCCTACTGATGACCAGCGACTATTACCCAGCCCTCCAGAAGCCGAACTGCACGCTGGTGACATGGCCGATCGCGACGCTCTCGCCCAAGGGGATTCGGACCGTGGAAGGCGTCGAGCATCAGTTCGACGCCATCGTCTTCGCCACCGGATTCGACGTCTCCAATACCGGGACACCCATTCCGATCACCGGGCGCGACGGCCGAGTGCTGGCCGATGAGTGGAACACAGGAGCCAAGGCGTACAAGAGCATTGCGGTCTCCGGCTACCCGAACATGTACTTCACCTTCGGGCCGAACTCCGGGCCGGGACACAGCTCTGCACTGGTGTACATGGAGGCTCAGATCGACTACATCGTCGAGGCGATCTCCATGGTGCTCGACGAGAATCTGCACAGCGCCGACGTGCGTCAGGACGTTCAGGATGCCTACAACGAGGACCTGCAGCGCAGACTGGCCAAAACGACCTGGAATTCGGGTTGCAGCAGTTGGTATCTCACCGAGGACGGCTTCAACGCCACCATGTTTCCCGGTTTCGCCACCCAGTACGTCGGTCAACTCAGGGCCGTCGAGCGAGATGATTACGTCACCGCGCCCGGACGCGTCGGGTCGGCGCGGGTGGCCGCCCACAGCTGACATCCGCGAAAGACGCGCAGATCCCGACCCCCGCTCCCGGCGTGTGCTCGACGTATCCTGTGGGTCGACGCACGGCGGAGGTAGGGAGCTCGGTGGAGTATCGAATCGACGACTTGGCTCGAGAGGCCAACACGACCACTCGCAATGTGCGTGCGTACCAGGAACGCGGACTGCTTCCGCCGCCCACCCTTCGCGGACGAGTCGGCATCTACGACGACGATCACCTGACTCGGCTCAAAGTGATCGACTCGCTACTCCAACGAGGATTCACCTCAGCGCACATCGCAGACTTTCTCTCGGGCTGGGAGCAAGGCAAGGACCTGGGCGAGATCCTGGGCCTCCAGGAAATCGTGACCCGCAAATGGTCGTCGGAAGAGACCACGATCATCCCCCTCGAACTGGTCGCGCAATTTCTCGGCGAGGACAACGACGACGTCGTTGCGCGGCTGACCGAAGCGAAGCTGATCAGGATCGAGGGTGAACAATGCACGATCCTCGACCCCACTCTTCTCGAGGTGTTCGTCGATCTGAGCCAGTACGGCTTCACCTTGGAGCAGTTGCTCGATCAGCACGAGCAGACGGCGTCGACGATGAATGCCATCGCCGAGTCGATGGTGCGGAGCGTGACCGACCATCTGGTGGCGCAACACGGACCGGGCTGGCTCCCGAAATCGGGGGAGGTTGCTCAGACAACCGAGATGTTCGAGAAGATGCGCAGCCTGGCGATGAAGTCGGCCCAAGCAGAACTGGCCCGAGCCCTCGACCGGGTCCAGGAACAAGCGCTGGGTGACTATCTGTCGCAGACGCTGGCCAGGCAGAACGAGTGATTCCGGTTTGAAGAGTGCGGCAATCGGACACACTCGTTTATCGACAGCCGACCGGCGGCTGATTGCTGAAGGGGGCAACATGAGGTTCGTAACGTTGATCGTTCTCGTCTGGCTGATCATCGGCGCTTTCGCGTCGTATCAGCGCGGAGACTTCGAGAGCGGCCCCGAGAACTGCGCAGGCGCGGGCACCATCGCCCTGACCGTCGTCGCAGGACCGCTCAACTACTTCGGCGTCAACCCGGAGGTCAAGGACTGCAACGTCACCATTCCTCAGCCCAGCCAGTGAGTGATCCGAGTCTCTGACCGCGCAGCCGCGGCGCACCTTCCCTAACCTGGTGAGGTGCTCCGCGGACGCCTGTTGCTGATTCTCGCTTTCGCGATCCCGGTTGTCATGGTGTCGGTGGTCGGAATCGGTGGATACATTGCATTCACCAAAGCGCGTATCGATCCGTTGACCACCGCGGACGCGATCGTGGTGCTCGGCGGTGAGCACGACGGGCGGGAGGCGTACGGCATCTCGCTCGCACGACAGGGAGTGGCGAAGACGGTAGTGCTCTCCGATCCGTACAGATCCGGGGACCCGACCATGAAGAAGTACTGCGCCGCGTCCACCTCGCAGTACGAGGTGCTGTGCATCCCACCGGTCCCGTCGACGACGCGAGGTGAAGCGATCTTCACCCAGGATCTCGCCCGAGAACGCGGCTGGAACCACGTGATCGTCGTGACGTGGCGTTACCACCTACCGCGCGCCAGGTTCATCTTCGATCAGTGCTTCGACGGCACAGTCACCATGCGTCCGACGCCGCGCGCTTACGATTTCTCGCTGGTCGAGTGGGAATTCACCTACCTCTACCAGATCGCCGGATTCGTCAAAGCCGGCATTCAGGGACCATGCGACGACTCGGTGAACGACTGAACGGCGCTAGAAGATCTTGTGATACAACGTCACGCCTGACTTCCAGGCCAGGAAGCCGAACATCATCGCAGCGATACCGCCCACCACATTTGCCGTGAAAAACAGTGCAGCGCTGCGGTACCGGCGATCTCGCCCGAGTCGAAGCGTGACCAATGCCACCGCCCCCATCGGAGCAACCGACGCCAGGAAGCCGACCCCGATCATCGAACGAACAGCCTCGGGTGGATCGATCGCGAACACCAGCCCCAAAGCCGCACATGCCATCAGATTGAGCGCAGACAACCGGCGCCGAGATCTGATGGCGAACGAGAACACGAACTGCGCGAGCGCAGCCAGACCACCGCCCGCTGCCACCAGCGCGATGGTCGTCATCGACTACGTGGCCGGGTGATCGCCGCGCCGAGTGCCATCGCGATCAACGCTGCGATCGGAGTTCCGAGCAGATACATCACCGAGTTCCACGCACCTCGATGCGTCACCGCTTGAAACGCGTACAAGCTGAAGGTGGTGAATCCGCACGCCAGCCCGAACAACCCCGCACGGGCCGCGGGCGCAGGATGTCCCGACAAATACCCGAGCGCAGCGCCGATGACGAGACAGCCGAACACGTTGACACCGAAGGTGCTCATCAGCAACCACCTCGGCGTCGACCGCCACGTCCAGATCTCGTACCGCAATGCAGCACCGACTGCGCCGCCGACGGTCACCGCCACACAATCGACGACCGAACGACGACGGTCCGCGCGCTGCAGTCCCTCGATCACCGCAGCGAGCCTAGTACGAGTGAGGCGAGTCGGCCGGGTGACGCCGGGGTGCCAGTGGTGCCGGGCCCGGGGGGAGTCGATGTCACGTCGAGTGGACTTTTCGGGGGTCGATGTCACATCCAGTGGACTTTTCGGGGGTCGATGTCACATCGAGTGGACTTCGGTGGCGCTGGTCGCCGAGTGGGGTCGAGGTAAAGTCACCGTGTGACTGCGGACGACATGGGCCTCGGGCCCCAGCACTTCGATGTAATGGTGGAATGGCGCGACCGGGATGTGGTTCTGGCCGTATCCGGTGAACTGGATCTGGCAACGGCTCCCGATCTGACGGAGTCGGTGGCTCTGGTGCTGGAGAAGTCGCCGACGGCCGTGGTGATCGATCTCAGCGATGTGGGATTTCTCGCCTCCGCCGGCATGTCCTTGTTGGCGTCGACGCATCAGAATGTGGGCAGCGACGTCGGATTTGCGGTGGTCGCGGACGGTCCGGCGACTGGTCGCCCGCTCTCTCTCGTCGGACTGGACGAGGTGTTCGGAATCTATGCAACGGTCGAGGAAGCATTTGCTGCACTTCATGTGGGTAGATCTTGAACTTTTGGGTAGACGGGACTCATGATGGCGACTCTGTACGGAGGTGACGATTCACATCCCGACAGTTCGATCTCGACGGCAGGCACGCGAATGGAAGAACTTCTGTTCCTCGATGAGCCAGCCGACGCGGATCGAGCGTCGGAGCTTCGTCGTGAGCTCGGCGAGTGGTTGGATCGGATGGGGGTGGACCCGAACCGTGCTTACGACGTGGTGTTGGCGACGTACGAGGCCATAGCCAACAGCGTCGAGCACGCGTACAGAGACCACTCCGATCGTGGCACTCTCGACATTCGCGTCCTGTGTGAGGCCGAGGGGCGGATCGAGGTGAGGGTGACCGATCGCGGAGACTGGGCAGTGCACAACTCCGATCCCAACCGCGGACGCGGCGTACCGCTGATGCGCGCACTGGCCGACAGTGCTGCAGTCACCTCGGATCAGAACGGCACGAACGTCCACATGATCTGGGACGGGGCCGCGAGCACCTGATCCGTCCGGCACGCTCGCTCGTGCACACTGGATCATATGGTCGACGTGCAGATCGCTACGGCGGAGAAGAAGATCACTCTCCCCAACCTTCGTGTGCTGTGGCAGTTCGTTCGACCGCATCGCAGAACCCTCGTACTCGGGATGGCGCTCGGACTCGTCGGAACCGGCGCAGCTCTGGCTACGCCGATGGTCGCCAAGGGGGTGCTCGACGGTCTCGGCAGCGATGCATCGTTGGTTCAGCCGATCTTGTTGCTGGTGAGTTTGTTGGTCATCGGCTCGCTGGTGCTGTATCTGCAGTGGATCTTGCTGGGGGTGTTGGCCGAGCGGATCGTCCTGGATGCCCGCAAGTCCATCGTGCGCAAGTATTTCGGGGCGACGGTGGGCAGTCTCGGCACCAGACCTACCGGTGAGCTCGTCACCAGGGTCACCTCCGACACCGTATTGCTTCGCGAGGCGGCATCGAATGCCTTGGTGTCGATCGTGAACAGCGTCGTCGGCCTCGTCGGTGCGCTGATTCTGATGGCTGTTCTCGATGTGGTTTTGCTCGGTGCGATCGCGTCGGCGATCATCGTGATCGCTGTGATGTTCTCGCGCCTCATGCCGCCGATTGCCGTGGCGCAGAGGCAATCTCAAGAAGCAGTGGGTCGGCTGGGCGGAATTCTGGACGGGACTCTGCGTGCCATCCGCACCGTCAAATCCAGCAGGGCCGAGGCGCGCGAGTCCGAACGCGTCATCTCCGAAGCGCGTACGTCCGCACAGCACAGTGTGCGAGCTGTGAAGATCTCGGCGCTGGCCTGGACCTTCGCGGGCGGCGGAGTGCAATTGGCGATCATCGGCATACTCGGGCTCGGCGGCTATCGAGTCAGCACCGGCGCGCTCGCGGTGTCGAGCTTGATCGCGTTCTTGCTCTACGCGTTTCAAGTGATGGGCCCGGTTCAGGAACTGGCGACGAACATCACCGCGCTCCAAGCGGGCATGGCCGCCGCAGCCCGTATTCGCCAGATCGACGACTTGGTGACCGAGGTGGGCCAGGAGGGGACCGTGCGGTCGGCGAGAGCCACAGCGCCCGCACCTGCGCTCGAATTTCGCAGCGTCACAGCGAGATACGCACCAGGTAAGGAGCCTGCCGTGCGCGGTATCGATCTCGAGGTGCCGGCGCGGGGTCACACTGCGATCGTCGGACCGTCCGGTGCAGGCAAGACGAGTGTGTTCTCGTTGATCCTGCGCTTTCTGACGCCGGAGAGCGGTGAGATCCGGCTCGGGGGAACTCCGTACGACGAACTGACCATCGACGAGGTCCGAGCCCGCCTGTCCTACGTGGAGCAGGAGACACCGGTGATTCCCGGCTCGATTCGGGAGAATCTGCTCTTCACACACCCCGAGGCCAGTGAATCCGATATCTGGGCGGCACTGGAGTCGGTGCACCTGGACTCGACCATCCGCGCGCTGGACGAAGGCTTGGACACCGATCTGATCGGGTCCACCGTCTCCGGTGGCCAGCGGCAACGAATTGCGTTGGCCCGCGCCATTGTTCGGCGTCCTGAGATTCTTCTGCTGGACGAGGCGACAGCTCAGGTCGACGGGCGGACCGAGGCGGCCATTCACGAGGTGATTCGAGCAATCGCGTCCGAGTCGGCCGTCGTCACCATCGCACATCGATTGTCGACCGTGCTCGACGCCGACACGATCCTCGTGATGGAGGACGGAGTCGTTCGAGCCCGTGGCACCCACGACGAGCTGATGATCACCGACTCGTTGTATCGAGAACTGGTGGCCGCGTTGCGAATCGGCGACAACACCGCGCTGCCGACACCGACCGTGGGTAACTAGTTCTCGGAATCGGACTCCGTGGTGGTGGTGTCCTCGTCCGAGGTCTCCTTCGATGTGGTGGTCGTCCGGTCGGGCTTGGTCGTTCGGCGGGGGCTACGCGTCGTCGTTGTCGTGTCGGACGGGTCCGCCGTGGTCGTCGTCGGGCGAGGGGTGGTCGGTTCTGCCACCTGCCAGGTAGGCGATGGGGGCACGATGACGATCGTCGAGCTGGGGGTCGCCTGTACCGAACTCAGATTGTCCGATCTCAGAGCGGGCGGGCGAACCACCTGGCTCGAGTCGTCGAACGCCCCTCCCAGGGCACCGATGGTCAACCCGACGGCAACGGCCACTCCAGCACTTGCCACAGCTGCCAACGCGATCACCTTGTCGCGCATGCCCAGACCCTAACGCCGTGGCCGAACCCGGATGGTCGGCAATGATGCGAGAACGTTACCTCAGCGGACGAGGTGACGAGAGGTGGGCGCTCACTCGGGCGACAACCGCAGGACGGCAGGGAGCGCGTCGGCGATCATCTCCCCGGCCAGCTCGTACTCCGACGCCTCGCGGCGGTAGGGATCGCCGATGTCGAGAGTGTCGACATGATGGACCGCTCGGGCGTCGGCGAGAGAGGTCACCGATTGCGCGCCTGATGCCGTGATCAGACCGGCTGCCTCGAGCAACGTGAACGTGCGACGCATCTGTCGCGGTGCGAGCGCCAGAACGGCGTCGCGATGTGCCGCGGTCATCGTCAACACCAGGTCGGCGTCCGCGGCGATGGTCGGCGTGAGGCGTCGGGCAGCGAAGCCGTCCGGATCGCCGCCGAGCTGTGTCAGCACCAGGGCGGCCGTCGGGTCCATCGCGTGCCCGGACAGGCCCTGGGTCCCCGCACTGCTCGAGGTCAGCTCGAACCCGCCCTCTTCAGCAAAAGCAACAGCCAACCGCTCGGCCGTCGGGGAGCGGCAGATGTTCCCGGTGCAGACGAACAGAACGCGCATGCGGTCACTGTAGTGCTCCGGACGGGACATCAGCAGGCCACGCGAGCGCCACCGTTGCCACTACTGCAGCTCGGCAGGAGGACGCGCTACAGTGAGCCATTGCGAGGGAATCGAGACTGGTTCGTGACATCGAGTCTCGGCGTGTAGTCACGGGGAAATCGACCGAAGGCAGGTAATGACCGAAGTTCTCGGTGTGTCGGTGGGGGCCAGTGCGGTACGCATGGCTCGCCCCGACGTGCGCCCTCAGAATTCGGGTCGCATGGGTTTCCATCACGACACCGTCGACGCCTACTGGGATCGAGCAGAGGAGCTGGCCGCCGAATCGATCGGGGTGGTGCTCTCGCAGCCGGGCGAAGGAGGCCCCGTCCAGGCGACCGGTGTGGCCTATCGCGATCAGCAGCAGTTCGGCGAGATCCAGCAGGCGATGGCCAGTCAACGGCTCTACAACTACCGACTGGTTCCCGAGGCTCGCGCAGCGTTGCAATACCTCGAGTCCTCGGGCGAGCTCGGGCATTTCGGCACCATCGGAATCTATGATCTCGGCAGCTCCGGGTTGACGATCAGCGTCATCGACCGCGGCACCGGGCAGGTTCTGCTCGCCGAGCGCACCATCGACATCAGCGGTGACGACTTCGACCGACTCATCTCGGACAATCAGCTCGCCAAGCAGGGTGTGGACATCGCAGGCGATCAGGAGCTGAGCGAGTTCACCGCGCGGTGCCGCGTGGCCAAGGAACAGCTCTCGACCAGTGGCGCTGTGTGCCTGCCGGGTGACGGCGGAGTCATCCTGATCTCACGTGAGGCGTTCGAGTCGCTGGTGACCGTTCCGATCGAGTATTCGGCGCGGTTGGTCCGCGACGTCATCAGCCGCTCACCCAAGCACGTGGACGCCCTTGTTCTCATCGGCGGCGGGGCGCGCATCCCATTGGTGGAGTCGATCCTCGATGCGTGGATCGACCTCCCGGTCATCACCCCTGCCGAGCCGGAATCGGTGGCTGCCCGCGGTGCGGCACTGCTGGCGACTCCGGTGGTCGACGCACCGCGTCGAGCTGCCCCGGTGCCGAGTGCCCGGGAGTCCGAGGCAGCACCCGCTTCGTTGGCCGGGGCTCCGGATTGGTTGAGTCCCGAACCCGGGGGCGACCGGCCCGCCGACTCCAAGCGCAAGGTCCGAGGTGCGGTCCTCGTCGCCGGTGGTCTGGTGGCCATCGCTGCGCTCGGCCTGTCACTGGGCTACGGCGGCAGTGCGACGGAACCGACCAGCGCGCCCGCGGAGACATCCGTTCCGATCACCGCGGTACCCACCACGCCGAGGACGACCGTGCCGCCCACCAGCGCGCCGCCGTCGACAACAACGGTGCCCCCGACGACCGAGGCTGCGCAGGCCCCGGCCCGTACCTACTCCGAGCCCGAGTACGTGCCGCCACCGGCTCCTCCGCCTGCTCCGGCACCGCTGATTCCCGGCCTTCCGCAGATTCAGCTGCCACAGATCGAGTTGCCGCCGCCGCCGGTTTTCGAGTTGCCGCGCTTCTGAATCGCGCGCACGGCCCTGCGGTTCAGGGCTGTGCGGTTCACGGCAGCTGGATCTCGGCGAGAACGGCGAGGTGGTCACTGTCCGGAATCGCCAGCGGCCGAACCGACCGGGCACGAACGTCGTCGCTCGTCACGAGGTGATCGAGGCGCGCGAGCGGCCGCTCCGACGGGAACGTGCGGAACAGGCCCGCGCCGGCCGCTTCCGCCGCGTCGGAGAACGGGGAGGATGCCAACTCGCGGAACTGACGGTGGTCCTCGGTGGCGTTGAAATCGCCGGCGACGAGCACGGTGCCCTGATAGGTCTCCATGATCGACCGCATCCTGGCCAGATCGGCATCCCATTCGGCGGTGTGGCGCGGCGTGGCGGGCGACATCGCGTGGAACGAGACGAGAGTCAGATCATGTCCTTCGAATGTGGTCTGCGCCTGGACCGGCACGAACCCGAAGTTGTCGAGGCGGGTGCCGTCGGTCAGGGGGGTACGGCTCCACAGCCCGGTGCCGTCGGCCACCGGAAGCGCCGCGGTGAAGGAGTACGGGAGCAGGTCGCCGATGCCCGCAGCCTGCAGGTCGGTCACTTCCTCCGGGGTCAACTCCTGTACTGCGAGGACGTCCACGTCGTTGTCCCGTACCGCGGCAACGATGGAGGTGGCATCTGCCTCACCGTGAGCGGCGTTGATGGTGAGTACCGACATGTCGGGTCCGGAGTTGTCCGGCCCGTCCGCCAGAAACATCGGAACCTGAACGCCGACGACTGCGATGGTGAGCACGAGTGCTACTGCTGCCCCGATACGTGAACGGGCCGCCGCGAACAGGAGCACGGCAGCAAGCGAAAGTACCCCGAGATAGGGGGCAGCGACGACCAGAGCAACAAAAGTAATTTCTGTCACTCCTACTTGCCGAACGGTGAACATCCCGGTCGCAACGACCACGAGCATCCAGCCGATCACCAGCGCTGCGCTGCGGAAAAAACGGCGCATCGTTTTCGTACCTCCTGTTGTGTGCGCGAGTTGGGCAAAGATGTGTCGGGTGTTGTCTACACTCGGCATGTGCCCAGCTCAGAGCCCTTGTGTAAGTGCCGCCATGAACAGGCTGCGCACCGGCATTATCGGCGTGGAACCAACTGTTCGTTGTGTGACTGCCCCCGTTATCGGGGTCCGATACCGCTGCTGTCGAGGTGGTTGTTCAGGAGGTAGTTCGCCTGTGTAAAAACAATCTTACAGCTCGATTCGGTGCGAAGAACAAACCGATTCGTTAGCATTGAGGTAGTAGATACAGGCAATACGGACAAACATGGCTCGGGGGCCGTCCGACAATCGATCCGGCAAGAGAGGTTTCATGTCGAACGATGTAGTGCTGGACAGACTCGGAACCAGCTCGAGGGTTCTCGAACTCGACCCCATCGACTACCGGCCGCACCCGATTCACAATCACGATCGCATCTGGACCGAAACCAACTGCTACGTCGATCTGTGGATCGAACTGCTGCATTCCCTGGGTGCAGACCCCACTCCAGCGCTCGCCTTCGTTTTGAGTGCAGGATGTGACGGTCGTCAATGGGACTTCGTCAAGATCATGCCCGAGGATCTCCGCACTCTCTACGGCATCGGTGTTGCCGAGATGAACGTATGGCGACCCGTGCTCGAGCACGTCCTGGAAGGCATGGAGGACGGTGTTCACGTCACGGTCGAGGTCGACGGGTTCTGGCTGCCCGACACCGCAGGTACCAGCTATCGAAACCAGCACACCAAGACCACCATCGTGCCGAACCTCGTCGACCGCGAGGACAGGGTGCTGGGCTACTTCCACAACCGCGGCTACTTCGAGCTCACCGGAGCCGACTTCGACGGGGTGTTCAACCTCGCTCCCGAACCGCACGCCGAGGTGTTGCTGCCCTACATCGAGCAGATCCGAGTGGACGCCGCGGTACTCGACGCCGGATTCGGTGACCGAGACCTCGATGTCGCTCGCGCCCACCTGGCCCGTCGGGCACCGGGAAATCCGGTGGACGTATTGGCCCGAAGGATCGTCGCCGACATTCCTCTCGTGCAGGCCGCTGGGCCCGACGCCTTCCACCTGTGGTCGTTCGGTCTGCTTCGTCAGTTCGGGGCCACTGCGGAACTTGCTGCCAACTACGTCGAGTACCTCGAAGGCCGCGGTGTGACGGGTGCGGCCGAGGCCGCTGGGCGGTTCCGCGAGTCCGCCTCGGGAGCCAAGGCCGTGCAATTCAGAATGGCGCGCGCGGCTCGGGGCCGGGATGTGGTGCTCGACGAGCCGCTGATCGAGATGAGCAAGAACTGGATGGCGGCGATGGATCTCGTTGCGGGTGCCTTGGACGCGTGATCGATCTTCTTGCCGGCGTTCGGTGGCAGCTGGCCCGGACCGACGCCGGTTCCATCGTCGACCCCGGTGATCTACCGGCCGATCTCGACTGGATCGACGCCGTCGTGCCGGGCACCGTGGCGAGCGCACTCGACGATGCGCTCCCCGAGGTGAACCCGGACGATCACGACTGGTGGTTCGTCGCCGAGGTCTCCACGGCCGGCCATCTCGGTGCATGCGTTCGGTTCGATGGCATCGCCACCCGTGCCCAGATATGGATCGACGGTGTGCACCGAAGAACGGTGACGTCGATGTTCGTTCCCGAGACGATCGATCTGACGGGCTGCGGGCCCACCGTGCGCATCGCCGTACATATCGAATCGATTGCCGCGCGGCTGAAATCTCGACGCCCGAGGGGTCGGTGGCGGTCGTCGTTGATCGCTTCTCAGGGGCTTCGGCACGAGCGCACCACCATGCTGGGGCGAGCTCCCGTGTACGGCCCGCTGCCGGTGCCGGTCGGACTGTGGCGGCCGGTGACGATGACGGCGACACCCGAGATCCGACGCCGGGAACTATCGACGGTGATGAACGGAACCGACGGCATCGTGGTACTGCGCGCCGAGCTCGAGTCCCCCGGTGTAGCTCGAATCCTGATCTCCGACAACATGTCCGAAATTCACGCGGTCGATCTCGGTTCCGTCGAACGCATCGACTCGGTTCTGACACTGCCGGACGTGGAACTCTGGTGGCCGCACACGCACGGCCTGCCGCGAACGTATCGGGTCGACCTCGAGCTCGACGGCACGGTCCATCCCATGGGGGTTGTCGGATTCCGCACGGTGGAGCTGGACCGTACCGCCGGCGGTGCGCAACTGGTGGTCAATGGTCGAGAGGTCTTCTGCCGCGGTGGAACCTGGACCCCGCTGGACCCCGTGCGGTTGTGGTCGCCGGAGGCGGACCTGCGGAACGCACTCGAGCAGCTCCGGTCGGCAGGCCTGAACATGGTGCGGGTGGTGGGCACCCTGGTCTACGAGCAGCCCGAATTCTGGTCACTGTGCGCAGAACTGGGCATCATGGTGTGGCAGGACCTGATGTTCGGCACCATCGACCCACCCACCGACGAGGACTTCACGGCATCGGTCACCCGTGAGCTCGACGCGCTCGCCGACACCGTGGCCGCCAACCCCTCCCTGATGGTCCTCAGTGGCGGAAGCGAGACGCAGCAGCAACCGACGATGCTCGGGCTCACCGCCGACGGACAGCATATGTCGTTGCTGGAGAACCTCGTTCCCGAGTTTCTCGCCGATCGCCTGCCGACCGTGGCATTTGTGACATCGAGCCCTTCCAGTGTCGAGGGCGAACTGCACACCCATGTGGGTGACGGCATCGCCCACTATTTCGGCGTCGGTGGCTATCTCCGGCCGCTCTCCGATATCCGCACTGCCGGTGTACGTTTCGCGGCCGAGTGCCTTGCCTTCGCCGTGCCCCCGGAGCGAGCTTCGGTGGAGAGGTTCTTCGGATCCGCGGCGGTCGCCGGCCACCACCCTGACTGGAAAGCTGCCGTTCCCCGCGATCGCGGATCGTCCTGGGATTTCGAAGATGTGCGAGATCACTACGTGCGCACGATCTTCGGCGTCGACCCACACTCCATTCGCCGAGACGACGTGGAGCTGTACCTCGACTACGGCAGGGCCGCAACGGTCGAAGCGTTCACCGAAGCATTCGGCCATTGGCGTCGAGCATCCTCGGGGTGCGGCGGAGCCCTCGTGCTGAGTCTGCGCGACACGGTGCCCGGTGCCGGCTGGGGCATCATCGACACCGCTGGAGTGCCCAAGGCGCCCTTCTACGCCCTGGCGAGGGCAAGCTCTTCCGTGGCACTGCTGCTGTCCGACAACGGCCTCGACGGCTACGCGGTGGAACTGGTCAACGACGGACCGCCGCTCTCGGGCACGCTCCGGGTGGTGTTGCACGCTGCTCGGGGAAGTCAGGAGTTCGAGCAGGCAGTGAGCATCGAGGCGAACGCATCGCTCGAGTTGACGGTGGACTCGGTGGTCGGCACGTTCACCGACGCGAACCATGCTTACCGATTCGGCCGACGGACCTACTCCGCCATCACCGTGCTGTTCCTCGACGGCAGTGGCATCGAGGTGACGCGAACCACCGCTCTCGTCGGTACGCAGAGTCGTCAGAACACCGTAGGTCTGACTGCCGAGGTCGTGGAGACAGACTCGGCTACCTGGGAATTGACGTTATGTTCGGAGTGGGCAGCGCAGTACGTCTGTGTCGACATCGACGGGTTCGAGGCATCGGACTCGTGGTTCCACCTGGCGCCGAACGAACCTCGTACGGTGACTCTGGCCGGTAACGGTGCGAGTGCGCCGCGCGGGCATGTGCGCGCGCTCAACTCCGTGGAGCGGGCCTCGGTAGCACCGAAGTCGTGAACGGAACTTCGTAGTGGGCTACGAAGTTCCGTTCACGTGCCGCTAGCGGCTCGTACTGAGTTTGCCTCGCGCATAGCCGATTCCGGCCGCGCCGACACTGGCCACCACGGCCATCGCACCCAACGCCCGCGCCGGATTCCCCCGCGCCGCGGCGCTGGTCTCTCGACCGACTGCGCGGGGCAGGATCTTGGCGGTGTAGGCGCGTTCGGAGGACAGTGCATCCTCGGCCCCGATCAACCGCGCGATCGCTGCCTTGGAGACACCCTCGGCGTAGCTGCGCGTGATGAGGTAGCGCGGACGAGTGCGGTCTGCACTGACGGTGTGGTCGACGACGATGGAGGGATCGAAGACGATCTGTGCCTCGGGATGCGTCTGACGCAGGCGGATACACAGTTCGGTCTCCTCGCAACCGAGTGGCACCCTCCCGATTCGACCGATGCCGGAAACGAACCCACCGAGAGCGACGACGGGTTCACGGCGGAACGACATGTTCGCGCCCATGAGATTGCGGACCTGAGCGGTTTCCGTGGGCTGCCCGCGGTAGGTGCACCCGACGACCCAATCGAGTTCGCCGGGTTCACCCACTACCTCGGCCGGTAAGAAGGCCGGACGTTTGTCCGGCCATACCGGGTATGCAGAGCCCCCAACGGCGTACACGGCATCGTCCGAGTAATGGGACAGGATGGCTCCCAGCCACCCTGTGCTGCGCGGTGACGCATCGTCGTCGAGGAAGACGACGATGTCACCGGAGGCAAGATCGAGCGAGGTATTGCGCGCACCGGACAGGCCGCGAGGGTGGCTGTTCTCCACCACGGCGACCGTCTCGTGCAGCGGCAGGAACTCCTCGCGTGCTCGTTCTGCCAGCTGGTCATTGTGGTCGATGACGATGATCAGTTCGTCGGCTGGTACGGCCTGATCCAGCACCGCCCGCACGGCGGCCCCGAGTTCGGGCCACCGAGCCAATGTGTAAGCGCAGATGACTACCGACGACGTCGGCAGACTCACGCCGTCCTCTCGCGAAGTTCGATGACCTCGTTGTACGACTCGAGTTCCTCGAATTCGAGATCCATGTCGGTACGAGCGTCGATCGACTCACGGAGCGGGCGAGCGATGGACTTGCGCTTGATCCGGCCGGCCCGCATACGCTCGGTCATCAGAGTGCGGAGCACCCGGAAGCCGTCGGAGAAGGTACGCAGGTTGCTCTGACCGTAGATGCGGGCCAACTCGACGCTGGGCACCTCTTCGATGTGAACGGAGGCCTCGGCGAAGCGGCAGTTGATGATCGTCTCGATCTCGAAACCGTCGCCCCAGAGCATCGTGCCTTCGGCACCCGGCTGATCGACGGCAGGAAGATCGAGGACCGGCACCAGATCGCGCCAGAAGGCGTTGTAGCCGTAGCAGAGATCGGAGAAGCGGGTTCCGAACAAGGTGTTGGCGACGAGGTGAAGTCCGCCGTTGCCTGCGCGACGCAGCGGGGTGATGTCATGGCTGCCGCCACCTTCGCAGAACCGGCTGCCCTTGGCGAAGTCTGCACCGGCGGTCAATGCGTCGACGAACCGCGGGATCTCGGCGGCGTCGGCCGATCCGTCGGCGTCGAACATCACGATGATGTCGCCGGTAGCGGCCTCGAAGCCGCAGGCGAGCGCATTGCCCTTGCCTTTGCGGGTCTGCTTGATGATGCGGATGTCGCCGCGAATCTCGCGAGCGGCGTCGATGGTGCCGTCGACCGATCCGCCGTCGACGAGAACGAGCTCGTAGTCGTGGGAGAGCAGTGGGAGGACGTGGCGAAGGTTCGCGGCCTCGTTGAGCGTCGGGATGACGACACTGACGCGGGGATTCTTACGATTCAACATATCCATTCCACATGGGTCGAGTGCGATGGGCAGATGTCTCCGAACTCCGTGAATCGACCCCCGCCGCATCCACAGACAGTGCGCCTACGCTCGTTTTGGAGCCTAAGAACCTGTTTCCTTTGACTGAAAGCAAGCTTAAAAGAAGCTGCTGGTTTGTCAAGCTGCAAACAAACCGGCGCAGAGATTGTTTGGAGATCTATCTCATAGTTTGTTGAACAATCAACGGGATCGGTACTGGTAGACGATGGTGTCGGGGTCGTGGTAGCGAAGAGACCACGCCGGACTGGTGGCGAGCCATTGCCGAAACCGGTTGACGGCATCGTCGGGAACGAACCCGTAGTAGTGCATCGCCTGCAGTGACTGACGGGTCAGCACCATGAAGGTCGGCGTACCGCTGATCGAGGCGTTGTAGTCGATCTCACCGAGCTTCTCGGGCGTCGGAAAGCCCTCCATGTACTCGGGCCCGAGCGCGTAGAGCGGAACATCCCAGTACTGGTTCGCCTCGGTCAGGCGACCGTAGTCGGAGGTCGAGCGCGCGGGGTAGCCGGAGGAGTAGAGCATCGTGACCGAGGTTCCCGACGGCGACTGCGCTGCTGCCGCCCGGGCATCGTCGATCTGGCTTCGATGCTCGAGCACGATCGGCCACAGCCCGAAATACGCCTGTAGGCCGAGCACAGCCGAGCCGAGCGCACCGGCCGTGGCCACTGCGACCGACGTCCTGGCGGTGACCCTGGCAGCCCGGGAGGGCCGAACCCGGGAAGGCTCACGGTCGAACAAGGTCAGGAACAGCGGCGTGATCAACAGGACGCAGCCCGGAATCGCGTAGAGGTAGACACGGAAGATCGCCTCGCCGCCGTAGCTCTGCCCGGCGAGCAGCATGATCGACCCGAACGCCATCACCATCGGTGCCCAGAACGTCTTCTTCGTGCGCCAGGCATAGATCGCCGAGACGAATGCCAACGCGAAGACACCGCCGGACAGCGCCCGGCAGACCAGCGAGGTGATCTGCTTGCCGAGCACTCCCTCTTCTTGAACGTTGCTCGCGGCGTTCTGCACCGGGTCGAACCCTTGAAAGAGCCCGTACGGTGCCACGATCGGCAAACGGGGGTACAGGTACCCCAGCAAGATGATTCCCAGTGGGATCATCAGCCACCACGGCTTGGCTCGTCGGGTCACCAGCAATACACCGGTGACCGCCATCAACCAGTACGGAGTCAGCTGATGGGTCGGTACGAGCGCAGCGAACGGAACGATCGACACGTAGGCAGCGGCCCGGGTCAGGGATGAGGACATCAGCAGCGCCAGGAATCCGACGGCGAGCAGCATCGCCCACGCCTGCGGCGAGTAGTAGTCCTGGCCGACCCAGTTGATGACCTCGGCGAGCATGGCCGCGGTGATCGCTGCACGCTTGGTGAACTTCATCACCCGTGCCAGTCCGTAGATCGACGCCCCCAGCACCACGTGGACCATCGGCGCGAACACGTGTGCCAAGGACAGCGTGTCGTATCCGGTGACGTGCTGGAACCACGCCGAGACCAGGAAGAAGCTGGGCCACTCGCTGTAGATGTCGACGCCACTCGGAGCCAGCTTGTGCAGGTCCAGGATGTACTCGGTGACCGCGACGTGCTTGTACGTCCAGTCGTAGATCGGGGCTGAGGTGACGAGGGTGACCGTGAACCGCTGCACCACGATGGCCAGACCGATCGCAACCACCATGGTGCGCAGCTGGTGCCTTCGCAGAGCGATCAGAAATGCCGCGATGATCAGGACCATGCACAGCACGAGACCGGGGCCGGTTCCGGCAGTCAGCAACCCGAACTGCGAGTACGTCGCCCGCTCCAGGCCGGGCAGCATCGGCAACCACAGGAAGAACGCCAGTGCCAGAACGAGCCCGGCAACGTTGTGCCGCAGGGTGTGCCGATCGGTCAGCACGAACCTGATCGACGCCAGAGTGGCCTTGCGAGAGGACGGCGATACGACCTCGCGGGTGCGTGCGATCCACCCCTCCCAGTCGGGAAGGCCGTGCTTGCGGTACCACAGCACCGAGGACGCGATCAGCGCAAGACACAGCAACAATGTCCACATCCGAGGCGACCAGCGGTATCCCCACATCGCCACCGACACCATCAGTGTCACCACCGAGATGCTCAGAATCGGCAGTGCAGCCGGAACCGCAGTGCGGGGTATGCGAACCCACGACAGAATCGCGGCACCCGGCCCGAAGAAGAGCAGAACAGCGAGCAGCACGACGCGGACGAGCGTCGGAAGCGCGATCATCGACGCGAGACCGGACAAGGCCGCCAGAACGCTGATATCGGAGTAGCGCAACCGACTGCCCGCGCGTCGTCGGGTACCGGCGGCGAAGTCCGTTGTGCCGACAGGCCATCGCGCGGTCCAGTGCGACGGGAAGAACAGGGCGCGCCGCAGATCCGTGATGGATCGGAGGCTGGAATCAGTCGAGAACCGGTTCACGGCTCACCCCCGCCAGTGGAGTCCGCTTGCGACCTTCGCGCCTGCTGCGCCGCATCGCGCCCGGGCCTTTGGCGATGGACAACAATTCCATCCTGCCGATCCCGTCGGGCAGATCGGCGGCGAGATCATCCGGGGGTGAGGCGACCTTGCTCATCTTGGCCGACAAGCGAATTGCGCTCCCGAGGCGGCGGGCGGCCACGCTGGCAGCGAGCATCGCCGATCTGCGGTTGGTAGCGACAGTGTAGAGCCAGGCGCCGAGACCGAGACCGTACCCGCGCGCCTGAATCGCCAAGGCCTCGGAGTCGGCACGGTGGCGATGCCACACGATTGCAGCGGGCTCGTACACCAACCTGTCTCCGGCCATCAGAACCCGGAAGAACATGTCGAGGTCCTCACCACCGTTCGTCGGGGATCCGACACCCAAGGCCTCGTCGAATCCACCCAGATCGAACATTCTCCCGCGATCGACCGCGAAATTGGCTCCGGTTCCGTACATCCCGACCTGAAACGGAAACAGGGGTACATCGGCAGGGGGATTGTTCAGGTCGTACACACGCGGTGTCACCGAACTGGCCCACCCGACGCGACGGTCGAAATACGCCTGCGCCTGAGTTCTGATCTCCCCGCTCGGCACGATGCCGGACACACACGCGACCCCATCCGCGCGCCGGAAGCCACGCGCGATGCTCTGCAGCCATTTCGGATCCACTGCGACGTCGTCGTCGGTGAACGCGACGATGGTGTGCCGCGCCGCGCGCAATCCCGTGTTCCTCGCCCTCGACAGACCGGCCAGCGGCTCCGAGACCACGCGAATGCGCTTGTCCCCCAAGTCTCGGACGTACCGCTGCGTGGCATCGGTAGGCGAAGCGTTGTCGACGACGACCACTTCGAAATCGGGATAGTCCAGCGCGGACACCGATGCGAGAGCGCCTGCGAGATGGTCGACCCGGTCGCGGGTGCAGATCACCACGGAGATCGGTGGCAGCGTCCGCTCGGAAACGGACGGAGCCTGGGGCATCTGCACCTGCGCGAGCGACATCGTTGCCGCGCGGACATCCGCCGTGGCCACTGCACCGTCGACGATGCGCAGTTCGACGAAACCGAGCGGATCCAGTCCACGTCGGATCAACAAACGGGCCCGGTGGTAGCCCTCGGAATCGTCGAGGTCGAGGGACGCCGGAAGGTCCTGGTCGAGGTCGATGTCACCGATCCACACGGCACCGTCCCAATCGGGAGATTCGAGTCTGGGGAGTGCGGGAGGTAACACGG
Source organism: Rhodococcus sp. MALMAid1271 (assembly GCF_049195265.1). NCBI lineage: Bacteria > Bacillati > Actinomycetota > Actinomycetes > Mycobacteriales > Nocardiaceae > Rhodococcus > Rhodococcus sp. MALMAid1271. The sequence goes on along the minus strand of NZ_JBMIRQ010000080.1, from coordinate 65,192 downwards.
GGGAGGGGGTCCTTTCGGGGAACACGTTCGGGTAGGTCCAGCGGGTCTCAGTCGGCTCGATACCGCACCCAATCGACCATCATGGTTGCCGGAAACGGCGTCGAAGTATCGGTGGGGCCCGGCCAGTCGCCGGCAACCGCGACATTGAACAGCAGGAAGAACGGCTTGTCGAAAACCCAGTAATCGTTGCCACCGATCAGATCGGCCGGTGTGATCGTCGCCAGGGTCGTGCCGTCGATACCTGTGGTGACGCGGCCGGGTGAACGCTCGACCCAGTAGGTGTGGAAGCCCTCCGACAGGGGCTTCGGCGGAACTCCGCCTGCGTCCACCTTCTGACTCGTCAGCGAATCTGGTTGAGGCGCATGGATTCCGGTGTGATACTGGTCGGCCTGGTTCAGCGTCTCCATCACATCGATCTCGCCGGAGAGGGGCCACCCGACCGAATCCAGATCCGTACCGAGCATCCAGAACGCCGGATGCAGACCGCTTCCGGCAGGCATCTTGATCCGAGCTTCGACGCGGCCGTAGGTGAACTCGAACTTGCCCTTGGTGGTCACTCGGGCCGAGGTGTAGCCGTCACCGTTTCGCATGGCGTTGATCACCATGTGGCCCTGTCCGTCGAGTGAGGAGTTCTCCGTCGAATCGGTGTAGTCCTGCTTCTCGTTGTTTCCCCAACCGGTTCGACCGACGTCGTGACTCCACCGGTCGTCGGCCAACCTGTCGCCCGCCGTTCCCGAGAAGTCGTCGTAGACGGTGTATCCGGGCTTGGCTGCCTCGGTATCGGATGCCGATGTCGTGGACGTGGCGTCGACGGTCCCCGCGGCTGTGAATCGGGCATCCGACTCCGACCCGTCGGATCGATGGGTGATTCCGTACACGGTGCCGGTCACCACCAGTGCCAGGACGACCAGAAACGCCAACACCGACGGCCATCGGCGCTGCCGAGGCGGGGCGATGAGTCCGGAGCCGGGGAGTCGTGCCACCTCGACGGTTCCGGATTCGCGGTCGGGTGCAGCATGACGGCTCACGCGCGCTCGTCGAGGGTCTTCGGTGCCCGAGTTGCATTGAACTGCGAGACCGAGAGAACGACGACTCCCAACAACAGGGCGTAGGTGGCGATACGTTCCATGGAGCCGATACCGAGACCGAATTCGTGACCGCTCATGTAGGCGAAGTACCCGACCAGACCGACGGCCCCGAGAGCGGTCACCACCACACGGATGCCACTACGCAGACTCCGATGCCCACCGGCGACGACGAGGCCGAAGTTGCCGAACACGAAGAATGCTGTGGCACCGAACGAGTGAATCGGGTAGTCGATGCCCTGATTGATCACGCCCGCGGTGATGGCACCTGCTCCGGCCACGAGGAAGAACGACGCGGCCCTACCGTCGATCCGGCGCACGACGTACCACGACGCAGCCATCGCCGCGATCGCCAGTCCGAACAGCACCATCGAGGCGTTGAGCAGCACGTAGAGCCGGCTGCACGGCCAGTCGCCCGCGGGGCCGCAGAAGGGGATTCCCAGTTCGCTGATGTAGTTGTTCCGGTAGCTGTAGAGCCCGCGCCACGTGGCCGAGACGATGTACTCGACGAGCAGAAACTGCACGACCGACAGCCCCGACCACCGAGCCACCTGGGCGACGAATCCCGACCACTTCGGCGCTTGCGCCGCGCGCTCGGGAGCGCGCGAGAGCGGGCTCCCGGCATCGGAGTTCGATGGGCTCTTCGCTTCGGTGGTCATGTGGTCTTCTCCTGAGGGGCCAGCAATGCAATCGGATCGGCTGCCGCGCGAGAGAGTGCGGCATCGAGGGTGCGGCTGTCGAACACGTTGTCGTGGAAAGACGCGGAGACATAGACGACCGAACCGATGGTCTCCATCGTGATCATCACCGACTCCGGATGGACCGGAGCGGCGATGACGTAGAAGGCACGGTCGGCCGGCTCGGCAGTCCAGGAGGCCGGCTCCAACTGCCTGACTCTACCGACATCGGAGAACATCAGCTTGATCGTCGGCTGCACCGGGGCTCGGTCGGCGAACGTACCGGACACCGCCTTCTGGTGGCGCTTGTACTTGATGGTGCTCATGGTGGCGGACGCGATGGGACGGCCCCTGTCGATGGCACCGGACAACGCATCGTGCACGGCCCTGGGCGAGGTCGGATCGAGGTCCGGGAAACCGATTCCGGAGGCGAAATTACCCACCACCGTGGTCGACGGCGGAAGGTAGCGGCGGCAATCGAAGAGAAATGCCGCAGACCGATCGAGCGGCAGCGAGCACTGCGCGAATGCCGTAGCCACGGCGGCGCACATCACCGAGCTGACACTCGCGCCGGGAAGATGAGAATCCCGCCACCGACGGATCGCGTCGCTGGTACCGGCCGGCGTCGCCGCAACGACGACGGAGGCAGACGGCGCCCACGGTCGAGATTCCGTCGCCGATGCCGCCTCGGGTTCGACAGCGGACAATGCGGTCTCCGCATTCGATCGAGGACGAACACGGTCCACGATCGTGTCCTTGACCTTTCCCGGATTGCGCAGAGCCCAGCGCAGCAACGCCTTGCGTAGGGGATGGCCGTCGACGGCCGATCCGGCCCATGCAGGCAGCGGGGCGTCGGCAGCGGCGTTGGCCAAATACGCGAACAGGTCTACCGGTAACAGTGCGTCGCCGAGGCCGTGGTTGAGATCGAGGAACAGGTACCCACCGGCCAGATGAATCCGAACAGGTACCTCGGCCATCGACGAATGCGAGAACTCGGTCAACTCCTTGGCCAGCTGCTGCTGATCGAGGGCAGCTCCCTCGGTGATGTGCTCGAGCACCCGCTCGGGCTCGAAGGCCCAATTCGGCGAGGACGGCAGAGCTCGAAGGCCGAGGCGGGCGGCCGGTCCAGTGGACGCGAGGGCGAGCACACGGCTCTGCACTCGCGCGAGATCACCGAAATCCGCAGGTCCGACCACAGTCACGATCCGGGAATCCGACCGCAACATATCCAACGAGCTTGCTCGATAAGTCTGTGTCATGGTGCCGTCCTGTGCTGAGCGTGGACCGGAATACGCCGCGGTGAAGGCTCCTCGTGCTGCCGTGGTCCATCCTGTGGCTCGCCGAAGTGCGGTTCTCGATGTCTCGATTGGCCGTGCCGCGGCCCGCCCGGCCGGTGTTCGAGCTGATCCGATCGCGGTGAAACGGCATCGCGATCATCGATCGGCCGACGAGGTCCGGGTGGATCGGTGGGTCCCGAGTCGTCGCCGGAACCGCCCGTACCGCCTGCCGACAGTTCACGAATCCAGCGCGTGAGCGGCACGATCAGCACGACCGCGCCGAAGGCCTCGGCAACCAGGTACGCCCAGCCGACGGCAGCGATACCCATCGACGAGGACAGACCGATCGAACCGCCGATGATGATCGAGGTGGCCACGACCTGCACGATCACCGCCAGCCGCATGCGTCGACGGACCCGGGCCAAACCGTCGTACAGGGAACCGACCACCGAGAGCGGAATGGTCACCGCTGCCAGTTGCACGATGATGGTGCCCTGGTCGCGGTAGCCCTGGCCGATCAAACCGAGCCCGAAAGGCGCAACGAAGGCGAGGAAGATCGCCCCACCGAGCGCGACGATGCAGACGAGGGTCATGAATCGCTTGGTCAGGCGATGGAACTGTGCCGGGTGCGCGGCGACCTCGGCGACGTACGGGCCGATCAACACACTGATCAGGATGTACAGCGCGCTGACGATCGACCAGGTGAGAGAGAAGTACGCGTTCTGCTCGGCACCGAGAGTGGCGACGACGATCATCGGGACGAGAAGTGGAGCGAGTGAACCGAGCGCGGTGATGCCGTAGGCCGAGCCGAAGTAGGCCCACATCTCGCGCTTGGGCGGCAGGTCCGGTGCTCCGGAGTACCGCTGATCGGTGCGCACGGTCTTCAAGATGGCGCGGAGGACGAACACCGACGCCACGATCGCGGGGACCGCCCACGCGGAAATGATCGACGTACTGCGTTCGGTTGTGAACAGCGCCAACAGCATGACGAATTTGACGACGGCGTGGAACACGTTCTTGGCCGCGGCCCAGCGGGCGACACCGAGGCCGGACGAGGTCTGATCCTGTAGTGCGAACACCGCCAGTACCGCGACGAAGAACGGAAACGAGACGATTTCGGCGGTGTTGGTGAACATCTCGTCCGTGGGAGCGACCAACAGGAAGCCGCCGCCGAGAACGAATGCGAACGCGGTGACGGTGATGTACCCGCGCACGATGAACGATTTGGCCAACCGGCCCGATATCGGAAGGAACCGCTCGTACATGGAGCCGAGGCTCAGGTTGGACAGCGTCGAGAGCATCACTGCGGACGTGATGACGGCAGACGCGCTGCCGACCTCGGCCACGGGATAGAGACGGCCTGCTGCCGCCCAGAACAACAGCCCGAGCGCGCCGGTGATCGCAGTCGAGAGCATCAGCGCCAGCGAATTCAGTGCGAGGTTGCGATCCGAGGATTTCGAGCCGGGCCCTGATTCCGGGATCGCGTCGGTCGCCACATCGACCGGACGAATGTCGACGGTCTGGAGCGAACCGGGTGAGGGCACGGTCGGAACCGGCATCGTCGGACTGTTCATCAAGCCCAGGTCGAACCGGGCAGGTTCGACCGGGTACCACCGGAGTTGTTCCAGCTGTTCGTGTCTGGGTGGCGCGATCCTGGGAGCGCGATGCTTCACAATCGAACCCGCCCCACGGTGACCGGCGGCGACGGAGCGGCGATCTCGATGTCGAACGCTGCGGAGGTAGCTGCGAGCAGTTCGGCTCGTACGTTCTCTCGCAGATCTCGGCCGTAGAGCGAGTGATCACCGGACTCGAACTTCGTGACGGTGGGTGCAGACGCTCGACGCTGCAACCGGCGCATGCCCTCCGGTCCTCGATTGGTCTCGAACCAGGTGGCGTCGGTGGGGGAGAGCAGCACGTGCGTCCTGACCTGACGGTCGCTGAGCAAGCGCAGCGAGATTTCTGGAACCTGAATCAACCCGCGGCGTCCCAACCAGATCCAGAGGGCATACGGAATCCGGGGCTGCATCGCACTCTTGACACGAACGCCCCAGTGGTGCAGGCGATCGAGCGCGCGCGCCCGCAGTCCTGTCTCCTCGGTATGCATCGAGGATCGCTTGACGAATTCGAGACGACGCGTCGTCCAGTCCAGGGTGTTGAGCAGTACTGCCGCACGTGCTCCCACCTCGCGAGCAGCATAGCTGGAATACCATGAGCCCGAGCACATTCCGGCCACCAGCACGTTGTCCGGTGTGGTGCCGGATCGGTGGAGGGCGGTGAGGGCGTCCTCGTTTCCTTCCGGACTGTAGAGGCGAGTCAATTCTCCGTCCGTGACAGCGCCCGATTCGCCGGTGCCGCGTCGATCGAAGCGCACCGTCGAGACCCCGAACTCGGGAAGAAGACGGGCCAACTCGACCCACATCCGCACCGGGCCGACGCGATGCTCGTTGGCAGTGGGGTAGAACACCACGGTCGGACCGCCCGGCAGGCATCGATCCGAGGACGAGCGAATCGCGAAAAGCTGCTGCTCCCCCAGGTATTCGATGCTCTCGTCGATTCCGTCGACCGTGAAGCGCGTTCGAAGCGCCACCTCGACATCGGCGGCGGGCTCGGTCGGGAAATTCGACGCGGTCCACCTCGCGAGATACGCGATATCGGCGAACGGCATGATGACCTCGAAATCGCTCGGCTCGAGGAAGTCCTCGTGAGCGGACAAGGTGTGCTCGTGAGCCGACAGTGCCTCGACCAGCCTGCGTACCGGCTTCGAGTCGCCACGCTCGGGGCGAGTGGCGACCAGAACCGCTGCATCGGTCGTTGCCGACGCCGCATCGAGTGCGGAGAAGTCCGCGGCCGAATCCGGGTGCAGCACAGCGCCGATGATGGACACTCTCGGATCGGCGTCGGAATCGGTGGTGACGCTGACCGAGTACAACGCGCGCTGCTCGTGCAGATACGACCGACCCCGAACCACCGGGTCCCACAGAGTCATCGTCGTCAGCGGCCCGCACTCGTCGGCGACGGAACACGCAAGAAGTGCACCGACGCGCAGGCCAACGAGACCGACATCGGCTACCCCGCAACCGCGAATGTAGTCGACGGCGTCGACGATGCTGCGCTGCCACCGATCGACGGCGCCGGGTCGATCCTGATCGCCCCACGAATCCCCGGTGCCGGCGTAGTCGAATCGCAACACCAGAAGACCGTCCGCACAGAGCTTCTGGGCCAGCAAGGTCATCCCGCGATACGAGTCGACCTGTTCCTTACCGAGCGGCGGGCACAGGACCACCCCTCCGCGCGCCCGGCCGCCGGCCGGTACGTGGACCGTGCCGAACAAGGGCGCATCGGACGGTCCGAACCACGTCGGGTACTTGCCGCCCGCCGTGCGAGAAAAGGACTCGGCGGGAACGGACCCGATGCGCCCGGAGGCGGTGCGGGAGATGCTCACTTCAATTCGTCCTTTCTTGCGAGTGCAGGGGCGAAACAGTTGTCGGTCAGGAGCGCAGTGCGGCCGGCCAGGCCGAGCGGTCGAGACCATGGGTGCGCAGCATCGCCAGCGCGATACGTTCCATGCCGAATCCGACGCAGGCACTGTGAGCGGGCTCGCCGTCGACGGTGTGGATGTCGAAGGTGTGCCCGAAGTGGTCGCGGTGGCAGTTGCACGAGACGACCGCGGTGCCGTCATCGAGATCTCCGTAGAGCTTGACGACCAGTTCGGTCTTGAGGTTCTCGTTGCGCTGGTTCGCTGCCAGCATGCGGCCTGCGCGACCGAAGAAGGGATCGTTGGCGATGACCGCTTCGGCTTCGAGCCCGAGATCCGCCAGTACCTGCAAGCCACGCGGAACCCAGCGTTCACGGTGTTCGACGGCCTGTTCGGGTGTGCCCACTCGTACGAACTCGTGCATCCGAAATGCTTGCATCCGAGCCGGATCCACTGCGGGTTCGTGCCGGAAGCAGAATCCGTAGATGTCCATCAGCGAGCCTTCAGCGGGCAGTGTGCCGGTGAGCATCGAGTACGACGGGTGGCAGGCCGCCGAGACCAACATGGTTCCGGCGGAGTGCAGAAAGTGATCCCAGTCCTTGCCTTCGGATCTCTCGGCCAGCAGCGCGGCATGTTCCTTGTTGTCGCCCTCGAAGGTGTTGATGGCACCGGTGAGGTTGGGGAACGAGGCGATGTAGTCGGTGCGCTCGAAGGCTTCCCGAGGGAACACCGGAGCGAACCGGAACCGCTTGGCGCGGTAGCCGTGCTCGGCCAGCCCGGCCTCGATGACACGAGCATCGACGAACTCGATGATGTCCTCGAATTCGCCGCTGCGCCCGTACAATCCGGGAATCGAGCTGGGTATCAGAAGTCCGGCGTCGACGAGCTCGGCGCGGAAAGCAGCTCGGGCCGCATCGAGTTCGCTGATGTCGGTCGCTGGTGCGGAGTGTGTGGTAGTCATCATTTTCCCTTGTAGACGAGGGAGAGCTGGGCGTTGTGCCCCAGGATGCGTTCGTTGCTGACCATGATCGCGGACCCGTGTGCATCTCGAAGGTGACGGCCGATGCTGAGGTCGCCGTCCTGCCGGTAACCGGAAATGCCGCAGATCTGCAAAGCCTTGCCGACGATGTCGATGACCAGTGACGACGCAGTGACTTTGACATTGTTGATCTTGATGGCGAAACCGATGGCCCCGAGCTCGGCCGGGCTGTCGGCGACGGCCTCGAACTTCGCTGCCGCTCCGAACACGGTGTCCACCAGTTGTTCGTGGACCACCATCAACTCGGCCAGGCGCAGCGCGCTGGGTGGCGGGGTCCCCGGGGTCTTGCGAGCGGCCTTCTGTACGAACTTGCGGGCCTTGGTCACGGCTGCGTCGGCAATACCGAGCCACGCCGATCCCCACAGCACGTGAGCAACCGGGAGCATCGTCTGAGCCGAGATGTCGCCGTAGTTGTCGCCGAGGATGTTCGACGTCGTCGTGCGAGCGGCCAGCATGAAGCCGGGGCTGCACGTGCCGCGGAATCCGAGGGTGTCCCAGGTGCCGGTCTTCTCGAGCGTCACATCCGGCTTCTCGCACACCACGAGAACCTGGTCGCTCGGTGGGCTGTCGACGCTGCGACGCGCCGTCGCGAGCACGATCTGTGCGTACTCGCCGTAGGAGATGACCGGAGCGTTCTTGCTCAGCGTGATCTGCTCGCCGTCGTATTCCACCGCGCAGCTACTCGAACGGACGTCGCCACCGATATTGATCTCGGTAGTGGCAGACGCCACCAGTATGCGATCGGTCACAATTCGCCGCTGCAAATCTGCCATGGCGTCGGATTTGCCGTGGCGAACGATGCTGAGCACCTGCGACTGGTGCATGACGAAGATCATCGCCGTCGATGCGCACTCGGCACCGAGAGCACGCGCGATGCGGGCGATCTCGGTCAGGGTGGCCCCGCCGCCGCCGAACTCTCGCGGAATTCCGACACCGAGTAGGCCGGCGTCGCGCAGCGCATCCACCGATTCGGTGGGGAAACGGGCATCGCGGTCGACTTCGTCGGCGTGGGTCCGCAGTACGGCCAGTACGTCGATCAATGACTGGTCGACAGAGCTTTCGTAGACGGTGGTCATGGCCTCAGTCCGTCAGCTGCGCGATGGCCGCGGCGATCGCGTTGATGCTGCCGAACGTCGACTTCTGCAGCATGGTGTCGGGGAACTCGACGTCGAACTCGTCTTCGAGGGCGATCATCACGTTGACGCTCGCGTGCGAGGTGAGGCCGCTGTCGTAGAGGTCATCGGCCTCGTCGATGCTCTCCACGGAGACCGGCAACTTTCCGAATTTCTCCAGAACGGTTCTCACTCGAACCACGTCGTGCGCATTGAGCGTCTGCATCGAAAACCTCCACCGATCGCGTTAACCACGAGACCGGACGGCCTCGTGATCGACTCCAGGTCCGCCGGCTGTGCGCCTTTTCGACCCAAAGTCTCCCCAGACCCCTTCAAACAATATCGTAGATTGTTTAGTAGCGTTAGTGCGATGCCCGCATCGGGCTTCTCTGTCGCCGTAGACTCCGAATGGAGCGGGGGCTTCGTACCGACGCCGAATCGGGCGTCGAATCGCACACACGCAAAGGAATGGCTGGTCGATGAGTGGAGTCTGCGGGGTGTCTGTGGGTACCGGTGCCGTGCGCATCGCGTACACCGCCGACGGTCGCCGCGTCGAAGACTCCATCGACGCCGAAGGTGCACACGACCTGCTGCCCGGCAAGCTCGTCGATCTCGGACCCTTCGAGGACATCGTCCTCGCCGGGTGGGACACCGCGGCAGTGACGGCGCTGCTCGAGACCCTGGACGATCGAACCCTGCTCAAGGCTCGCATGGTCGAGGAATCACAGGCCCTGATGGCCTACGCCAGGACGGTTCCGGAACTGGCCGACAAGGACTACGTCCTGGTCGTCGACCTCGGCAAGAAGGGGCTCTCCGCCACCGCGCTGGACGTCGCAGGCGACTTCGTGGAGTGGACGGCACGCACCGTCGACATCAGTGGCGACCGCTTCGACGAGGTGGTGCGAAGCATCGTCATGGCCAAGGGCATTCTGCCTGCGCCCATCGGCCCCGAGGGCGACGCGGAATATCAGGCCTTCTTCCGTGAACTCAAGGAACTCGTGAGCTCGTCGGTAGGCGTCAGGGCACCCAATCGCGGCCCGATGCTGCTCAGTCGCAAAGAATTCGAGCGCGAGATCAGCCCGCTCGTCTCCGATGCCCTGGACTGGGCGTCCAAGCAGGCACCCGACGCGGTACTGCTCATCGGCGGCGGTGCCGGAATTCCCGTGGTGCGCACCATCATCGAAAGCAAGTGGCAGGTTCCCGTCCACGTCCCGGACGCGCCGGTGATGGCCATCGCCAACGGTGCCGCGCTGGACGAAAGGCCCGCAACGGACGTCGCCGACGCAGATGTGGGAAACATCACTGTTCCCGACGACGCATCGGAACTGATCGACTCGGCCGCGGCGACGGACCTCGACGAGGTCGAGGAATGGATGGTCGACGGCCTGTCCGTCGATCAATTCGCCACCGAAGAGTTGTTCATCACATCGACCACCTTCGACACCGTCGAGCCCTTGGTTCCAGAGCTCGAATCGGCACCTGAGCTCGAATCGATCGAGTCGCCGGTTCTGGAACCGGAGGTCCTCGAACCCGGTGTCGTCGCCGAACCCGTTCGGCGCGCGCGACGATGGTCGGTACGCGACGCATCGGTTCTCGTCGGGGTGCTACTTGCGATCGTCGCGGTGGCGGGCCTGGTGTACACGCGAGGAGACACGCCTGCACCCACGCCGCTCATCGACGAGCAGATCCCCTTCGACCCGGAGTTCGCAGCTGCGCTTTCCGCAGCCGCCCAGCCCGACGACCTGGCTCCCGGTCCGAGCGAGCTGCCGGTGCTCGGTCCAGAACGGTTGTCCGATGCAGATCTGTACCAGCGCACGTTCACCTACGACGGTGAAAAATACGTACCGCAGGCGGAGTCGGAGTAGCCGGAACAAACCAAGGGTTCGATTCGACCGAGGCCACCGGTGAGCGCGAGCTGTTCCGCCGTCGATGTCCACGGGGCGCGCGACGCACCACGTCGGCGGAAGCGGTAGCCTGACGCTTCGGGCGAAGTATCTCGCGCCCGAGGATCATTGCCGATGAAGTGAGGCCGACCACCGTGACTGTGTTGCTTGGGGTGTCCATGGGGACCCGAGCTGTGCGCACGGCGCAGCCCCGAGCCGAGCAGGTATCGGTACCCGTTGCCGATCGTTCCGGCCTGGTCACCGACATCGAGCGCCCGCTGTTCTTCCGCAACGAGGTCATCGACAGTGTGGGCGGAGACCTACCGCACCTGGCCGCCGAGTCGATCGGTGCCGCCGCCGAGACCGAGCCCGAACTCTCCGCGGGTGTCGCCTACCGAGACGCCCGGCAAGCAGATGCTCTGCATGCCGCTTTCGCCGGTGCGCACCTGCACAACTACCGGCTGGTCCACGAGGTGGAAGCCGTGGTCGAGTACCTCGCCGCCACCGGCGAGGCCCGCGATGCCCGCTCCGTCGCACTGTTCGACCTGGGCAGTTCCGGACTGACGGTCAGCGTCGTCGACCTGGTCAACCGCACGGTTACGGCCTCGCAGAGATCGGGCGAGTTCAGCGGTGACCTGCTCGACGCGTACGTGCGGAACAACCAGCTCGAGCGCCTCGGCAAGAAAGCGACCGACCCGGACATCGCGCTGTTCGAGAAGCGGTGCCGAATCGCGAAGGAACGGCTGTCCACGCAGGACGCGGTGTGCCTACCGGACGCCAGCGGCATGATTCTGCTCTCTCGCGAGAACTTCGAGCTGTTGGTCACCGATGTGATCGACGAGGCCATCGAGTTCGCACGCGCAGTGATGATCGGTGCGAATGCCCCCATCGACGCCGTGGTGCTGATCGGCGGCGGTGCCCGCATGCCGATCGTGCAGACCCGCGTCGGGCCGCTACTGGAACTGCCGTCGATCGTGCCGACCGAGCCCGAGACCGTCGCAGCGCGGGGAGCGGCCCTGGCGGCTCGTCCGCACTCACGTACCCGGACCGCACCGCGCCCTGCCGCCGATGCGAGTCGGCCCGCGGCGACGCAGTCGACACCGACCGCTGTCCCGGCGGAATCCGGCTCTCGACAGGATTCGGAGCGACCGTCCGCTCCGACTCCGCCGCCGCGTGCACCCCGGCTGCGCCCGCCGCCGCCGCGTCCGTCGACAGCCGGATCGATACGACCGGTCCCGGCCCGTGCAGAATCCGCCCACGCCGCGCCTGCTGCACCTGCTTCGGTGCCCTCTACGACCCGCCCGGTTCCTGCTCGTCCCTGGATCGCGGCTGCGTCGGCCGCTGGTGCCGAGGCAGTGGGCAACGAGGCAGTGCGCAACCAGGCGTCGACCCCGACGTCGAGTGACGAGGCGTCGACCCCGACGTCGAGTGACGAGGCGACGACCGAGGCCGCCGGCACTGCCGGAGGTTTCGAATCCTCGAAATTCTCCGACCTTGCTGTTTCTTCTTCCACAACCGTTGCCGCCGAGTCGATATCGAGTCCGGCTGTAGTGGATGATGTTCCCGACGACCATGTGCAGGGGGCGCAGGTCGACGGGGAGGTCGTTGCAGTGGGCAACAATGCTGCGCTGGGTGACAATGCTGCGCTGGGCAACAATGCTGCGCTGGGCAACAATGCAGGGGATCGGTCTGCCGAGGCCCTGGCCGAGGAGCCCGCGGTGTCCGAGACCGGAGCCACCGACACCGTGGCCCCCGACACCGGAGCCATCGACCCCGTGGCCGACGCGTCCGAATCGCACGCGGCCGCAGACCATGCGAGCGTCGAGGATGCCAAGCCGGTTCCGTTTCAGCTCCAGAACATCTACTGGCTCGACGCCGACTACGACGACGACGACGGCGAGGACGATCGGACCCGAACTCGACGCAGGCTTCGTACCGGCGGTGTACTTGCGCTCGGCCTTGCCGCGGTGACCGCGGTGTCCGGGTTCATGCTCACGCACGAGAACACGCCGCAGGTGGTCGATACCTCGGTCAGTCGCACCCAAACCGAGGTTCCAGCAGCGACTACCGTTGATCCCACGTCAGCGGTACCCACTCCGGTTCTGCCGCCGCCGGCACCGATACCGGAGACCACCGTCGAACCGACGACTGAGGCCCCGGAGACCACTTGGGAACAGCCAGTCGTTCCCCAGCCTGTCACGACGGAGCCGACGACCACGACGTCGGAGCCTGCACCGCCACCTCCCGTCGAGTCCGTTCCTCCGACGACGCAACAGCCGCCGCCGCTGATCCCGGGCTTCCCGGACTTCACGCTGCCGGTGTTCCCGCCGCTCGCACCCTGATCCAGTTCACCCGTCTGCCGCCGTGTTTCGCGGCTTGATGTGTTCGAAGATGAGAATCGTCTCGGTTGCGGCGACGGCGGGATCGGCACTGAGATTCTCGACGACGAAGTCTCGTAACGTGGCGGTGTCGACGGTCGCCACGTGCACGAGGAAGTCGTCCGCACCGGCGATGAAGTAGATGTTCAGCGTCTCGGTCCGTGAGGCGATCTTCGATCCGAACTCACTGATGCGTCGTCGAGCATCTGCTTGTAGCCGCACCGAGATCATGGCCTGGATTCCCTGACCGAGGGCCTCGGGATCGATGTCGGCGTGGAATCCGCGGATGACGCCTCGTTCGACGAGGGCGCGAACTCGCGCCAGGGCGGTCGAGGGTGCGATGCCGGCGGCTGCGGCGAGCGCGTTGTTGGGTGTGCGGGCGTCACGGCGAAGTTCGTCGAGCAGGATGTGATCGATTCGGTCCAGCGGGATCGGCCGAACATCGTTCGGCCTGGACCCCTCCCCGTCGGTCTTGAACGAATTATTACTCACCATGAACTGACCTTACAGAATTATATTCACTCCCGTTGCGGTTATTTCGTAGATAATTCATAGTTGGCCTACGCGGAGAGCCGAGGCTTCGCGTCACCCACTATCGAGGAGGCCGCCATGAAGATCGGAATTCCACGCGAGATCAAAAACCACGAATACCGGGTGGCCATCACCCCGGCGGGCGTGCACGAATTGGTCTCGCGAGGACATGAAGTGATCATCGAGACCGAGGCCGGAGCCGGATCATCGTTCAGCGATGCCGACTACAAAGCCGCAGGCGCGCAGATCTTCACCGACGTCGACGAGGTCTGGGCCGCAGCCGAACTGCTGTTGAAGGTCAAAGAACCCATCGCCGAGGAATATTCACGCCTTCGCAAGGGGCAGGTGTTGTTCACCTATCTGCATCTCGCGGCGTCCAAGGCATGCACCGACGCATTGCTGGAATCGGGCACCACCTCGATCGCCTACGAAACAGTCACTGCTGCAGACGGTTCCCTGCCATTGCTCGCACCGATGAGTGAGGTTGCCGGACGCCTCGCGCCGCAGGCAGGTGCCTATCACCTGATGTCCAGCGAAGGTGGTCGCGGAGTTCTCATGGGCGGAGTTCCCGGAGTACGTCCCGCCAATGTCGTGGTGATCGGTGCCGGAGTATCCGGAAAGAACGCCACCGCCATTGCCGTCGGCATGCATGCCGACGTCACTGTGCTCGATCTCGATGTGAAGGCATTGCGCGCCATCGATGATCAGTACCGCGGAGCCGTCAAGACGGTGGTATCGAATGCCTACGAACTCGAACAAGCAGTTCTCGCAGCAGATCTCGTGATCGGCGCGGTACTCGTTCCCGGTGCGAAAGCACCGAAGCTGGTGTCCAACAGTCTGGTTCAGCGTATGAGGCCGGGCTCGGTTCTGGTCGACATCGCCATCGACCAGGGCGGGTGCTTCGAGGATTCGGTGGCCACCACACACGCCGATCCCACGTACAAGGTGCACGAATCGGTGTTCTACTGCGTTGCCAACATGCCGGGCGCTGTTCCGCGCACCTCCACCTACGCACTCACCAATGCCACCTTGCCGTACGTCGTCGCGCTCGCCGACAAGGGTTGGGAAGCGGCCTGCGAGGCGGACTCGGGCCTGAAGGCGGGATTGAGCACACACAACGGTGCGCTGTTGTCGGAGACCGTCGCCGCTGCATTCGCCTGATTGCGGGGGAGCGTGGCGGCTACCTGAGCGCTGTGGCTACCTAAGCGCTGTGGCGACCCGAACCACGAGATCGGGCGGGCTTGGCCGTCCGCCCCGAACTGATCGGCCGGGCCAACAGCACGGCAATGGCTGTGGTGAGGGGCACGGACAAGGCGAGAGCCACACCTCCGACGGAGGATCTGACGATCTCGATCGCGACGGCGTCGCCGGTCAGTACGTCCTGGAACGACCGACCGGCGACGCTGAAGAGCAGCAGCAGCGGTAGTGCACCGCCCGCGTACGCGAGGACCAATGTGTAGACGGTGCTGGCGATGTGGTCGCGTCCCACCCTCATCGCGGCACCGAAAATCTGCCTCCTCGAGGCAGTCTTGTCCACCGAGGCCAATTCGAAAGCGGCCGAGGCCTGCGTGATGGTGACGTCGTTGAGCACGCCGAGCGAGCCGATGATGAAGCCGGCGAGCAACAGTCCGGTGATGCTGACGTGGGTGATGTACGTCTGCACCTCGGTGTTCTGTTCCTCGGACAGCCCGGTCAGGTGGGTCATTCGAATGGCGACGTAGGACAGGACCGCAGCCAGGCCCATCGAGGTCAGCGTGCCCAACAGTGCCGAGCTGGTCCGGAGGTTCACCCCGTGCGCCAGATAGAGCACGGCGTACAAGATGATCGCCCCCGCGACCAGCGCGACGGGGATGGCCGGAGCGCCGTCGAGCAGCGCGGGCAACATGAAGACCACCAGGACCGCAAAGGCGATGACCAGTCCGACGAGCGCTCGGAAGCCGCGCCACCGGGCGACGATGCAGATGACGACGGCGAACACCCCGACGATGATCGCCAACGGTAGGCCTCGGGAGTAATCGTTGAACGAGTACTGCACCGCGCCGGTCGGGTCGGTCTGTTTGACGAGTCGAATGCCCTCCCCGGTACGCAGGTCCGGCTGGCCGGGACCGGGAGCGATTTCGAGAACCGTCCGTTTGCCTGCGTCCTCTCCGCTGGTGATGTCGACGATGCTGCGCTGGCATTCGTACGAGTCGTTCACCGGGGGTGTCGGGTTGCCCTCGAACGGTCTTCCAGCGTCGGGGCTGCCGCAGGACCCGATGCTCTGCGAGGTGACCGTTCCGGCTTCGGTGGTGACGGCACCTCCGCCGGTGGTCTGGAACGGTAGCGGGATGTCGATACTCTGCTTGCTCGGCCACAGTGCGAAGGCACCGGCGATGACGGCGATGGCGATGGCGACGAGCAGTCCGACGACGACCTTGGCGGCAACCGGGCCCAGCGGAACCGGGGTGTCGCTGTGGCCGTGCCCGTGGCCATGGCCGGCATGGGAGCCCAGATCCGGTGTACTGCCGTCGGGACGATTGCCGTGTGATTCCACGGTGTCAGGTTAGTAGCAGATGCGAGGAGCTCGGTGGCGGGGAGCAGGGGGGGCGTCCCCCGCCACCACCTGGCCGACCCAGGGGGGGAGGGGGCGACCAGGGCTCGCGGGCACAGAAGTGCCGTCCGCCAATGTACAGATCATTTGCCGATCGGGCGGGATCACGCCGATGTTTTTTGCGTCACGTTCAACTACTTTCCGGTAACTACGACGCTCACTGCTTGTACGAGGCGAGGAAGTTGCCGAACCTCTCGATCGCCACCGCCAGATCGCGAGCCCACGGCAGTGTCACGATGCGCACATGGTCGTGTCCCGGCCAGTTGAATCCGGTGCCCTGAACCACCAGGATCTTCTCCTGTAGCAGCAGATCCTGGACCAGCTTCTCGTCGTCGTAGATCTCGTGCACCTCGGGGTCGAGCTTCGGAAACGCGTACAGAGCGCCCCTGGGTTTGACGCACGAGACTCCGTCGATCTCGTTCAGCTTCTGCCATGCGACGTCACGCTGCTCGAGCAGCCGACCGCCGGGCAGGATCAGATCCTCGATGCTCTGATAGCCGCCGAGTGCAACCTGAATGGCATGTTGCGCAGGCACGTTGGGGCACAACCGCGTCGACGCCAGCAGGTCGATGCCCTCGATGAAACCTGCCGCGTGCTTCTTCGGGCCGGTGATCGCGAGCCACCCCGCCCGGTAGCCGGCCACCCGATAGGCCTTGGACAACCCGTTGTAGGTCAGGCACAACAGATCCGGAGCCAAGCTCGCCAACGAGGTGTGCTGTGCGTCGTCGTAGAGGATTCGGTCGTAGATCTCGTCGGCGAGCAACAGCAGCTGATGCTTTCGCGCCAGATCGACGATGCCCTGCAACACTTCCTTCGAGTACACCGCACCCGTCGGATTGTTGGGGTTGATCACCAGCAGCGCGACGGTCTTCGGCGTGATCTTCGATTCGATGTCGGCCAGATCGGGATTCCACCCGTTGTCCTCGTCGCACATGTAATGCACGGCCTTGCCCCCGGACAGCGTGGTCATCGCCGTCCACAGCGGATAGTCCGGGGCCGGGATCAGCACCTCGTCACCGTCGTCGAGCAATGCCTGCATCGTCATGGTGATGAGCTCGGACACCCCGTTGCCGAGGTAGATGTCATCGACGTCGAGCTCGGGAAAGCCGGGTTCGAGCTCATAGCGGGTGACGATGGCCCGCCGCGCCGACAGAATGCCCTTCGATTCCGAGTAGCCCTGGGCCACCGGCAGAGCGGCGATCATGTCGCGCACGATCACGTCCGGGGCTTCGAATCCGAACGGAGCCGGGTTGCCGATGTTGAGCTTGAGGATGCGGTGCCCCTCGGCCTCGAGGCGGGCAGCGTGGGCGTGTACCGGTCCGCGGATCTCGTACAGCACGTTCTGCAGCTTGGTCGACTGCTGCAGCGTGCGATAACGCGGCTGGGAGTTGCTCTGCGGAGTGGTCACCCGTCACATCGTGCCAGGCGAACGGTCTCTGTTTCCACAAGGTCGTTTCGGTGCGCGGCATGCGGTCAACCGTGAGCCGGATCGGATCGGCGATACCACCACGGTGCGGCGGCGGTCGGATCCAGGCCGACCAGGTCGTTCAGCTCGTCGAACAGCTCGAGTTCTCTCGCGTCGTCGTAGGACTCGTCCGAGGAGGCAGTCCGATGGTCGATCTCGACGTAATCGCCTCGCGGCCCGTCTGCCAGTGCGAGGTCGGCCAGGTTCCGGCCCGACACCTCGGGGGTGGACACTCCTGGAAGCGGTCGCAGGCTCGGCATCACCCGCCTCCACATGAACTGTGCGACGGTTCCGCGATTCCTCGCGAGCGCGGTCCCAGGCATCATTCCGGGATCGAAACACATGGGTACGACGGATTTCGGTGCGCGCCGCGCAAGCTCGTGAGTGTGATGGAGCAGCGCGAGTTTGCTCGTCGAATATGCGGCACCTCCGTCGATGTCGCTAGTGATCGCCAATCGACCAGCCGATGCCCAGCGCGGCGCGGGCACCATGGCGTACGAGCGTCGGAACTGTCCGTAGTGCGTGCCGGATCCGACGTGCACGACTGTCGTGTGGTGTAACTGCGGCGACAGCAGTGCAAGAAGCAGGTGTGGCGCAAGCACATTGACGGCAAACGTGAGTTCGTATCCGTCCGAACTTCGCGCGGCGGTGTCCACCGTCTGAATCCCAGCAGCCAAGACGACGCCCTGCAGTGGTCTGCTGATTTGCTCGACCGCTGCGCGTACCGACTTCAGGCTCGACTGGTCACAGACGACGTACGTCTGCCCGGGAATCGCCGTTTCGAGCTCGGCCAGCCGGCTGGCCGACCGCGCGGTGAGTACGAGGGAGTGACGCTCGGCCAGGTGCAACGCTGCTTGCTTACCGAGGCCCGAGGTGGCACCGGTGATCAGAACCGTAGTGTCATCAACTGTCATTCTGTCACTGTATGACACAATTGCGCGCAGTGTCGAGGAGTGTTGTACTCGGGAGGTGTCAGCACCCTCCTCTCGACGTCAACTTCGCACTCGAGATCGACTGGCGTCCGCGGCATTGCGACTTTTCGCTGAGCAGGGCTACGACGACACCACTGTGGCGCAGATCGCGGACGGGGCGGACCTGTCCGCTCGTTCGTTCTTTCGGTACTTCTCAGACAAAGACGCGGTGCTGTTCTCCGGAGAAACTGCGTTGCTCGATGCTGTGGCAAGGGTCGTCGAAAATTACGCCGACGACCTCGGGGCACTGATGCACGATGCGCTGCACGCCGCTGCGGACGCGCTGGACCTCGATAGGGACGGCTTCGCGGTGCGCCACCGTGTCATCTCTGCGAGTGATCGACTGAGAGGGCGTGAGCAGGTGATTCAGCTGGACATGCTGGCGGCGCTGTCTGCTGGACTCGTCGCTGCTGGTGTCGAGCACGACGAAGCCTCGCTGACGTCGCGAATGACGATGGCGCTGTGGAACGAGGCGTGCGAACGCTGGGTTGCGTCGGGAATGCGTTTGGGCGATCACCTCGACGCCGTGCTGGCGGAATTCCGCAGCCTGTAGACCGTAGTGGTTGTCGGTAATGGGTGGAAGAATCGCAACCATGTGCGGACGGTATGCCAGTACCCGGAGTGACACCGACCTCCAGGCGGTGTTCGACATCGCCGAGACCGTGGGCGAGGAGGTGCCGCCGTCGTACAACGTCGCCCCGACCCAAACGGTGCGGACGGTGCTCGAACGCGCGCCCAGCGGCGATCCCGAGTCCGACGCCGTGCGGCAGCTGCGGTCGGTGCGTTGGGGCCTGATCCCGTCCTGGGCGAAAGACGCGAAAATCGGTTCCCGACTGATCAACGCCAGGTCGGAAACCATCACCGAGAAGCCGTCGTTCAAAAAAGCAGCAAGCCGTCGACGCTGCATCGTGCCTGCCGACGGGTACTACGAGTGGGAGAAGCGCGACGGGGGCAAAGTGCCGTACTTCCTGCATACCGAAGGCGTGCTCGCGATGGCGGGTCTGTACGAACTCTGGCGAGATCCCACCAAGGCCGAGGACGACGAGAACAGGTGGGTCTGGTCGGTCACGGTGCTGACCTCGCCTGCAGCCGACGCGCTCGGTCACATTCACGATCGCTCGCCGGTCGTGCTACCACCGGATCTCCGCGCGAGCTGGCTCGATCCGACCGTGACCGACCTGGGAGCGGTGCAGGACATGTTGGCAGCAATTCCCGAGCCGCGGCTCGAGCCCTACGAAGTGAGCACTGCGGTGAACAGCGTCAAGAACAACAGCCCGGAGCTGTTGACGCCGGTGTGACGATCAGGTGAGTCTCGTTCGGCAGATGTCGAGAATGGCGGCCCGCTCGTCGGGGGACAGATCCTCGGCAACCGGCGAATCGAGAATGCGACTCAGACGCTGGAAATAGGTGCGCCCGTCGACGCCGAATGCCACGTAGATGTCCTCGTCACTGCCGCCGCCGTACCCTTGCCAGGCTCGGCCGAAGGCCAGAATTTCGTGATCTACCGACTGGCTGCTGGTCCGGCGCATCATGTTCCCCTCGTGGTACCTGGCTTCCATCATCCTGGTCACGATTGAAGGGCTGGTGAACACTGCGTTACGCCCGCGTCAGTTCACTAGGGTGGTGCTCGTGACCGCACTCGCCTTCGGATCCTGGCCTTCACCCATCACCGCAGCCGACCTGTCCTCGGCCGGCCATCCCATAGAGGGCGGCCGCTTCGTCGGTGGCGAAATATGGTGGTCGGAGCTGCGGCCGGCCGAAGGGGGAAGGACGGCCATCTGCCGTCACATCGACGGGGAAGTGCACCCGGTCCTGCCCGCCCCGTTCAACGCCCGCACACGAGTTCACGAATACGGCGGGGGAGCCTGGACCGCCACCGACGACGGCGATCTGGTGTTCGCAGAATTCTCCGACCAACGTCTCTACCGACTCACCCCCGGCGGGACGCCGACGCCGCTGACTGTGAAACCGGCTGTGGCGTCGAGCATCCGGTATGCCGAACTGTCGGTGGTCGGCAGCGACGTCATCGCAGTCCGAGAGACTCACGACGCCGGCGAGGTGTCCCGAGACATCGTGGCCGTCGACCTGGGCGGCGGCGGAGTGCGCTCACTGGTCTCCGGCTCGGATTTCCTTGCGTTCCCGACCCTGTCACCCGACGGCACTCGCATTGCCTGGATTGCCTGGAATCACCCGCAGATGCCGTGGGATGGAACGGAACTGCGTGTTGCCTCCCTCGCCGATCCGGAGAACTGGACGGTGCTGCTCGGCTCGACCGAGGAATCGGTCATGCAGCCGCAGTGGATCGACAACCATTCGCTGTACGCCATCAGTGACCGAACCGGTTGGTGGAACCTGTATTCGGTCGGTATCGACGGGCCGGTGACCCCACTGCGGACGCTCGACGCGGACTTCGGGGCACCGCTGTGGCGGCTCGGATCCAGTTGGTACCAGGTGCTGGGTGACGGAACGTTGCTGACCGTGCGGACCGTCGGCACCGATACCCTCGCAGTCCTCGACCCGGTATCGGGGACGCTGGACGACATCGAGCTCGACGGTGTGACCTCGGTGGGTCTGGGCGGGAGTTCGGGATCGACCGTGCTGATCAAAGGCGGTGGAGCGCAGCTGGCCAACGGGCTCTTCGCCCTCGACCTCGAGTCTCGCCAACTGACCTGTGTACGTTCGAGTTTCGACTCGGTCCCCGAGAGCGCCTATCTGCCGGAGGGTCGGCAGGTGACGTTCCGCGGACCTCGGCGCGAGGTGCACGCAATCGTCTACGCGCCGCGAAATCCGTCCTACGAGGGATTGGACGGCGAACTCCCGCCGTACATCGCGTTCGTCCACGGCGGCCCGACGGCGCACGTGGTCCCCGCCCTGAACCCGTTGTTCGCCTACTTCACCAGCCGCGGCATCGGCGTCGTCGACGTGAACTACGGCGGCTCGAGCGGGTACGGCCGCGAATACCGCAATCGGCTGCGCGGGCAGTGGGGAGTCGTCGACGTCGAAGACACCATCGCCGCAGTGCAGGGGCTGGCGGAGAGTGGCCTCGCCGATCCACGCAGGTTGGCCATCGAGGGCGGCTCCGCGGGTGGTTGGACGGTGCTGGCCGCGCTGACTTCCTCGGACGTGTTCGCCTGCGGAGCATCGTATTTCGGTGTGGCCGAGCTGGAGCTGTTCGTCGCCGAAACCCACGACTTCGAGTCTCGATACATCGATGGGCTGATCGGACCACTGCCCGAGGCGATCGACCTGTACCGGACCCGTGCCCCGGTCAACAACGTAGACGGACTCTCGTGCCCGGTGTTGCTCTTGCAAGGTCTGGACGACCCCATCGTGCCACCCTCGCAGGCCGAGAGGTTCCGAGACGCGATGGTGCAGAAGGGAATACCGCACGCTTACCTCGCCTACGAGGGCGAGTCGCACGGATTCCGGAAACTCGAAACACAGGTGAACGCGCGGGAAGCGGAACTGTCGTTCTACGGACAGGTCATGGGATTCACCCCGCCCGGAATCCCCGAGCTACAGCTGTGGCGTTCCGCGACGTGAGGCCCGTCGGCGCATCACCGGGGCGGGTGGGCGCGCTTGGATTCGAGGAACTCGAGTAGGGCGCTGGGAATGGCGCAGTACTTACTGTTGCCCTCCGACAGCTTGCTGCCCACCTCGAACGCTGCCTTCGAGGGCCCGTCGTTTTCGAGAATGAGCGCACAGAGGCGCTCGTCGGTGCGGCCGGTCTCGCAGCATTGTTCGACGTGCGATCGATCGTCCGGCGACAGAGCCGTCCACCACTTGTCGTAGCGGCGGAAGAGCCTGTCCGCGTCGTCGGTCATGCCTGCTCCTACTTCTCGGGTGAGCCGTTCGATTCCGACGATACTCACGGTGTCCGATTCGTCCAGCATTGCGGGGCGATGTGGGAATTGTGCCGGGCGGGGACGTTACACCCGTCGTGTGCCTGTGGTGTCGGTAGTGCCTGTAGTGCTGACCGCGCGCCCCTACTGACCTCACACCCCGATTACTGACCTCGCACCCCTATTGCTGACCGCGCGCCCCTACTGACCTCGCACCCCGGCTGCCGACCGCGCCCCCGCTGCCGACCTCACACCCCTATTGCCGACCTCACACCTTTTGTGCCGAGCGCGCGCCCGCGCTCGGAGGTGAACATGCGCGCGCAGTCGGCAGCCGAGGCGCTCACTCACCGCTCCGGGCACGGTCGGCAGCATCGCGGATCATTCGATCGACCAGTTCGGGCCGGTCGAGGTCGGTCCAGGTCAACCGCACCACCTGCCGCCCGGTTCCACGTATGCGATCCTCGCGACGCTTCTCCTCCCACAACACGTCTGCCGCAGACTTTCCCTCCGGTACGTAGCGCCCGTATTTGACCTTGCCGTCGAATTCGACAACTGTTCCGATTGCCGGTAGCTCGAAATCCACGCGGCCGCAGGCACCTCGAGCATCGACGATCTGTACCTGCAGCTGCGGTGTGTAGCCCAGGCGATGGAGCAGCACTCGGGTGCGTGATTCGCCTACGCTCTCGGATCAACCGTCCATGAAGTCGGCAACCTTGCGGGCCATGCGATTGCCCGGATGGTTCGGGCACGAATCCAGCGCTGCCGCAACGTGTTCGGTGGCCACGTCGTGAGTTCGCGCGGCGATATCGGCGATACAGACCGCCGTCTCGAAATCAAGCGTGCGAGCGATGTCGGCAATGGTTCGCGCCAGCGCGGTCACTCGAACCCCGTCGATGTCGACGACTTCCTCGTCCGTGTACGGGGAGGTGTGCAGAACTCTGATGGCACTGCTGCGTCCACCGCCGCGGACGCGGTTGCGGGTGATGTGCACGCGACTCAGATCGGCGTTCCATACGTCGAGGCCGTGAAAGACCGCTGCTGACACGTGGCTGACGACGGCATCGGACGCAGTAGTTGCATCGAATACAGCCTCTGCGACCACCCGATGCTTTTGTTCGGCAGTCAGCGAATCGAATTGCGCCCTGCTGACGAATCGCCCGGGCCGGAGTCGACGCCACCCCCTGGTTCGGCAGTAGCGTTGCAACTCGGCGTCGGAGGTGCCACGGGAAAGCGCGTCGGATCGCGAGACGATGCGGATCATGAACAAATGCTCACCCGCACAGGTGCTTTCGACAAGCCCCAACTGCCCGATTGTGGATAACTGTGGGCCTGTGGATAGCCGAGTGCCCCAACCTCACACCCCTGCTGACGACCGCGCGCCCCCGCTCTGAGGTGAGCGGGGGCGCGCAGTCGGTAAAAAGGGTGTGAGGTTACTTCCGGCGACCGGGAACCTTTGCCCCCGGAGCGAACCCGAGTCCGCCGGCCTTCGGCTTGGGCGGAGTCCGGTCGTCCGAACCGTTCGACGCCGTATCACCCTCGGCTGCGGGTGCTTCGGTGGCCGGTACTTCGGTAGCAGGCATCTCGGTAGCAGGTGCCTCGGCTTCCGGTGTCGGTCCGGCCTTTTCGGGCTCGGTTGCTTCTGGCTCGGGCTCCGGCGCCGCTGCAGGCGCACCCGGCTTCCGTGCGCCGGGCTTCTTGAATCCGGACTTCACGGCCAGGCCCTTGGGTTGGACGGTCGGCTTGGATTCGGTTGCCGCGGGTGCTGATTCCGTTGGAGTTTCGGGGGCAGGTGCCTCAGCGGCCGGGGCGTCGGCCGGCTTGCTGGGTGCTTTTGCGCCCGGCTTCTTGAATCCGGACTTCACCGCCAGACCCTTGGGCTTGACGCTCGGCGTGGACTCGGTCGCGGTCGACTCCGGGGCCTGCGCAGTAGCAGACTCTTCGGACGCGGCGGGAGCGGCGGCTGCGGCCTTCGCACCGGGGGCCTTGCCCTTCATCTGCAGGCCCTTGCCGCCGGGTGCCTTACCTCCGGCCATTCCGAGACCCTTGGGCTTGGCCGCAGGCTCGGCCGCTGGTTCGGCTGCGGACTGGGACGCAGGCTTGGCAGCTCCTGGAGGCTTGGCCAGACCCTTCATCTTCAGTCCTCCGCCGGCCTTGGGAGCCGGAGCTGCCGGAGCCGACTTCGCCTCGGCGGGCTCTTCGACGGGTGCGATGCGTTCGGCCTCTTCGACCTCCGCAGCGGTCTCGGTCTCGAGTTCCTCCTCGGGAGTGCGCTCTCGGGGAACGACCTTGATGTTCTCGGCCAACACCGAGGGCTCGACGCGGGTGATCGATTCGAGCATCAGCTGTGCCACGTCGACGACCTCGACACCCTCGTGTGCGCCGCCTTCCTGGCGTGCGGTGACGCCGTCGGTGAGCATGACGCGGCAGAACGGGCATCCGGTAGCGATCTTCTTCGGGTCGGTGCTCAGCGCCTCGTCGACCCGGTCGATGTTGATGCGCTTGCCGATGTTCTCTTCCATCCACATACGTGCGCCACCGGCACCACAGCACATGGACCGCTCGCCGTGGCGCGGCATCTCCTTGAGATTGGAGCCCGATGCGGCCATCAGTTCGCGCGGGGCGTCGTACACCTTGTTGTGACGTCCCAGGTAGCACGGATCGTGGTAGGTGATGTCCTGGCTGACCGAGGCCACCGGAATGAGCTTCTTCTGGCGCACGAGGCGGTTGAGCAGCTGGGTGTGGTGGACGACGTCGTAGTCGCCGCCGACCTGCGGGTACTCGTTGCCGAGCGCGTTGAAGCAGTGCGCGCAGGTGACGACGATCTTGCGCTTGTTCTGTTGCACGCCGTCGAACACATTGTTCAGCGTCTCGATGTTCTGCAGGGCGAGCTGCTGGAACAGGAACTCGTTACCCGCGCGGCGAGCAGAGTCGCCGGTGCAGGTCTCGTCGGCTCCGAGAACCAGGAACTTCACGCCCGCGGTGGCGAGCAGTTCGGCGACGGCCTTGGTGGTCTTCTTGGCGCGGTCCTCGTAGGCACCGGCGCAGCCGACCCAGAAGAGGTATTCGTAGTCCTGGAACGAATCGGCGTCCTGGCCGAAGACCGGGATGTCGAAGTCCATCTCGTTGATCCAGTTGAGACGGTCCTTCGAGTTCTGGCCCCATGGGTTGCCCTTGTTCTCGAGGTTCTTGAACAGACCGGCGAGCTCGGACGGGAACTCCGATTCGATGAGGACCTGGTAGCGGCGCATGTCGATGATGTGGTCGACGTGCTCGATGTCCACCGGGCACTGTTCGACGCAGGCACCACAGGTGGTGCAGCTCCACAGCACCTCGGGATCGATGATGCCGCCCTCGACGGCGTCGGCGACCAGCTTGCGGTCGGCTTCGTCGCGAGCGGCCTGCGGGATGGCGTCCAGCTTGGTCTGATCGACGTTGCCCTCGGAGTCCACGAGACCGATCTCATCGCCGGCCGGATCTTTCTTACCGCCTGCCAGCAGGTATGGAGCCTTCGCCTGGCCGTGGTCGCGCAGCGACATGATCAACAGCTTGGGGGAGAGCGGCTTGCCGGTGTTCCACGCGGGGCACTGCGACTGGCAACGGCCACATTCGGTGCAGGTGGTGAAGTCGAGCCAGCCCTTCCAGCTGAAATCCTCGACGTTGCCTGCACCGAACGCGTCGACGTCGGGGTCGGCCTCTTCCATGACGAGGACCTTGCCGCCGGACATCATCGGCTTGGCCGGTCCGAGTGCGACGCTGCCGTCGTCCATGCGCTTGAAGTAGATGTTGGGGAACGCGGTGAAGCGGTGCCATGCGACGCCCCAGTTGATCCGGCTACCGACCACGTAGACCCAGACCATCGCGGACATGAGCTTGACGAACGCGAAGGTCGAGACCATCTCCGGGCTGGCTGGAAGCAGCTTGGCGACCTGCATGGTGAAGAAGTCCGTGTACGGGTTCGCGTGCCCGTAGGTGGCGATCTTGCCTGCCTTGACCAGGATCATGCCGAGGCCCTCGATGAGGACGATCGCTTCGACGAAGTAGGCGGCCTTGAAGTTGGAGCCGGCGAACCGTGATTGACGGTCGGCCTTTCGGGGGTGGTTCAGCTGGCGAATCGTGACGAGCGCGATGATTCCGATGACGGTTGCGATACCGAGGACCTCGTCCATCAGGTGGTAGATCGCCCAGTTGCCGAAGATCGGCCAATGGCCTTCGGGGTTGAAGGTCTGGATGTTCGCTTCCATCGCGACCAGTGCTCCACCGAGGAAGCCCCACATGACCAGCCAGTGCGCCCATCCGACGGTGCGGAACTTGACCATCTTGGTGTGGGCCGCGAACTCGACGACCATCTGCTTCAAGCGGGGAACGACAGGCCGCCACCGATCGGGGGCGGGCTGACCCAGCCGGACGATGTGGAACATCCGTAACCCGCCGCGGATGAAGATGTACCAGCAGTAAATGCTGATGACAGCGCCTACAAAGCCGAAGGAGAGAGTCACGGCGTTCATGTCGCGGCCTTTCGCTGTAGTTGGCAGCTGGCGAAGCTACCGCGTGTTCAGCCAGTCGAACTATACGACGGCCGATGTTACCCGCTGGTAACAGCGGCTGCCTACTCGCGGGTAACTTGGGGTCGATCCTGTATGCGATGCTGGTGAGCGAGTAAACGAGGCCTTCAGGCGGGCTCGCTGAACTCACCGGTAGGTTGTCTCGTGGATCACGTTAGGCGTATGCCCCCGAGGTGTGGTCGGGAAGGCAGTCCTTACCTGGCGGCGGCGCGGTCGTGACCGGAGTGGGAATCGCCGAATCGATCAGTATCGCTGGCCGAGATTCGACCGATCGAACGACGCGCGCGGGGTGATTCCGAGGCGGAGAATGCGTCTGCACAGCGATTATCGAGAATGTTTGTGACAGTTGGTAACTGACAGTTATCGACGGTGTGGAAAAGGACAACGAGCGGTACGGTTCGTGCGCTACACTTCGCCTGCATCGAATTGCCGCAAATGAGTCACCGGCGCAAACAAGTCATCGGGGTGACTCTGCGTGAAACGGGTACTCGGCGGCACCGGCACATGCTCACTGCACAGAAACGGAACAGAACTACACATGAAACTCAGCAAACTGGTCGTCACATCGGCCCTCGTCGCAGTAGCGATGGGCCTGGCCAGCGGAACCGCCTACGCACAGTCCCCGACTGAGCAGACGACGCCCGATACCAACTACTCCGTCGAGCTCGAAGACCGCACGATCGTCACCACCATCGACGCAGGTGTCTTCAAGATCGCCGACGACGGCAAGACAGTCGACGTCCTCGACGCTGCCGACAAGACTCTCGTGACTCTGCCGCTCTCGTTCAACCTGGGTGGACTGAACTTCCCGTACGAGCAGAACGTCGACAACGACGGCAAGACTCTGCGTCTGGTCCCGCAGCTCGACTTCACCAAGGCATCGGCGAACTCGCGCAGCATCGGTGCAACGACTGTCGCCTCGCCCGAGGAGAACCTGAAGGCTCAGCAGAACTTCTCCTCGCAGCTCGGTATCGCGACGGCCATCGGCGGCTTGACCGGAACTGCAATCGGGGCCGTTGTCGGCGGACTCGGCTTCCTCGGAGGCCCTGTCGGCCTGGCATCCGTTCCTCTGGGCGCAACGCTGGGCGGCATTGCCGGCACCATCATCGCTGGCGGCCCCACCCTCGTGGTTGCGGGTATCGACCTCATCAACACGCTGAACGCGGCACCCGGCACCACGGTCTGGGCCAAGTAAGCGCCTTCTCACCCGAAAAACCCGCACTCTCGACGAGGGTGCGGGTTTTTTGTGCGCTGCGGGCTACGACGTCCGGATCGTCAGACCAGGATTCTCGGCGAGCACGTCGTTGATCGGTGTGGCGAACAGTTCGGGTCGCTGGCCCTGCAGCATGCTGACGAGGGTGGCGATCTCGCAGGAGGGCTGATCGCCCACGTTGGATGCACTGGCGATGCCGACGGCGAGGGTACCGCTGACGACCGGCCCGCCACTGTCGCCGCGTAGGCCGCAGATGGACGTGCTGAAGTTGCGGTCCAGGACGGCCTCGCCCATTCCGATACTGCGCCCCGTGGACAGGATTGTGCCGCAACTGAATCCGGATGTGGAACCGGCCTTGCAGACCGGTGCACCCACGATCGGGTCCACCGTCCCGGTGATGTGCAGCGGCTCCCTGCCGGGCACCCGGACGGCGTTGCTCTCGAACTCTCCGACGTGAGCGTCCTCGATGTCGATCAAGGCGTAATCGTTGTGCGACTGGCTGGTTCGGTAGAACGAGCCGAATTTCGACCCGACCAGACTGCCGTACATCGGATAGGCGCCCGTCGTTGCCGCTGAACCGGTGGCGGCCGTGCCCGGATCGCAGTGCCCGGCAGTGATGTTGACGGCTCCTCGGGTCGAATCGACGGCATTGAAGCCGAGTGAGCAACGCAGGCCGAGACCTGCCGGAGTTCCCGCCAGAAAGCTGTCGCCGCCGAGATAGGAAGTGGCGCGGATCGGCCCTGCGATGGGCGAAGGATCGAAAGGAAGCAACTCCAGCAGCGGTTGGATCGCGACGCCCACTGCGGGCGGGAGTTCGGGTGCGGGGGCGTCGACCACGAAGCCGGCAGCCGAGGCCGCGTCGGACACCGCCGTGTGCTCCGGGCCGTCGGCTGCGGCAATGACAGGTCTGCCGTCACCGTCGAGCCACGCGCCCGTCACGCCCGCGGAACCGACGGTGGCGGTGAACTCGGCCAACCGGCGAGCGGCGGCGGCGCGGTCGAGAAATTGCTGCGGGTTCAGGCCGAGATCGCGGGCCACGGCCTCCGCCAAAGCGGGAGGCAGCATCGGATCGGCGGTGTCGACGGCCGGCGGCAGGCTCGGCTGGGCAGCTGCCGCTGGGGCGGAGACCGCCATTGCCGTCAGACACGACACTGCAACCATCGACAGACCGATTGCGCGGCGACGCATGCAGAACCCCTCCCCGAGGCACCCACGATGTGATGCCGTCCACTTGTCGTACGACTATAGGGGGTGAACGGCTCCCCGATGGTCGACTACTCGGTTCGAAGAGTTGCCCCGGTTGCGCCGAGTACCTGATCGATCGGTATTCCCAGACTTGCGGTGCCGCCGTATTGCGCCAGAGCCAGGTTCGCCTCGTTGCAATCGGGCGCGCCGCCACTGTTGGATCCGCTGGTGATTCCGAGGGCGAGTGTGCCGGTCACGATCGCACCTCCGCTGTCACCTGCGAGAGTGCATGCGGTGCTGGCGAATCCACGAACGGTACGCGATGTTCCGTCTTCCATGTACAGCTGCGTCTCGACGCGGTCGGCCGCAACTACGCCGCAGGTGAACGACGAGGACTGGCCGGACTTGCAGACCGGCGCTCCGATGACGGCGGCTGCGGTTCCGGTGACCGCGACAGTGCTGCCGTTGGCTCCTCGAACGGTGGGACGGTTCAAGCCTGATGCGAGGCCGGAATCGTTGAGGGCGATCACCGACCAATCGAGGCCGTCCTGTGCCCCCAGGCTCGACCGGTCGAAGGATCCGATCTGTGTGCTGCGCGCGATGTCCGATGGATCCGGAAGGTAGACCGGTGCGCCGCCGACTCCGGTGGCCCTGTTGGGGTTGCAGTGTCCGGCGGTGAGATTGACTGCGGCACCGGAGGAGTCGACGGCATTGAAACCGAACGAGCAGATGCTGATGTCGGTGGGCGGAGCGTCCGCGATAGGACCTGTGCTGGTGACGTAGGTGTCGCCGCCCATGGGAGTCGGATCGACTGGCGCGTCTCCACCGGGAGAGAGAATGACTTTGATGTTGGCCATCAGGGTCGGCAGGTTGAGTGCCCTGCCGATCGGGCTGTTCACCAGGTCGATGACGATCTGGTTGTCGATGAAATCGATGGCCGTTCCGTTGATCTGTCGCGAGATCTCGCGGGGCAGAGCGGCGATCCAACTGTTGAGATCTGCCAGTGACTTCTCCAACCCGTCGGCCGAGACCGGCGACTGCGCCGTGGCGTACCCGTCCTTGGCCACGGCCTGTGCCGCGGCAGGTGAGGTGACGGCGACGACGGCATTGCCGTCGGGCCCGATCCATGCACCGGCGAAGTCCGCCGGACGACTGGCCCGAAAGTCCGATGCGTACGCGGACAGTTCCTGAGCACGAGCAGCCCGATCGAGATACTCCTGGGGGGACATCTTCAGATCGCGCTGCACTGCCTCGACGAGCTCGGCGGGGAGCTGATCGGCGGCGGATTGGACGACGGGATCGGCGGCCGCTGTTCCGGAGAACGATGCAACGAGTACGAAAGCGGTCGAACACAGCACTGCAGCACGCAGAGCCCCGGTGTTACGCATAGAATCCCTT
Source organism: Rhodococcus sp. MALMAid1271 (assembly GCF_049195265.1). NCBI lineage: Bacteria > Bacillati > Actinomycetota > Actinomycetes > Mycobacteriales > Nocardiaceae > Rhodococcus > Rhodococcus sp. MALMAid1271. The sequence goes on along the minus strand of NZ_JBMIRQ010000080.1, from coordinate 34,509 downwards.
CATCGGGTGCTAGGTATCAGCGACCCACCATAGGGCATCAGTCGTGTAACCAGTGTTTGCGCAGCTCAGGGCTGAGTCTGCGGAGTCGTGGGGGGCGTGGTGTCGACGGTCGTCGGCGTCGCGGTGGTGGTGGTGGCGGCGGCAGTAGTAGTGGTGGTCGGCTCGACCGGAGTGGTGGTCTCCGCGGTCGTCGTCACCGCAGGGGCGGTCGTGGTGACGACGGGCTCAGAGGTAGGGACCGGTGCGGGCGGCGGCACCGGAAGGGGCGCAGGCTGCGGTGCGGGAGCCGGCTCGTTCGTCGGTTCGTCGACCACTGGCGGCACGATCACGGGCACAGCGGAGGTGACCGTCGTGGTCGACGGTGTCCGAGTCGAGGTGACGACCGGTGAGCCGGCGTCGGTGACCGTCGGGGGTGTCGTAGCGGGAGCACCGCCGAACACTCCACTCAGTGCCGCGATCACCAGGACGATCACCACCCCCGCGCCGGCTCCGGCGATGATGGTGGTGATGGTTCGAGAACGCTCACTGCGTTCTGCCTTCGCCGGGGCCTGCGGAGCGAACACCGGCGCTGCGTCGCCGGTGTCGGGCGCGCTGTCCTGAGCCGGTTCGATCGGTTCCGACCGGAACCCGGAGGGCCCGAACATCGGAGTCACCGCCGGAATTGCTCGCGAGAACGCGAGGGACTTCTCGGTCGGGACGACAGGGATGGCGTCGGTGTCGAGGGTATCGATGCCGTCGTTGCGGGTGACGATCGGCGCGGCACCGGTCACCAGGGAATTGCTGTCGACATCCTCGATCTCGGCGAGCATCAGCGCACCGCGCGGAGCGGCCAGCGGCTCGACGAGCAGTCGGCCGGAAGAGAGTTGGGCTATCTCGTCCGCCACCGGTGCGAGTGCGGCGCTGCCGCCGGTGAGTACCACCGTGTCGGCCTGCGGGACGTCGAGGGACCGCACCGTCGGCGCGATCAGATCGGCGAACTCGGCTCGTGTCACGGTGGTGGTCTGCGGCCGTCCCGGCAGTTCGGCCGAGATGACGGCCTCGTCCGCGGTACTGAGCGTCTGTTTGGCTGCCTCACAGGATGCGACGATGCCGGCCAGGGCACTCAGTACCGTCGCGTCGGACAGATCGATCTGGTCACGATCGGTCACCACGTGATCGAACAGTGCGTCGGTGAAGACGTCCCCGCAGACCTCCGTCGTGCGGACGGTTCCGCCTCCGGGGTAGGCGGAGATGTCGGTGCCGGTTGCGCCGATGTCGATCACCGCGGCGCCCGAGCCGGGGTTGCGTTGAGCGAATGTGCTGACCGCTTTCGCGTCGGGCACCAGGGCGACCGCGGTGAGGCCGGCATGATCGAGGGCGTCACGCAGCAGGGCGACGCTCTCGCGCGGCCACCGCGTCGGGTACGTCATCGTCGTGACGGGTCGCTCGCCGGATTCGGTGGTGGCCGCCACCGAGGTGACGAGGCAGTTGGCGGCATTGGCCATCAGGTCCTCGGCGCGGTAGGCGTCGGCATCGGGCTCGAGGTCCTCCTGCCGACCGACCAGGTCCACGAACCGGGTGAACGGGGCCGTGTCGGCGGGCTCACCGAGATGTGCGCGCCCCTCGTCGTCGAATCTCAGGGTCGTCGGCAGTACGAAGATCGTCGGTTCGTCGTCGGCGTCGATGCGATGTACCGCGACCGACCTGGTGTTACCGACGGTGATTCCGAGGTGCCCGGCAGCGCTCATGGGGTTGCCGCCGTCGATCGGTCCGTCGGCGCTGTCGGGTCTGCGCCCACCCGCGCCGCCGGATCCTGGCCGGACTCGGGCTGTTCGTCGGTGGGGCTCGGTTCGGGACTGTCGCTGGGCTCGTCGGTCGGCTCCTCGACGGGCACTTCCTGGTCCGGATCGGCGGGAGCGACAACGGCCGGAGGTCGCGTGGTCTCGCTCTCCTCGGGTGATTCGATCGCCGGGCGGGTGTCGATCTGGGTCGGATCCCGCTCGACTCGCCGGTCCTCGGACGGCTCGGTGGTCGTGGTGGTGCCGGTCTGCTCCGGGGTGTTGGGCGCAACCGGCGCGACGGGTGCGATCTCGGCCGCAGGCTCGACGACGGCGGTGGGGAAGTCGATGGGGCCACCCGGCGCGGTCCGAGGCGATGTCGGCGGCGCGATCAGCTGAGCGTTGTCGAGGGTCGGAACGGTCGTCTCGGCCGACGTTCCCAGCTGCAGCGCGATCAGTACCGCGCCGACCGTCAACACCGCGGCGAACGCTGAGGCAGCCAGCAGTGGGCGGCGATCCGGTCGAGGTGGAACGTACGTCGCGAATCGCTCGGTGACTGCGTCGACGGGGAACTCCGCAGCCAGAATCGCGGCACCGCGCGCTGCGGCGACGGCACGGTCCTTCTTCTCCAGGGTGGCGCGGACCGACGCGTTCCAGGCGGCGAGAGCCTCTGCCTCGGCCACCAGAGATACGTGCGCGAGCCCGTGCGCGTTCATCGCCGAACGCAGCGCGAACACCTGCTCGGCCGTCCAGTCGGCAGGGTAGGTGGCGGCGGCGGCGAGGTCGCGGGGCTCCAGATCGATCGACGAGGCCACCTCGGTGAGCAGACACAGCAGGGACATGGACGTCAGCTGCTCGGCGGGCATGACGGTGCCGCGGCTGCCGGTGACCCCCACTCCGTCACCGAGGGAGCCGAGGAAGTCGGTGTACGACTCGGACTGGTCGTCGGGTGTGTCCCCGAGCGAGACGGTGCCGTCGGAGTGCGTGTGGAGAACGGTCGGATGCAGCGACGCGAGATGCAGCGACGGTCCGGTCGCGACGGGATGCGACACCGCTGCGACGGCGCGTTCGTCGTCCAGGTAGAGGCCGACGTCCGGTGCGCCGAGGTGCACACTGCCGGGCTGCTCGGTCATGGGGTGAACCTGTTCTGATCGGGAGTGGTGCTCGCCATCGTTATGTCGCTTCGGAACGTCGCGGAGTTACAGTGCCGACGGCCGCGCTGGTCGAGGCCCCGTAACCCATCGCGCGCAGCATCGAGATCAGCTCCGAACGTGATTCGGCCCCGAGCCTGCGTCGAATCCGGGCGACATGATGTTCGACGGTTTTCGGCGAAATGTAGAGGCGGCTGCCCACCTCGCGGTAGGTGACTCCGAGCACGAGCAACTCGGCGACCTCGGCCTCGCGTTCGCTCAGCGAACCGGTCGGTGCGGGCGCGGTCCCCGGGGTGTCGCGCTGGTGTGAGGTGGGCTGGCGCAGCGACCGGGCGATGTGCAGCAACGAGGTCGCGGTCGCGGTATCGGTGACGGCCAATGCGGCCTCACTGGCCAGCCTGGCACCATCCCAGGGCAATCCGAACGCGGTCAGTGTGCGCGCGGAGTTCTCCACCTCGGTCGCGTCGGGTCGGCCCTGCAACACTCCGAGCCAGGCCCGGCCTGCAGCAGCGAGCGCCGCACTGTACGGGTGGGTCGGTGCGGCCGCGGCCAGTGACTTGGCGTGCGGCACCAGCGCATCGGGCCTCTGGGCCACGATGGCCGCCTGCACGCGGTACCAATGCAGCGCCGATGCCCACACCGGCGGATCGCCCAACGCCGAGAGCAGATCGTCGGCCTGCGTCAGGAGATGTTCGACGCGATCCATCTGGCCGAGTCGCGTTGCTGCCAACAGTAATTCGCCGAGAGGGAGCAGTGCGAACAGGTCGACGGAGTACTCCGAGATCACGTCCTGCGCCTGGGACCATGCCGTGATCAGCGACCCTGCATCGCCTGATCTGCGGGCGAGGCCCACCCGAATGGCGTGCAGGAAGAGTTGATTGCGTACGTGCGAGAGCGGAATAGGCAGCGCATCGATCGTCGAGCTCGCCTCGGCGGCATCGCCGCGCAGCATCGATGCCCAGGCTCCGATCAGGCACAACCTGGTATGAGCCTCGGACCCCGGACGATGCTCGGGAAGTGCCCGGGCGAGAACGGAATCGGCGCGGGTGAGATCGCCGCACTGCACCGCATGCACGGCGGCGATGGCCGCCGCAGTATCCGGCAGGCATGATCGTTCGGATACGTTGCCCGTCAGGGTCATTGCACGTATCAGTGAGTTCGCGGCGGCGCTCGACGCGGCGGCGCTGCGCGAATCGATGGAGCCGAGTACCCCGGCCACGAGCAAGGTTCCCGACGCGGTGCTCGACGTCGGCGCGAGAGCGGACACCGCGGCCATCGACCGGTCGGCGGCGGCCCGATCACCGGCTGCGACGGCGGCCAGCGCCGCCCACACTGCATCCGGCCCCAGCCGATCCTCGCCCAGCCAGGTGAACAGTTGCGCACTGCGCGAGAGCATTCCGCGCTGCGCCGCGATCGATGCCGAAACCCGCACCGCCGTACGAAGATCGGCCGCATCGCAGATCGCTGCGGTGTCGAGCACTCCGTCGGCCAAGCGGCCCGCCTCGTCCAGTTCCCCGGCCGCCGCCGCGACCTCGGACCTGCGGGCTGCAAGTACCGCCGGGTCGAAGCCCGCGCTCACCGCAGCGCCGTACAGGCCACCGGCAGCGTCGATCGAGGCCGAATCTGCCTGCTGTACGAGGAAATCGGCCAATCCCGCATGGACGACGCCGCGCTCGGCCAACGCCTGCGCGGCGGTGGCGTCGAGCAGGCGGGATCGGGCGGCGACGTCGGTGACGGTCTCGAGCACGGTGCGGCACCGGCCATCACCTACCAGCTCGGTCAGCGGGGCCTCGACCGAGGGAATCAGCGCCCCGGCGGCGTCGAGCAGGCCGGAGCCCAGCGCGAGGTCGACGACCGACTCGGCCTCGGCCCCGCGCCCGAGGATCTGCGCAGCCGTTGCAGGATCGGGCACCAGGCCGAACCGAGCCGCGAGCAACAGCGCGCGAGTGTCGTCGCTGGTGTCGAGCAACATTCGACGGTGTTGCTCGGCAACGGATTCGGTGACCACGCGCAGGGGAGCCGGATCCGGGCGATCCCCGCCGAGTGCGGTCAGAGCCGCATCGACGGCCGCCAGAACTCCGCCCGTCGATTTCGCGATGGCCCCGGCCAGTGCCGTCGACAGGGGCCGAGCGGTTGCTGCCGAACGCGCAGCGATGGACTTCTTGTCCAGTGGCACCAGGGTGAGCCGAGCGGGGCCTGCGGACGCGATCAACTTCTCGATTCGCGAATCGAACTTGCGCGGCGCGGTGGCGACTACCAGCGTGATGTCCGATCGTGTTGCAGCAGCTGCAATCTCGTCCACCCGATGCTCGAGCAACAGATGTGCGTCGTCGACCAGAACGATCGCACCGGACGGCGCGTCCGCGATGGCACCGCTGTACGCACCGGCCGAGGCCGCAATCGCGTCGAGAACAGCAGTGCGGCCGGAGCCGTTCACTCCGACGACGACATGAAAGCCACTGTTGTCGAGGACATCACGAACGAAACGATCGCCGCGATCGACGCCGACGAGACCGGATCGGGTACTGGCCACGGTGGACCTACTGGCCGGTCAGGCCGCCGACGACGCCGCCGAGACCGTCGCCCACACCGCTGAGCGCACCCCCGACTCCCTGCCCGGCCCCATTGACCACACCGCCGAGTCCCTGACCGAGACCCTGGCCGACCCCGCCGAGAGTGGGGCCCTGATAGGTGGGCGGCTGGTACGAGGGAATCTGCACGTTCGGAACCTGCGGAGCTTGCACGGCGGGCGGTTGGTAGTTGGGCACCGTCGGGGCCGAGACCGGCGGAACGGTCGGCACGGTTGCCGCGCCGTTGTCGGCCGGAGCCTGCGTGGGTGCTCCCCCCGCGGGCGCACCGGCGACCGGGGCTCCGGTGGCGGGGTCGATCTGTGTCACGGAGCCGTCGCCGTTGACCACCGTGGTGGGGGCACCCTCGGAACCGGCTGCGGCAGGGCCGTTCTCGCCGGTCGTAGCCGCCGTCTGGGCATCGGCAACAGCGGAGGTGGTGCCCGGCGTCGTGGTTGCCGAGATCGAGTTCTCCGCGTTGGATTCGGTCGGCGCGGTGTTGTCGGAGGTCAACGCCGTGCCCACCGACAGACCGCCCCCGGCGAGAAGCGCAAGCACGACGACGGATCCGGCAACCAGGCCGGCCTTCTTGCGACCGGACATGCCCTCCGCGGAGGCGGCGGCGGTGGGCGTCGGCGCTGGTCTGGGAGTCGGACGCGGCGTCGGGGCTGCCGTGGCCGCAGCGGCCACGGATGCGGTGGGAACCGCAGCCAGCGCTGCGGCGTCGTCGGCAGCGGTGGCGTCGGCGATATCACTGCCGAGCATCGCGGCACCGACGGCGACCGTCAGTTCGGGCCGGGGCCCGGCGACCACCGGAGCGCGCAGTTCGGAGGAGATGAGCTCGGCGACGAGGGGAATGGCTGCGCTGCCGCCGACGAGAACCACCTGGTCGATGTCGGTGACCTCGAGCCCGGCAGCGGTCACCGCGTCGCGGACGACCCCGACGGACGCCAGCAGCGACGCACGCACCAGTTCTTCGATCTCCGAGCGCACCAGGCGAACCTCGGTGTGGAGCCCGGGCAGATCGACCGTCAGCGCCGTGGACGTGTCGTAGGAGAGTTGTTCCTTGGCCTCGCTGCAGCGCGCTCGCAGTTCCACCAACGCGCCGACCGTGTCGGGGTCGAAGGGGTCGAACTCGAAGGACTGGCTCCCCGACACCGTGTCGAGGACGTACTGCATGATCGCGTGATCGAACTGCGCGCCACCGAACTCTTGCGAGTGGACGCCCGCGCCGACGACGCCCGCGTCGGAGCCGGTCCGCATCAGGGTCACGTCGAGTGCGCTCGCACCGAGGTCGTAGATCACGGCCAGGCCATCCGACTGTGGTCCACGAGTGACCTCGAGCCACCGCATCGTGGCAACGGACTCGGGCACCAGGGTGACATCGGAGAGCCCCGCCCGGTCCAAGGCCTCACCGAGAACCTCGGCTGCATACGCCGTCCAGCGAGTGGGGTGAGCGACCACGACGGTCGGCGGTGCATCCGATCCGGCGGCGACCTCGGCGACGAGGGCGCGGGTGGCGGTGGCGTACAGGTCCTCGGCGAGGTGACTGCGGCCGTCGTCGTCTATCAGTTCCACGGGATCGCCGACTCGGTCGGCGAACCCGCCGATCAGGTTTCGCGTCGACCGATCGCTCAGCTCGACCAGGCTCGGTGCCGCGCCGGGGCGAAGGTCGAGCGCCGAACGCTTGACCACAGAGGAGACGGGCTCCGTATCGAGAGCAGCCGCAGCCGTCACCGAACCGATACGTATGCCGAGTCCTGTGTTCATCGTGTCGCCGCCTTCATCTCGCCCAGCTTTCGGTAGTACCGCCGTCACTCGCACTGTCGCGCCGCGCTACCTGTTCGTTACGTCTCACAGCAGGGTAGAGCCTGTAACGAGTGAAATCCCCTAAAGCGCCCCGATCCCCTAATGATTTCCCCCTGGCGGCCCCAGGGGGAGTACGGGGATCGCCCCCGTTGGCCGGGGGACCTGCGGTGCATAGCTTTGTGATCAACCACGAAGCACCCCTCGTCAAGGAGACCTCAATGGCTACCAACGCCGTACTCGATTTCATCCTCAGTCTGCTGCGCGACGACCAGGCAGCCGCTGCGTACTGCGCCAATCCCGAGATGGCTCTCGCTGCCGCAGGACTCGGCGACGTGACCCACGCGGACATCGTCGCGGTGGCTCCGCTGGTCGCCGAATCGGGACTCTTCGCCGGCGCTGGCAGCCAGCTGTCGGCCATCCTGGGTGCAGGCGGGTCCGCCGGCCTCGGGGGCGCACTTGCCGGAGGCGCGAGTCTCGGCGGCGGACTGTCGGCCGGTCTCGGACTGGCCGCAGGTGCGGTCGCCGGTGGCGGACTCGCCGCGGGCGGCAGCCTGACCGGCGGTATCGACGTCACCGGCGAGCTCGCGGCGTCGCTGCAGGCAGCTCTGGCCGCCGCGCTGGCGGTCGGCGGACAGGTCGGTGCCGAGCTCGGTGCCGCGTTCGGCGGTGCCCTCGACGCATTGATCAGTGCAGGTGCAGGCCTCGGCGGCGGTGTCGATCTGGATCTCGGCGGATTGCTCGGCGGAACCGTCGGCCTCGGCGCTGCGTTGACCGGACTCCTCGGCGCAGGTGCCGACATCGGGGGACAGATCGGCGGCGATCTCTCCGCGCAGCTGCAGGCAGCTCTCGACGCTGCCATCGGTGCAACCGGCGCCGTCGACCTCGGCGCACTGGCCGATCTTCAGGGTGGACTTGGCGGCGCGCTCGGCGCGATCTTCGGAGTCGGTGGAACCATCGGAGCAGAGCTCGGCACCGCGCTCGGCGGGGTCTTCGGAGCCGTGCTCGACGCCGGGGCCGGACTCGACCTCGGGGCCGGACTCGATCTCGCAGGTGGACTCGGCGCGGCCCTGACCGCAGGTCTCGGCGGCGCACTGGGCGGACTCGGTGCCATCGGTGCCGATCTCACCACCAACGTCGGAACCGCACTCGACGGCGCGCTCGGAGCAGGCGGGGCGCTGGTCGGTGACCTCGCAGGAGGCCTCGGCGCAGGTCTCGGCGGGCTCTTCGCCGTCGACGGTGCCGTTGCAGGATCTCTCGGAACCGCACTCGGAGCGGTCCTCGACGCCGGCGTGCTCGCCGATCTCGACGTCGACGCTCTGCTCTCGGCAGGCGGCAACGTCGGTGCGATCGTCAGCGGTGCCCTTGGTACCGCACTCGATCTCGACACCGCTGCGGTCGGCGGCCTGACCGCCGCCATCGACAGCGCGATTGCAGGGACCATCGGCGCAGGTGCCGGGCTGGCAGGCGGCGCTGCAGGTGGCGTTGCGGGCGGGCTCGAAGGAGTTCTCGGAACGGCGTTCGGCGTCGGCGGAACCGCAGGTGCGCAACTCGGCACAGCCCTCGAAACAGTGCTCGACACCAGCGCAGCCCTCGACCTCGGTGCCGTCCTCGGTGCCGGAGCCGACCTGAGTGCCGGACTGGCCGGAGCGGTCGATGCCGCTGCCACGGCAGGTGCAGACCTCACCGGAACCGTCGACGCCGCACTCGGCGCAGCAGGCGGGGTGGGCGCGGGCCTGACCGGTGGCCTGGGGGCCGTCGGGAATGTGGGTGCTGATCTGACCGGTGGCCTGGCGGCCGCCGGGAACGCTGGTGCGGGCTTGGCCGGTGGATTGTTCGGCTCGGGAGGGGCAGGCGCAGGTGTGACCGGTGGGTTGTCCGGCTTGGGTGAGGCAGGCGCGGGCCTGACCGGTGGGTTGTCCGGCTTGGGCGACGCGGGCGCGGGCCTGACCGGTGGCCTCGCCGGTCTCGGCAGCCTCGGCGGAGGTGTCGCAGGCGGACTTGCCGGCGGAGTGGCAGGTGGCGTCGATGCAGCAGCACAGGCCGGGGCCGGGCTCGAAGGCACCGTCACCGGAGCTGTCGATACCGGCGTCGACGCAGCAGCGTCCGCAGGGGCAGGCCTGGCCGGAGCCGCGAATGCAGCAGGATCGGTCGCAGGCGGCCTCGACGGTGCGCTGGGCGGAGCGGTCGACGCGGGAACCTCGGCGGGCGGTGATATCGCCTCGAACGTCGGTGGTGGACTGGACCTCGGCGGCTCGCTCGGCGGCGGCATCGGCTCCATGGTGAGCGGGGGTTTGGATGCTGGTGCGGACGCTGCGGCTTCCGCGGTCGGCGGGTTTGACTCGGCTGCGCAGGTCGGCGGTCAGGCCGCGGGTAACTTCACCGGCGCTGTGCAGTCCGGTGCCGAGGGTGCAGCGCAGGCAGGCAGCTCGCTCTCCTCGGCGGCCTCGGGATCCTTCGAGCACTCGAGCTCGTTCGATTCGAGCGCAAGCGCAGGCGGCACGGGCTGGTCGAGCGTCGACTCCGACGTTTTCGGTCAGGGCGAGAGCCACACCGACCTGTTCAGCGACAGCAGTGGCAGCTTGCACGGAACGGTCGATTCGGCAGCCGATTCCCTCGGCCACGCGGCGACCGTCGATCACGATATCGACCTGCTGCACCCATGATCGCGTCGCCTGTGATCGGGTGAGAACGATGCGACTCGGCCCCGAGTGTTCCCCACACTCGGGGCCGAGTCGTAGCTAGAGTTCTTTCTGTTGCGAACGTCGACGAGAATGGGTTGTGAATACAAGCGTATGGACGGGCAATCTACGGAGCTGGCCGAGCTGCTCAGTCGAACTGCGGCGGTGGCGGCTTCGGCAGGCAGATCCGATTTGGTCGATCGAGTCGAGGCAGCTCGATCGCGGGTATTGGATCCACGCCGACGCATCATCGTCGTCGGGCCACTCAAGCAGGGCAAGAGCCAGTTCGTGAATTCACTGCTCAATCTGACGGTGTGCTCGGTCGGCGACGACGAGACCACCGCCATCCCGACGGTGGTGTCCAATGCCGAGAATTTCTCGGCGCGGCTGGTGCTCGCTGATCCGGGCAACGAGCCCGTCCGGGTGGACGTTCCGCCCGAGGAGGTCACCTCGGTCACCCCGGCCAGCCCCCTGGCCCAGGGGCGTGAAGTGCTGCGCCTGGAGATCGCGGTGCCGAGCCCACTGCTCGCAGACGGATTGGTGCTGGTCGACACCCCAGGAGTCGGCGGTCACGGAAATCCGCACGCCGCAGGCACATTGGGTCTGATTCCGTCGGCCGACGCGGTGCTCGTCGTGTCCGACGCCTCCCGCGAATTCACCGAGCCCGAACTGTCCTTTCTGCGACAGGTGCAAGGCTTGTGCCCGGCCGTGGCGGTGCTGATCACCAAGATCGATCTGTATCCGCATTGGCGGCAGATCGTCGAGGCCAACCGTGGGCACCTCGGCCGCGCAGGCATGGACGTCCAGATGTTGCCGGTGTCCTCTCTGTTGCGTTCGCACGCACTACGTTTGAACGACGAGGAACTCAACGCCGAGTCAGGGTTCCAGCAGCTGTACGCCTTCTTGCGTGACGAGGTGGTGGCCCGGGCAGATGTGCTGGCTCGCTCCTCGGTGTCGCTCGATGTCCGGTCGGTCACCGAACATCTGACCCTCTCGTTCGGCAGTGAGCTTGCGGCGCTGAAGGATCCGGAGCGAGCAGCGGCAGCCGTCGCCGGGCTGCAACGCGCCAAGTCCGCCGCCGAGGAATTGCACAAGCGTTCCTCGCAGTGGCAGCAGACGCTCGGTGACGGCATTGCCGATCTCGCGTCCGATATCGATCACGATCTACGCGACCGGTTGCGGCGCGTCACCAGGGAAGCGGAAGAGACCGTCGACGAGGGGGATCCGGAGAAGGACTGGCCGCAACTCGGCGAGTGGCTCGAGGAACAGATCGCCGCGTCGGTGGGCGACAACTTCGTCTGGGCACACGAACGGGCACTGTGGCTCTCGGAGTTGGTGGCCGAGCACTTCGCCTCGTCCGGGGCGGCAGCGCTGCCCGATCTCGATCTCGGTGACCTGGACAACGTCCTAGAACCCGTCTCGTCGCTGGCCGATCTGGAATCCGGTCGTATCGGCATCACCCAGAAGGTTCTGGTGGGAATGCGCGGATCCTACGGCGGTGTGCTGATGTTCGGTCTGATCACCACCTTCGTCGGTCTGAGCCTGCTCAACCCGATATCGATCGGCGCGGGTGTGCTGCTGGGTACCAAGGCGTACAAGGAGGACAAGGAGAATCGCGTCAAAGCGCGTCGAGCCGAGGCCAAGATGGCGATCCGCCGGTTCACCGACGATGTCAGCTTTCAGGTGGGCAAGGAGTCGAAGGACCGGTTGCGGCAGATCCAACGAGTACTGCGTGACCATTTCACGTCCATCGCCGAGCAGACCGTGCGTTCGCTCAACGAGTCGCTGCGCTCGGCGCAGGAAGCTGCCGCCGCCGACAACACGGACCGCGCCGCGCGGATCGCTCAACTCGAGCAGCACATGCAGCAGGCAGCCGATTTGAACTCTCGGGCAACAGCTCTCGTCGCGGATACCGCAGTATGAGCGTGACCGCCCTGGATCGGGCACGAGATCTGATCTCGGCGGCCCGATCGACCTGCGCCGGTGACGCCGAGGCGTCGTGGATGCTCGACGAGTGCCTGTATCGCCTGGACGAGCCGCTACGGGTGGCCCTCGCCGGTTCCCTCAAAGCCGGAAAGTCCACGCTGCTCAATTCACTCGTGGGGCAAGATATTGCCCCGACCGACGCCACGGAATGCACCAAGGTGGTGACGTGGTACCGCAACGGCGTCACCCCGGCCGTCACCGCATGGTACGACGGCGACCGGGCGGCGAACGTGCCGGTGCAACGGCGGGAGGGGCGATTGACGTTCGACCTCGGCTCGCTGACGGCAGCGCAGGTCGATCGCCTGGACGTGGAATGGCCGGCGAGCGCGCTGGCGCAGACGACCATCATCGACACGCCCGGTACATCCTCGCTGTCGCGGGATGTCTCGGCGCGGACGCTGGCGATGCTGACCCCGGAGAACGCGTCCTCGGGAGCCGACGCCGTCGTGTACCTGCTCCGCACCCTCAACGCGTCGGACGTGTCTTTTCTCGGGCAGATCGGCGCACACGTGGGCGGTGATTCGGGGCCGCTGGGTGTGATCGGGGTGGTCTCGCGGGCCGACGAGGTCGGTTCCGGCCGGATGGACGCCATGATGTCGGCCAAGGAGGTCGCCGCGCGGTTCGCGTCCGAACTCGAGGCCACCGGGTTGTGTCAGGCGGTGGTCCCCGTCGCCGGTCTGCTGGCCCTCGGTGCGGAGACGTTGCGGCAGAACGAATTCGCGGCGTTCGAGATGCTCGCGACGGTACCGACGGAGGATCTGCAGTTGGCTATGCTCTCGGCTGATCGTTTCGTGCGGCCCGAGAGCACTCTGCCCGTCGATGCAGCGCTGCGGGCCAGTATCGTCGACCGATTCGGCTTGTTCGGCATCCGGATGGCGGTCACTCTCATCCGGCTCGGGGTTCGAGATTCGCCGACGCTGGCTGCCGATCTGGTCGAACGCAGCGGCCTGAGCGAGCTTCGGTCGGTGATCGACGTGCAGTTCGGGCAACGTGCCGACCAGTTGAAATTGCATTCGGCACTGGTTGCCCTGCAACGGATTCTGGAGTTCAGGCCGGAATCGAAAGCGTTGCGCACCGAGGCCGGAAGAATGCTCGCAGATGTACACGGCTTCGCCGAACTCCGGCTGCTCGGCCGATTGCGCTCCACCACACCGAAACTCCCGGAGGGTGCGCTGCTCGATCTGCAACGCATCATCGGCGGATTCGGCATCGCCGCCACCGAGCGGCTGAACCTACCGCCGGACGCCGGACGTAACCAACAACGCGACACCGCGCTGGCGGCCGTGCACAGGTGGCGAGAGTTGTCCGAGCATCCACTGCTCGATCCGTTCACCTCGACCTCGTGCGCCTCGGCCGCCCGCAGCGCCGAAGGGATACTCGCCTCACTGGCGTGAGGACCGCCGGGGCAGTACGGCGACGACAGTGGCCACTGCTGCGGTAGCGGCCACGACGTAAGGCCCCCAGCGCAGGACGCCGCCGAGCAGTGCGGAGGCGTCGGAGACGAAGGTCGAGAAGGTGACGGCTGCGCCGATGGTCAAGATTCCGACAGCCCCCATCAGAACCTTGGACGAGGTCGCCGCGCCACGCAGCAAGTTCAGTGCGACGAATCCGAGGAGCACCAGTACAGCGGACGCCGCGCCGCTCGAGAGCAGCGTGGCCGACGCGGTGGTGCGAACATCGGCCGCGCTCGCCGTCGAATCTTGCTGCGATACTGCGGTTTCGACGGCAGTGAGCACGGTCTCCCAGTTCAGCGCGATGACGAGGGCCAACGCGAGGACCAGGGCCGTCGTCACCATCCACAGTGCCCGGGCAACCTTGGGAAGTGCCGACTGAGCGCTGTCCTGCCGCGGCCGGAGCGGTTCCACCACTACCTCGGGCCGCGGCGGTTGCGGACGCCGAGACTGCTTCGGTGCTGGATCGTTCTCTTCTTCGGCCACGATGGAGCATTCTATCGGTCGACGCAGATCGATCGCCGACTCAACGCAGGATCACCGCCACGCCCTCGTACGGACGCAGAGTCATCGGGAAGCTGTTCAGCTCGTCCACGGTTGCGATTTCGTTGTCGTCGAACACATCGACAGCGCAGGTACCCGGCACCAGATGCTTCGACTGGATGGTCGCGCTGATCTCCTCGGACGAGAAGTTGAGTACCGTGGCCTCGATGGTGCCCTGACTCAACTCGTGCACCATCACCAGCAGGCCCTTGTGCGAGACCGTCGGGATGTCGATCTGCTGGGCGGTTGCGATACCGAACTTCTTTCGCAGCTCGATGATTCGGGCCAACTGACGAGCGAACGACTGCGGGTCGGCCAGCTGCTCGGGAAGCGATCCGTAGAGGCTGCGCCCGCGAGGAATTCCGGACTCCGAACGCACCGCGTCGGGGAAGTTGCCCATGAGGTCGTGTGCGCCGCGGTTGAGCCAACGGGTGTCGCCTTCGCGGATGAGGTCGTCGACCTCCGCTGCGTCGACGGGGAGAATCCCCAGCAGATCCCAGCCGGACAATGCGAACACGCCGGGCTGGAGCGCGTTGTACATCGCGAGTAGCAGGTGGGCGCGCTTGACGGTCTCGATGTCTTCCTCGTCCATCCGCTCGAGATCGCGGATGCCGAGTGATGCCGTGATGACACTTGCTGTGGTGCAGGCGATTCCGTTGGTCGTGAAGGTTCGGTTGTACGGTGCCCAGCGTCCGGTGAGGCGATCGGTCAGCTCGCCGCGAATACGGTCTCCGAGATCGCAGCCCTTGACCGTCTCCCCGCCGTAGGAGAACTCGTCCTCTGCATGGAGTGTGGCGAAGTGGATGAGCTCGAAGGTCATCTCGTCGTGGTTCTGCAGCGCGTGCACCAGGGACGCGCTGTCGACGCCGTGATCGCGGGCGAGGGTCATGGTGAGCCTGAGAAACTCGGTGTTCCCCATGACGAGTGCATGCTGGTAGGCCGGACGGTTGATGAAGTCGTACGACAGATCGGCACCGTTGGTGCCCATCGCCTTGATGTCGTCGATCGTCAGGTTCAACTCCTGGAAGGTGAACCCGCCCATCTTGCGTACGACGCTGGCGATCAGGTGGTTGGCCGCCTCCGACAGCGGGTGGCCCTCGGACCAGCCCGGCCCCTCTGCCCGGCGCTCGACACCGAGGAAACCGTTGGCGTCCAAGCGCAATGCGCCTGCTCCCAGATCGGCGATCGAATGGCATGCGTCGCCGATCACCAGTCGCATTCCGGCGAAGGAGGGATCGAGCCAGTTGATCGAGGGCTGACCGGCCTTGAAGTAGTGCAGGTACACCCAGCGACGTTCGATTCCGTCGATACCAACGACGGGAGGGGTTGCGCTCCAGTTGGTTTCCTTGACGCCGAGCTCGTAGAAGATCACCCGCTGCAACTGGCCGATGATGTACCCGGCGCGAGCGAGATTGGCCTCTGCCTCGGCGTCGATGTTCTGCGAGTCGGCTCCGGCGCGCACTCGTGGTAGCAGGTGCCAGTCCTGCGGTTCGATCTCGACCATGTGATAGATGCCGGGGTAATCGGCGACGGCCATCTCGGCCAACCGGAAATCTGCGCCCTTGCCGGTGTGTCCCGGCACGATGTCGTCGATGACGATGCCGTCGTATGCGGAGGCGACGACGCACAGGCGTCGGAACTCCTCTTCCGAGCCGAAGGCAGGGTCGATCTGCATACCGATGCGGTCGAAGTGGCCGTCGACCGATGGCGTCGGACGCCAGCCGTGGATGCCGCCCGCCACCTTCACCGGCCCGGTGTGCACTGCGGTGACACCGATTTCGGAGAAGGCCTGCCACAGTTTCTCGTCGCCCAACGTGCTCAGGAAGCTCGTCTGCGGGGCGTTGATCACCGAGATGGGATACGCGGTGAACCACACCGGAGCGCGTTCGACGGCCGCGCGAGGATCAGGATCGGCGTAGGGGTTCTGCCACATGCTGCCCTTGCCCGAGAGCTGCTCGGCGATCAGCTTGGCGTCCCGCAGCATCGACTGTTCGGTGAGCCAGTCCACGTATTCGGGATTCGATGCAACCGGTTCGCTGTCGGGTGTGGGGTTGCTGCTGCGATTGGCGCGGCGCACGGAGGGGCGAAGTGGCTTCGGCCGAGCCGGATAGAACTTCTCGTCGTAGGTGATCTCGCTCGGTTCGTGCTGCACTTCGGGATCCATGTGCCTCCGTAGCCTCGCTTTTCTTCAAACCCTACGTAGGGCGCGGCCGATCCGCAGGATTGTGGTTTCCCCTGATCGTCGGCGCGTGAAACCTGATGCGCCGGCCGCCGAAGACCGCGTCGAATGACAGCAATGTCATTCGATCGAGTCCAGTTCCTTCGATATGCGAACGTCATCGAATCGAGACCGCCTGGTGTGGAATGTCTGATTCCGATAGGTCATAGTGAGTGAGTACCAACCGCCTCATCAGTCACATCAGACTCATGAGTCACATCCCCCTCAGCTACAGGAGTTGTTCATGCGACGTCTTGCCCGCACATCGATCCTGGCCTCGACGGCCGCTCTGGCCGCCGCCATCGGTGCGGTTGCCCTCGCACCTGCCGCCTCTGCCGAACCCGATCCCGAACCCGTCGGCCCGCTCGGCTCGGTGGTCCTCGAGAGCCCCGATCTGGTGGTGACCATGGCCGCTGTCTGTGACACCACCGTCGAGGACGCACCCGAGGGTGGAGTCGTCGCGCTGGAGGTCAAGGTCGAGAACATCGGTGCGGACGACGCGTCGAACGTCAACGTCAACTACGGCGCGCTGCCCGGAGTTCAGGGTCAGAACACCGAAAAGGTCATCGAGGCAGGCGAGGCAGCCACCTACACGGTGCCCTCGGTCGATCGCGAATGGGTCGCCCGTCCCGCCGGCGCCGCGGCCTTCGCCAGTGCGCTCGACGCCGACTTCATGAACAACATCACCGCCGGACTGCTGAGCCACAGCTGCATCCCGGTGCCGGACGAGGAGTCTTCCGAGTAGTTCCCCACGACCATCGTAGTTCCCCACGATCCATCTCCCCGCTGCGCCGCGACGATCCACGCCGATCGTCGCGGCGTACTGCTGCGGCACTGGGGAACAAATTCGCCACACCCTCCGTTGTGCAGGTCAGCAGCCTTGAGTGGATAAGGCTCAAGTTGAAAGTTGACGCGATAGATCGCGTTGTGCAAACTTGAGCGGAGTTCGCTCACCCAGGGACTGGAACCCACGCAACAACAGGAGGAAACATTATGGCTCGTGCGGTCGGTATCGACCTCGGGACCACCAACTCGGTCGTGTCCGTCCTCGAGGGCGGCGAACCGGTTGTCGTCGCCAACTCCGAGGGATCACGCACCACCCCGTCGATCGTCGCTTTCGCCAAGAACGGTGAAGTGCTGGTCGGCCAGTCCGCGAAGAACCAGGCGGTCACCAACGTCGATCGCACCATCCGTTCGGTCAAGCGCCACATCGGCACCGACTGGACCGTCGGGATCGACGACAAGAAGTACACGCCGCAGGAGATCAGCGCGCGCACGCTCATGAAGCTCAAGCGCGACGCCGAGGCGTACCTGGGCGAAGACATCACCGACGCCGTTATCACCGTCCCCGCATACTTCGAGGACGCGCAGCGTCAGGCGACCAAGGAAGCCGGCCAGATCGCCGGCCTGAACGTCCTGCGCATCGTCAACGAGCCCACCGCTGCCGCACTGGCATACGGCCTGGACAAGGGCGACAAGGAACAGACCATTCTCGTGTTCGACCTCGGTGGCGGCACGTTCGACGTCTCCCTCCTCGAGATCGGCGACGGTGTCGTCGAGGTCCGTGCGACCTCCGGTGACAACCACCTCGGTGGCGACGACTGGGACGAGCGCATCGTCACCTGGCTCGTCGACAAGTTCAAGGCGCAGAACGGCATCGATCTGACCAAGGACAAGATGGCGCTGCAGCGTCTGCGTGAGGCCGCCGAGAAGGCGAAGATCGAGCTGTCGTCGAGCCAGAGCACCTCGATCAACCTGCCCTACATCACCGTCGACGGTGACAAGAACCCGCTGTTCCTCGACGAGCAGCTCAGCCGCTCGGAGTTCCAGAAGATCACCTCGGACCTGCTCGATCGCACGCGTGCGCCGTTCCAGGCAGTGGTGAAGGATTCCGGTATCGCCGTCAAGGACATCGACCACGTCGTGCTCGTCGGTGGATCCACCCGCATGCCCGCGGTGTCGGAACTGGTCAAGGAACTCTCCGGTGGACGCGAGCCCAACAAGGGCGTGAACCCGGACGAGGTCGTGGCCGTCGGTGCTGCACTGCAGGCCGGTGTGCTCAAGGGTGAGGTCAAGGACGTTCTGCTCCTCGACGTCACGCCGCTGTCCCTCGGTATCGAGACCAAGGGCGGTGTCATGACCAAGCTCATCGAGCGCAACACCACCATCCCCACGAAGCGGTCCGAGACCTTCACCACGGCCGACGACAATCAGCCGTCGGTGCAGATTCAGGTCTTCCAGGGCGAGCGCGAGATCGCAGCGCACAACAAGCTCCTCGGCTCCTTCGAGCTGACCGAGCTGCCCCCGGCTCCTCGCGGCGTCCCGCAGATCGAGGTCACCTTCGACATCGACGCCAACGGCATCGTGCACGTCACGGCCAAGGACAAGGGCACCGGTAAGGAAAACACGATCAAGATCCAGGACGGCTCCGGTCTGTCCAAGGAAGAGATCGACCGCATGGTCGCCGACGCCGAAGCTCACGCAGACGAGGACAAGGCTCGTCGCGAAGAGGCCGAGGTCCGCAACCAGGCCGAGTCCCTCGTGCACCAGACGGAGAAGTTCGTCAAGGACAACGAGGACAAGGTCGACGCCGAGCTCAAGGGACGCGTCGAAACCGCCATCTCCGACGCCAAGTCGGCTCTCGCGGGCAGCGACATCTCGGCAGTGAAGTCTGCCGTGGAGAAGCTTTCCACCGAGTCGCAGGCCCTCGGCACCGCCATCTACGAGGCTCAGGCCAAGGAGCAGGGCGGCGCAGAAGGCGAGGCTCAGGCCGCTGACGACGGTGTCGTCGACGCAGAGGTTGTCGACGAGCCCGCCGACGACGCGGAGAAGAAGTGACCTCGGGTAACACCGAGCAAGAACCGGTCACTTTCGTGGACAAGCGGAAGATCGATCCCGAGACCGGTGAAGTACGGGACGGCGACGCAGTTCCGGAGCCCCTCGCGGGCACCGGCGCTGCGCCCCAGCCCGGCTCGGTAGAGGAAGGGACAGACAGCGAGACGGAGACCGAGCCCGAGGTCGTAGAGGATCCTCGTGATACTCAGATCGCCGAGCTCACCGCCGACCTGCAGCGAGTCTCGGCCGAGTACGCCAACTATCGGCGTCGCACCGATCGCGAGAAGCAGAGCGGAGCAGAGAATGCGAAGGCGTCCGTCGTCTCGCAGTTGCTCCCGGTCCTCGACGACCTCGAGCGAGCACGCCAGCACGGCGATCTCGAAACCGGACCGCTCAAGGCCGTGGCAGACAAGCTGGCAGGGGTGTTCTCGAACATCGGCCTGACCACCTTCGGGGCCGAGGGCGACGCCTTCGACCCGGCCATCCACGAGGCCGTCTCGCACGAGGGCGACGGCAGCAGTCCGGTCGTCGGAACACTGATGCGTCCGGGCTACAAGCTCGGCGAGCGTGTTCTGCGCACCGCGATGGTCGGCGTGGTCGACAGTGCTGGTGAAAGCCCGGCACCAGAGGAATCGGATGCACCTGCGTCCGACGAGCAGTAAAAAGAAATAGCGCGAGAGGAGGAGACGCCCGGTGAGCCAGCGGGAGTGGATCGAGAAGGACTTCTACAAGGAGCTGGGCGTTTCCTCCAGCGCTAGTGCAGAAGACATCAAGAAGGCGTACCGAAAGTTGGCTCGGGACAACCATCCCGACGCCAATCCCGGCAATGCCGCCGCCGAGAACAAGTTCAAGGCGGTCAGCGAGGCGCACGCCGTTCTGGCCGACCCGGCCAAGCGCAAGGAGTACGACGAGGCCAGGCGCCTGTTCGCCTCCGGTGGCTTCGGTAGCCGCGGCGGCGGTGGCTTCTCACCGGGTGCAGGCGGATTCGGCGGCGGTGGTCAGAGCTTCGACGTAGGCGACATCTTCGGCCAAGGTGGCGGCGACGGCGGACTCGGCGACCTGTTCGGCGGCCTGTTCAATCGCGGTGGCGGCGCGGCGCGCCCACAGAACAACCGGCCTCGACGCGGCAGTGACGTCGAAACCGAGACCACGCTGCAGTTCCGTGAAGCGGCACAGGGCGTTACGGTCCCCTTGCGGTTGACCAGTCCGTCCTCGTGCACCACCTGCCACGGCAGCGGTGCCAAGCCAGGGACCAGCCCCCGAGTGTGCCCCAAGTGCAACGGCCAGGGCGTCGTCAACAGGAACCAAGGCGCATTCGGCTTCAGTGAACCGTGCGACGACTGCCGCGGTTCCGGTTCCATCATCGACGAACCATGCGCCGACTGCCGTGGAACCGGAGTGCAGAACCGGACCCGCAGCATTACCGTGCGCGTACCGGCCGGAATCAGCGACGGCCAGAAGGTGCGCCTCGCCGGACAGGGCGAGGCAGGGCTGCGCGGTGCCCCGTCCGGCGACTTGTTCGTGACGGTACGGGTCAAGCCCGACAAGGTATTCGGGCGAACCGACAACGATCTGACGGTGACCGTCCCGGTGAGCTACGGCGAGTTGGTGCTCGGCACCACGCTGTCGGTGCCCACCCTCGACGGACGCGTCGGTGTCAAGGTTCCACCGGGAACCGTCGACGGCCGAGTGTTGCGCGTACGGGGTCGCGGCATCCCGAAGAAGTCCGGCACCGGTGACCTGATGGTGACCGTCAAAGTTGCCGTCCCGCAGAAACTGGACAATGCTGCTACCGACGCCTTGAAGAACTATCTGGAAGCCGAGAAGGCCAGCGGATTCGACCCGCGGGCCGGGTGGGCAGGTGTGTGATGTCGGTTCCCCCAGACGGTGGTGCCGCGAAATCCGGTGGAGTACAGGCTGATCCGGACGCCCAGATCTTCGTGATCTCGGTCGCCGCGCAGCTTGCGGGCATGCATGCGCAAACCCTGCGCACCTACGACAGGCTCGGGCTCGTCATTCCGCATCGCACCACCGGCGGGGGACGACGCTACTCGCCGCGGGACGTCGCATTGCTCCGTGAAGTGCAACGACTCTCGCAGGACGAGGGGGTCAACCTCGCCGGAATCAAGCGCATCATCGAACTCACCAATCAGGTCGAGGCTCTCCAGGCCCGGGTTTCCGAGCTGGCGCAGGAGTTGGCGACCGTGCACGCGAGCTATCGCCGCGATCTGGTGCCGATTCAACGCAATGCCCTGGTCGTCTGGAAGCCGAGGCATCAGCGCTGAGGGTTCGCCCAGCTCGCAAACGCGCGCGCCTTCGCCAGGTGCGCGCGTTCTCGTGCTCGGTTCGGCCGCTATCTTGCTCGCGTCCGGCGAATGCGCGCGCGTTCGCGGGGAGCGCGATGCGGAGGGAGCTCGAGCCCCTATCCTGGTCGACATGCAGGCGTGGAAATCGACGGTCGTTCAGTACCACCGCCTTCGGAACGACCTCGCGGTAATTCGGCTCGAAGGCGACGTGGTGCCGTTCAAGGCGGGCCAGTCGGTGTCGGTGTCCGTTCCTCAGCACTCTGCGCTGACCCGGCGGTACTCGCCCGCATTGCCGCCATCGCTCGACGGCAAGCTGGAGTTCCACGTCCGCGCAGTTCCGGCCGGCTGGGTCAGCGGGGGCATCGTCAACGAGACACGGCCCGGTGACGTCTGGCAGATCAGTGACCCGCAGGGCAGTCTGCATGTCGACGATTCGGGTCGCGACGTGGTGATGATCGCGGGCGGCACCGGACTGGCTCCGTTGCGCGCGATTCTGCTCGACCTCACCCGATGGGAGAGGCCACCGAAGGTGACGCTCTTCGTCGGAGGTAAGTCGCCCCGCGATCTCTATGCGAGCGACATGCTGTGGTTGATGGCGGCAGAGCTTCCGTGGCTGACCGTCGTTCCTGTGGTCGATCAGTTGCACGAGCCCTGGGCCTCGGACCGGTGGAACGACCGGATTCATGCCGAGATCGGTTCCACCGCAGCATTCTTCGAGCCCGAACACTGCTGGGAGGGTGCTGTGGCCGATGTGGTCGCCACGCAGGGCCCCTTCCCGGATCGGCAGATCCTGGTGTGCGGATCACCGGGTATGGAAGCGGCCACCGTGCGCGCACTCGTCGAGATCGGCACCCCACTCGACGCGGTGCGCCGCTGAGTCAGGGCAGCCGCAGAATCCGTCGTAGATGGGCCAGATCCTCCGCCGATGTGGTGGTGAACTCCGGGGGCGGGGCGTCGGCGATGGATCGGGCCGTTTCGGCGATGCGGCGTCCGGCGTCGGTGAGTCCGATGATGCGGCGTCGGCGATCGTCGGGGTCCTCGGTGCGGATCACCAGTTCTCGCTTTTCCAGTTCGCGAACGTTGAGCGACACGTAGGGCGCATCGGACGCGAGGATCTCGGCCAGCTCGGTGACCGTCCGATCGGAGATGAGCAACTTGGTCAGCAGTTTGGCCCGGAGGAAGCTCATTCCGGTGGCCTCGGCGACGGCCCGTCTGGTGTCGTGTTTCTCGAGCATCAACGCGCGCATCTCACGCCAGACGGCGGCCGCATCGGAGTTCGTCATACGAGCACCGGACGGCCGATGGTCTCGGCGGTCGATCGGGCCCAGCGGCCGGTGGTGACCAGTGCGAGCACGGTGACGACCACGCCTGCACCCGCGATGACGAACCACGCGGGCACTGCGGCAGCGGTGAAACCGTCGGAGATCTCACCGACGATGCTCGCGGTGACGATGGAGCCGACGACCGCCACGCCGAGCGACTGACCCACCTGCCTGCTGGTCGAGGCGATCGCGGACGCCACTCCAGCCTGGCTGCGCGGCATCCCGGACACCGCGGTATTGGTGATCGGGGCGTTGACCATGCCGAACGATATTCCGAAGATCACGTACGCCACCGCCAGCCAGGTGAAGGAGGTCGTGGGGGCCATCCGACTGAGCATCAAGGCCGAGGTCACGAATCCGACGCCTGCGACCAGCAGTGGAATTCGCGCTCCGAGGGAGCCGACGATGCGCCCGGAGATCGGCGCGAAGATCAGGGTCATCAATGCCATCGGCAGGGTGAGGAGACCGGCGTGCAGGGGCGAGAAGCCGCGCACATCCTGGAGGTAGAGGGTGTTGAGGAACAGGAATCCGCCGAGGGATGCGAAGGCGCACACCGCGATCACCGTCGCTCCACTGAAGGGCGCACTGCGGAAGAACTTCAGTTGGATCAACGGCTCTTCGAGACGCGATTCGACGACCAACAGGCCGAGGAGGGAGCCGAGTGCAATGGCACCGGTGAGCACGATCGGCGGCGATGACCAGCCCTTCGTCGGGCCCTCGATGATGGTGAACACCAGGGAGACGAGGAACGCGAAGATCAGGATCTGACCGGCCGGGTCGAACTTGCGTGAGTGTTCGGCTTTGGATTCGGGGACGAATTTCAGCGTCATGGCCAGCGCGAAGATGCCCACGGGGACGTTGATCCAGAAGATGGACTGCCATCCGGCCGCGGTGACGAGGACGCCGCCGAGAGCGGGGCCGGCAGACATCGAGATTCCCACGACGGCACCCCACATTCCGATGGCCCCGGCGCGTTCTTTGGGGTCGGTGAAGGTGTTGGTGATGATCGACATCGCCACGGGATTCATCATCGAGCCGCCGACGGCTTGGAGCATGCGGAAGGCGACGAGCCAGCCGAGGGAGGGTGCGATGCTGCACAGCAGGGACCCGAGTACGAACGTCCCGGTTCCGATGAGGAAGAAGCGCTTGCGGCCGTACCTGTCGGCCATCGAGCCGCCGAGCATGAGCAGTGACGCCACTACCAGGGTGTATGCATCGATGATCCATTGCAGACCGGATACCGACGCGTTCAGGTCGGCGCGCATCGACGGCAGTGCGATGTTGACGATCGTGTTGTCGGTGCTGACGAGAAACAGGCTGAGGCAGCAGATGCCGAGCACCGAATATCGGTGCCGTCGGGTCAACTCGCCCATGTCCACCTCCGGCCAAGTATTTGTATATGTACAACTATTACATGAGTACTCCTAACTTGTTGAGCGAGCAAGTGCGATGCAGGTGACGTTGCCCGCTAGGGTGTGGGTCACAGACTCGCTGTATTCGTGAATGGAGAACAACCGTGGCTTCCGAGATCGCACCAGGCGACCTGGTTCAGGCGTCCGGGCACGCCGGCCCGTGGAAGGTGCTCGAGATCCGCCAGGGTCTGGCGTTGCTCGAGCATCACGACGGACATCGACTGTCGGTACGGACCACCACGGTCGAGGTGGTGCGCAAGGCGTCGAGCAACGAGGGTTCGACTCCGCAGGCAGAGGCGGAGAGCGAGAACCCCTCGCTGTTCGACGAGAACTGACCTACCGCGCCTTTCGTTCCACCGCGTACTTCTGCCGCAGCGACTTCGAGATCTGCTTGAACTCCCGCAGCTTCTCGTTGCGTGCTCTGGCATCATGCCTCGAGGTTGCCCACGCGTTCTCCCGCAGCAGCTTTCGGTAATTTCCGAGCCTACGGGCGGTGAGTTCACCCGAATCGACGGCGGCGAGCACCGCACATCCGGGCTCGTGCACGTGCGCGCAGTCGCCGAAGCGACACGAGGCGGCGAGTTCGTCGATGTCGGAAAAAGTGCTTGCCACCGCATCTTCCGATCCCTGCACCCCCACCGACCGCAGGCCCGGTGTGTCCAGGAGCGTCAGTTCCGTGTCGGGAATCGGCACCAACTCGCGATGCGTTGTCGTGTGCCTGCCCTTGCTGTCCGCCGCACGGGTGTCGCCGGTGACGAATGCGCTGCGATCGAGCAAGGCATTACCGAGGGTCGACTTTCCCGATCCCGACGGCCCGATCAGCGCCACGGTTCCGCGCAGATGCGCTGTCAGTGAATCGATTCCGTCGCCCGACAGTGCGCTGGTGCGGCAGACGGCGACGCCGGGCGCGCAGGCTCGAAGCTGGTCCTCGGCCACGGCGCCACTGTCGGCTTTGGTGATCACGAGAACGGGGACGGCACCGCTGCCCCAGACAAGCGTGAGGTAGCGCTCGACGCGACCGAGATCGACAGTGGTGTCCGACGCGACAGCCACCACGACGGTATCGACATTCGCCCCGAGAACCTGTGTCTCGGAGGTCGATCCGGCGCACGCGCGTTCGATCGCCGTTCGGCGGGGCAGGATATCGGCCAGGAGGAACTGGCGTTCGGAATGTTGCCGGAGGGCGACCCAGTCCCCGGCGCAGGTACGAGTGCCTGCGCCGCGGACGATTCCGTCACCGGTCACGGCATCGAATTCACCGCGGTCTACGCGAACGACGCGGCCGAGAACCGATCCCGGGGAGAGCTTTTCGAACTCGGTCAGCCAGTGCTGGTCGAGGCCGTACTGGTCCAGTGGAGACATGCAAGATCCTTCGGAGAGGCGGAACGAGGGCTCGGGTGTGTGCTCGTCCAGGTGGCCATGATGCCCACCTCCTCACGTGAAAGCGCATGAAAAAACCGTCGACGGCACGCTAACAGCCGTCGACGGTCTCGGGAAAGCGATTTATCGCTGCGCCGGGCCTGACCCTTCCGGGGGTTGTGCCAGCGCGGTCAGGAAAGAGCGAGCCCAGCGATCGACATCGTGCGCGAGCACCTGCCGACGCATGGCACGCATGTGCCGTTTGCCTGCTTCGGGTTCCTGTTCGAGTGCGCCGGTGATCGCGTCCTTCACGCTGTCCAGGTCATGTGGGTTGCACAAGTACGACTGACGCAGTTCTGCTGCTGCACCGGTGAATTCGCTGAGGACCAACGCTCCGCCGAGATCGCTGCGGCAGGCCACGTATTCCTTGGCGACGAGGTTCATGCCGTCGCGCAGCGGGGTGACCAGCATGACGTCGGCGGCGACGAAATACGCCAGCAGATCGTCGCGGGGGATCGGCCGGTGCAGGTAGTGCACCACCGGGTGCCCCACCTGGCCGTACTCGCCGTTGATTCGACCCACCTGTTGCTCGATCTCGCTGCGCATCGCGACGTAACTCTCGACGCGTTCACGGCTCGGCGTCGCCAACTGCACGATGATGTTCTCGGCCGGATCGACGCGTCCCTCTTCGAGCAACTCGCGAAAAGCATTGAGCCGGACGTCGATTCCCTTGGTGTAGTCCAAGCGATCGACGCCGAGCATGATGCGTTTCGGGTTGCCGAGGTCCTTGCGCAGTTGCTTCGCGCGATCGCGGACGGCCTTCGTCCGTGACTTGGTGTCGAGATCACCGGAATCGATGGAGATCGGAAACGCGCCGACTCGCACGGTCCTGAACCCCACCTGCACGACGCCCAACTTGGACCGCACGCCGACGGTGCCGCGGGACGTGGTTCCCCCGGCGAGGCGTCGGGCAAGGTAGAGGAAGTTCTGCGCGCCGCCGGACAGGTGGAAGCCGATGAGGTCGGCACCGAGCAGTCCTTCGACGATCTCGGTGCGCCACGGCATCTGCATGAACAGCTCGATCGGCGGGAACGGGATGTGCAGGAAGAACCCGATGGTCAGATCGGGGCGCAGCATGCGCAGCATCTTGGGGACGAGCTGGAGCTGGTAGTCCTGGATCCACACCGTTGCGCCCTGAGCCGCCGCCTCGGACGTCTTCTCGGCGAAGCGGCGGTTGACCTCGACATAGGCGTTCCACCAGTCGCGGTCGTACACCGGTTTGACGATGACGTCGTGGTAGAGCGGCCACAGGGTGGCGTTGGAAAAGCCCTCGTAATACTGCTTGTACTCGTTCTCGCTGATCGGGACCGGACGCAGTTGCAAGTCGTCCTCGACGAAGGGCTCGACGTCGACATCGGACACCCCGACCCAGCCCACCCAGGCACCCTTGTTCGCGCGCAGGATCGGCTCGAGGGCGGTGACCAACCCGCCGGGGCTTCGCTTCCATCGCGTGCTCCCGTCCGGGAGCTTCTCCAGATCGACCGGGAGCCTATTGGCAACGACGACGAAATCCGAACCCTGCGAGGCGTCAGCCACAACTGTCCAATCCGCTTGTTGATCCTGGGGGACTATCCCTGCGTAGACCGGCTCATTCGGTCTTCGCTACGGGATCTATACCCAGCATCGACAACAACATGCGGCATTCGTCGGCATCGGTCGCGTATGCGGCGACGACGCGCTGAGCCTGGCTGGCCGTTTCGTACTCGAGTGGGACGATGTCTTCGTCGGCGATGTCGTTGTCGGTCGATGTCTTGGCAGGCATGGTGTTCTCCGTACTCTCTGCTGGACTTATTCGGTGTTCTCTGGTCCCGACTCTATGTAAATGTGGCACCCCATCGCCAGTTCGTGATGCCTTAGGCTGCAGCAAATGACCGAATCTGTACCGCACAGCGCTGCTCGGACGGTGATGGAGGCACCTTCTCCGGCGACCGGCTCCGCGATTCTGCGGCGCACCGTACGACGGCATCGCACCCGCCTGATCGTCTCGTCGCTGCTGTTCGGGGTGCATCAACTGTGCGAAACGATGGTCCCGGTGGCCATCGGACTGATCGTCTCGCGGGCCATCGACACCGGTGACATCACGGCGATGATCGCCTCGCTGATCGGGCTGGCGGCTCTGTTCGTCACTCTGTCCTACGCCTGGCGTATCGGTGCACGCATCATCGTCGTCGCCATCGAGCGGGAGGCGCACCTGGTCCGCGTGGAGGTTGCCGGACGCGTCCTCGACCCACGGGGCCTGCGGACCGAGCTGTCGGCAGGGGAGTTGCTCACGGTCTCGACATCCGACGCCGAGAAGGAGTCGTGGATCCTCGATCTGATCGCCCGGGTCTTCGCATCGGCCGTGGCGGTCCTCGCGTCGGCAGTGGCGTTGCTGGTGGTCGACATTCCCCTCGGCCTCGCCGTCGTCATCGGTACCCCGGTCATCCTCATTGCACTGCAGCGCCTCGCTCCACTGCTGACCCGCGCGGCCACCGAGCAGCAAGCCCGGGTGGCCGGGGTGTCCGGCATGGCCACGGATCTGGTCAGCGGAGTGCGGCCCTTGCGAGGCATCGGGGCCGAGAACGCCGCGACGCAGCGGTTCGTGACATCGAGCCGCACGGCACTGGCCGCGACATTGAAGCTCGCTCGCGCCAACAGCGTCTACCAGGGACTTGCGACGACCATCAACGCCCTGCTCGCTGTCGGGATCGCCGGAACCGCCGGCTGGTTCGCGCTGCAGGGCCGCATCTCGGTCGGCGAACTGATCACCGTCATCGGATTGTCGCAGTTCGTCATCGAACCGCTGACCGGGCTGTCGAGAATCCCCGGAGTGGTCGCGATGGTGCGTGGATCTGCCGATCGGCTCGCCCTGGTGCTCGGTGCAGAACACGTGCTGCCGCCGTCGGAGTCCGTGGTTCCACCGAACACCGACCTCGCCGTCGACGAGGTTCGGTTCCGATCGCTCGATGGCCTCACCTTCCGGGCCGCGCCGGGTGAGATGCTCGGTGTGGTCGCCCACCGCCCACAGGACGGTGAAGCCCTCGCCGCACTACTGTCCGGCCAGATATCCGACGCCGATTACAGCGGAGAAGTCCGGATCGGCGGAATTGCGGCGGGACGCATCGATCTTCGACGCGCCCGCCAGACCGTGCTCGCCGAGCCGCACATCACCGACCTGTTCGCCGGGACGCTCCGAAGCAACGTCACAGCAGGACGACAGCGGCCCGACGCCGATCTCCGACACGTCCTGCAGGCATCGGCGGCCACCGACGTCGTCGACCTGCACGAGGCCGGTCTCGACCACGCCGTCACCGACCGCGGAGCCAGCCTGTCCGGTGGGCAACGCCAACGCGTCGCCTTGGCGCGAGCGCTGTCGGTCGACGCGCCTGTCCTGGTACTGCACGACCCCACCACCGCTGTCGATGCCGTCACCGAACACACCATCGCCCGCGGTATCACCGAGCTTCGGCACAACCGCAGCGCGGCACAGACAACGATCCTCATCACGACGAGCCCCGCCCTGCTGTCGGTGACGCATCGTGTTCTCGTCCTCGACGGCGGACGCGTCGTCGCCGAGGGAACGCACCACGATCTCGCGTCCTCGGACGCGCAGTACAGGGAGATGGTGCTGCGATGACCGCCCCCGACCTACTTCCGATCGCCTCCGGGGCACGCTCCGGGAAGTGGCTGCTCGAACAGTTGCGACTACGCAAGGTCCGCACCGCGGCGACGCTGCTGCTCGGCGCGATCGCCGCAGCGATGTCACTGGTTCCCGTGTACGTGCTCGGTGTCCTGGTCGACCGAGTCCGCGACGGTGCGGACCCTCAGGCGATCATCGTGGTAGTGGTGGTGATCTCGGTGGCTGCCGTGATCGGCGGGGTCGTCACCGGTTTCAGTGGCTACCTCATCAGCACTCTCGGCGAGGGCATCCTGGCCTCGCTGCGCGAGGCCGTCGTTCGGCGCGCACTGCATCTTCCGGTTGCCACGTTGGAACGAGTGGGCAAGGGCGACTTGCTCTCTCGGGTGGGCGACGATGTTGCGGTGATGGCGAAGTCGATCGGTGAAGTGATCCCGCAGCTCGTCGGCGCGTTCCTGCTCGTGTGCCTGAGCATGATCACGATGCTCGGCATCGACTGGCGGCTCGGCCTGGCAGGGCTGGTGGCACTGCCGATGTATGTCCTTGCGTTGCACTGGTATCTGCCGCGTTCGGCTCCGCTGTATGCCGCGGAGAGGGTTGCGATGGGCTCGCGGGCGCAGTCGTTCGTCAGCAGCATGCAGGGCGCAAAGACGGTGCGTGCGTACGGGCTGGAGTCTGCGCATCTCACCGAGATCGACCGGGCGTCGGCGAAAGCCCGCGACATCGGTCTCGAGGTGTTCCGATTGTTCACCCGGTTCGGCTCGCGGAGCAATCGCGCCGAATGCGTCGGACTGTCGGTGATCCTGCTGGCCGGATTTCTTTTGGTACGAGGCGATTACGTCACCGTGGGCGAGACGACGGCCGCCGCCCTGCTGTTTCATCGCCTGTTCAATCCGATCGGCACGCTGCTGTTCACGTTCGACGACATCCAGTCCGCCGGAGCGTCGTTGGCTCGGCTGGTCGGCGTCGTCGATATCGCCGACGGACGCCACGTGGGCGACGGTTCCGTGCCATCCGACGCCACCTTGGACGTCACCGATCTTCGACACGAGTACGAGCCCGGCCACGAGGTGCTGCACGGGGTGAACCTGCGGGTCGGAGCAGGGGAGACCGTTGCACTCGTCGGATCCACCGGTGCCGGCAAATCCACGATCGCAGCGATCGCGGCCGGCTCGATGGCGTCGACGTCCGGGACGGTTCGCGTCGGCGGCGCATCATTGGACGCGCTGGGCAGCGAAGGATTGCGACGGCACGTGGCGATCGTCAGCCAGGAAGTGCACGTGTTCGCCGGACGATTGATCGACGACGTGCTGCTTGCCGCCCCGGATGCAGGTCGTGACGAGGTCGAAGCCGCGCTGCGCACCGTCGGGGCATGGGGCTGGGTAGAGGCGCTCGAGAGCGGACTGGACACCGTCGTCGGTGAGGGTGGGCACCAGTTGACGGCGGCACAATCGCAGCAACTGGCCTTGGCGCGAATGGTTCTTGCCGATCCGGCCGTTGCCGTGCTGGACGAGGCCACTGCCGAGGCAGGCAGTTCCGGTGCCCGAGACCTAGAGGCTGCCGCGGAGGCGGCGACGAGGGGTCGCAGTACCTTGATCGTCGCGCATCGCCTGACGCAGGCCGCGGCCGCCGACCGCGTGGTGGTGCTCGAACACGGCACAATTCTCGAGCAGGGTCCGCACGAGGAGTTGGTCGCCGCCGGCGGACGATACGCACAGTTGTGGGAGGCGTGGCAGGGTCGCTAAGTGCTTTAGCGATTTGCCTATAGGTATTAGTTTTGGTTACGGTGTCCTCGAACGAGGAGGCCGCTATGGGACGTGCCGGATTGAACGCGCAACGCATCGTGCGTGCGGGAGCCGACCTGGCCGATGAGGTCGGCTTCGAGCGCGTGACCGCGAGCGAGATCGCCAGGCGGTTCGACGTCAAAGTGGCGAGTCTGTATTCGCACCTGAAGAGCGCGCACCAGTTGAACGTCGGCATCGCGCTACTGGCGTTGGAGGAACTGGCCGACCGCGTCTCGGAGGCTCTGGCGGGACGAGCGGGCAAGGATGCGCTGGTGGCCGTTGCGAACGCGTATCTCGACTACTCGCGCGAGCACCCCGGTCGCTATGCCGCAACACAGTTTCCGCTCGATCACGAGACGGCGATTGCCAGTGCCGGCGTGCGTCACTCGGCGATGATGAAGGCGATTCTGCGCGGGTATCACCTGAACGAGGTGGACCAGGTGCATGCGGTTCGATTGCTGGGCAGCGTGTTTCACGGTTTCGCCAGCCTCGATGCATCCGGCTCGTTCAGCCACAGCGCACCCGACTCGCAGGAGTCCTGGGTCCGCATTCTCGACGGAATCGATACTCTCCTACAGCAGTGGAGGCAGTGATCATGGAACCGATCTCCGAACGCGACATCAGGTCTTCGTTCGTCAACTCGTCCAAGGGCGACGCCAACCGGCTCACCCTTCCCGACGCTTTCGGCGCCGTACCCTGGGAAGATTTGGACTTCTTCGGCTGGGTCGACGCCAAATTGGCCGGTAGGAGCTATGTCGTCATTCCTGCTGAGGATCGGCTGCGCGGAATCGCACTGCGCTACAAGCCCGGTGGTCCACGTACTGCACAAATGTGCAGCATCTGCCTCACCACACATGCGAACGGTGGGGTGTCCCTGATGGCTGCAGCGAAGGCCGGAGAATCCGGCAGGCGAGGCAATACCGTCGGAACCTATCTCTGCTCTGATCTGGCGTGCTCGCTATACGCGCGCAAGAAGAAGACTCCGGCGCTGGGGCGGCAGTTCAAGGAAGACTTCGACGTCGACACGCGCACAGCGGCAGTGCGAGAGAACATCGGTGCGTTTCTCGCTCGCGTCCTGGACTGATCAGCTTCGGTCCCACGAGCGTCGCTGCGCTCCGTCGTGCGCCTTTAGCGCACTTAAAGGTACGCAAAAGGCGCACGACCTGAAGGGCAACGATGCCGCAATTCTCGCCTGATCAGCGCTGGGTGTGTATTCGCACGCCGATCTCGTTCGCTTCGATGTTCTCGCGCAGTACGAATCGCCTGTCGTAGTCGCCGCCGTTCTGGGAGCGGTAGGGGATCGGCTCGTCGGTGGGCAGGCCCTTCACGCGCTGAAGGAGCTCTGATTCTGCTGCAGCGTAACCGGTCTCGGTCATCCGATCGGCACTAGCCACGAGAACCGGGGGCAATACCGACATCCCGGTGTAGAACAGAATGCCGTGTTGAATCGGGTACAGCAGCTCATCCAAACTGCCGCTGATTCCGCGCGGGGAAACGGTGTGTTCGCTCCCGCCCATACTGAGAACCACCATCGCCCGCTTGCCGCCGAGCACGCCATCCCCGTAGCGGCGGGTGCTGCCGTCCGCTGCTCGAATGCCGTAACCGAAGCCTTCGACGAACACCCGATCCACCCAGCCCTTCATGATCGCCGGCATCGAGTACCACCACAGCGGAAAGTGCAATACCACGGCGTCGGCGCGTAGCAGCTTCTGCTGCTCGGCCGCAATGTCCGGAGCCTGGGTGCCGGCAGCGAGCGCCGCGATCGACGCCGCTGCCACGCGGAAGCGTCTCGCGCGATCGTGGGCGTAGTCCTGCGGTGTGACCACCGGATTCCACTGCATTGCATAAAGATCCGACTGTTCGACGGTATGGCCGTGTGCGCGGAGTTCGGTCAGAGCGGCGTCGCGGAGCGTGCCGTTGAGTGAGCGAGGTTCGGGATGGGCAAAGACCCACAGGATGTTCATCTTCATGACTCTGGTCGACGAGCGAGCAGCGAAACAGTGGCATGAACGACAACTTGTGAAAGATTTCGGCCACAGTCTCGGGAAGCGTCAATCGCGTCTCTTGGACGGCGGCAGCAGTACAGCTACGAGCAGCCAGGCGACGGCAGCGACGAGTGCCAGTCCCCAGCCTGCAATACCGGCCCACGGGACATCGAGCACTGTTCCGCCCAGAATGCCTGCTATCACCAGGGCGGCGAACACCGGCGACAGTCGACCTCCGCTCGTATCGGATCCGTGGGAACGCTCCTCGTGCGCCTTTTGCGCACCTAGAGGTACGCAAAAGGCGCACGACGAATCGCCCGTGGCAGGATTCGGCCATGACGCATCGCATTGCTGTCTACGTGCGCGACGGCCTCCTGGCCATGGAGTTGGGCATCGTGCATCGCCTGTTCGGACAGGCGCGATCGGATGCCGGTGAGGCGTTGTACGAGGTGATCACCTGCACCGACGTGCCGGGACCGATCCGTACCGATTCCGATGTCCGAATAGTGGTGGAGCGCGGACTCGATGCTGTCGCGGAGGCAGACACCGTGATCGTTCCGGCCTCCGATCTGGACTACGACGCAGCCGGCGGAGATCGCCCACTCCCGTTCGACACGGTGTCGACCCGAAGACTGGCATCGATCTGCACCGGTTCGTTCGTACTGGCGGCGGCAGGGGTACTCGACGGCAAGCGGGCCACCACACATTGGAAGTCGGCAGCGCGCTTCGTCGAGTTGTATCCGACCGTGTTGCTGGACCCGAACGTGCTCTACACCGAGGACGGCAATGTGCTGACCGCAGCGGGGGAGGCATCGGGAATCGATCTGTGTTTGTACATGATTCGGCAGGATTTCGGTGCGGCAGTGGCCAATCGGGTTGCCCGCGGCACTGTGGTACCGCCTCATCGTAGTGGGGGACAGGCGCAGTACATCGACACTCCGGCGCCGCGGACGCACGCTACGTCCACAGCAGATGCGCAGGAATGGGCATTGCGCAATCTGGATGCGGCCCTGTCGGTCGAGGATTTGGCGCGGCATCAGTCCATGAGTCTTCGAACGTTCTCCCGCCGATTCGCAGCCGAAGTCGGTGTGTCCCCTGCGCGTTGGATCGTGGCGCAGCGCGTCCAGCGGGCGCGGGAATTGCTCGAGAACACCGATATGACCATCGAAAGAATTGCCCACGACACAGGATTCGGCACTGCCACGTCTCTGCGTCATCAGCTCGCCGCGGAGTTGGGTGTCTCGCCCAGTGCGTATCGGGCGACGTTCAGAGTTGGCAGTTGATGCGCCTAGCACAGGTCACCGACAAGAACGTGCTCACGAATAGTTCTGCAAGGCAATAGTTTTCGATTTGACGATCATTGCGACTCGAACAGCAGTTCGATACTGTTGGGTCATGACGACCGAGATCTGGCAACTGAGCGAGGACCAACTCCTCGCCGACGCCGCCGCGGTCTCCCACCAGATCCAGTTGTTGGAGGCCCGCCGCATCGCCCTCGTCGCCGAGATCGACACCCGCGTCACCCGCGAGAAACTCGGCTTCCCCGGACCCGCCGGCTGGCTCACCTCCACCACCCTGCTCACGCCAGGCAAAGCCAACAAAATTCTCGCCCTCGCCCGCGGACTGAAGAACTTCCCCGACATCGCCGACGCCGTCAACACCGGCAGCAT
>NZ_JBMIRQ010000065.1:0-100666 GCF_049195265.1 Rhodococcus sp. MALMAid1271 | reverse complement strand
GGTTCTCACCCAACCCGAAATTCACCGAACGATGCCGAGCCAACGCATCGAGCTCGACGAACGACCCCTCGTCGAGCAACGCCGTGATCCGCTCCCGCGCCGTCAACTTGCCCTTCGCGTGGACCCTGTCCACCGCCGCCTGACCCGATGGAACCTCCGCCACCGTCAGACGTTTACGAAGATCAGCCAACTTACCCGCAGTGGTATGAATATCGGGGGTTTCGGCCGACCCATGTGCAGTGGAATCCTGGACGCTGGTCATGGGGCAACACTTTAACTGCGAGCGTGATCTGCGACCCGACCGAGGGTGGTTCGCCGAGGACATCGGATCGTCACCGAGCCCATATGCTGTCTCGCATGTGGACAAATCTCGATCGCCCGCCACTGGATGTCCGTGCCCTTCGCCGGGCACTGGTGGACGGACCGCAGGCATCGTGGTCTCGGGTGGATGTGATCGCCGAAACCGGTTCGACCAACGCCGACCTCGTCGAAGGGGTCGCGAACTACGCGGACCGGACAGCCCTGATCGCCGAATACCAGGACAGTGGACGCGGGCGGCATTCGAGATCGTTCTCGGGGGCGCCTCGCTCGCAGATCCTCCTGTCGATGCTGCTGAAGTTCCCCGGCATCGATCCTGCGGTGCTCGGATGGCTACCGCTGATGACCGGAGTTGCCCTCGTCGACGCGTTGCGCACCGTCGCCGAGGTCGATGCCCGACTCAAATGGCCCAACGACGTCCTCATCGGAGGGAAGAAGGTCTCGGGCATCCTCGCCGAGGTCGCGGCCCACGGACCGTCCCCGACGGTCGTCATCGGGCTCGGGGTCAACGTCTCGATGACGGCCGAGGAATTGCCGGTTGCCACCGCCACGTCGCTCGCAGTGGAAAAGGCCGCTGTTCTCGATCGCGACACTCTGGTGCGCGCGATTCTGCGCGGGGTGGCCGCCGAAGTGGATTCCTGGCGTGACTCGAACTGGGGGACCGATGCGCTCGCCCGCAGGTATAGAGAGCGGTGCGGCACCATCGGACAACGCGTCCGTGTCGACCTCCCCGGTGGCGAGGAGAAGTTCGGTACCGCCACCGACGTCGACGAACACGGCAGAATCGTCATCGAGATGGAGCAGACCGGTTCGGCTCGACCGTCCGTACTTGCGGTCGCGGCAGGCGACGTCACGCATCTGCGACCCGTCTCGTAAGACCCTCACCTCGACCGATGCCGTAGCGAACAGTCAGGAGTGCTCGTGGGTTACCCACAGGATGCGTTGGCAGACGAGGAAGAGCTGCTGCTTCATCATCACCCGCACTGGAAAATGCTGATCCTTCCGTCGATCACGTTCGTGCTCGTCACAGGAATCGCTGGTGTAGCACTCGGCGCTGCGAGTGCGAGACTCGAATCCACCGCCGCGAACGTGGCCATGATCGCCGTAGCGGTGGTGTGGGCGGCGCTGGTGGGATGGCGGTGCCTGGTTCCACTGATCAGTTGGAAGTGCACCCACTTCATCGTCACCGACAGGCGAGTACTGATCCGTCAGGGCGTGATCACCCACTCCGGCATCGACATTCCGATGAGCAGAATCAGCAACGTCCAGTTTCGCCACGGCTTGCTCGATCGAATGCTGGGTACGGGAACGCTCATCATCGCCTCCGCGTCGGACGATCCACTCGAATTCGACGACATTCCGCGCGTTCAGCGCGTCCACTCTCTGCTCTACCAGCAAGTCTTCGACTCGATGGAGTACCGCCGCCAATCCATGCACGGCGGCGAGGCCCCCTTCGAGCCGTCGCCCGAGGATTCGGCCGCCGAGCCCAAGCCCGGTTGGCGAGCCGGAAAACGCAGGTAACACAGGCTGTTCTCACTTTCGAACCGTAGGGTGTCCGATGTGACCGATGTGCTGCTTGCAGAAGACGACGAAGCTATCGCTGCGCCCTTGTCCCGCGCTCTCGGGCGCGAGGGGTACACGGTGACCGTCGAACAGACCGGCCCTGCCGCCTTGCAACGCGCCCTCGACGGGAAGTTCGATCTGCTGATCCTCGATCTGGGACTTCCCGGAATGGACGGCCTCGAGGTGTGTCGGCAGGTACGGGCCAACCGATCCGAGGTGGCGGTCCTCATGCTCACCGCACGAACCGACGAGGTCGACTTCGTGGTGGGCCTCGATGCCGGAGCGGACGACTACGTCGGCAAACCCTTCCGACTCGCCGAGCTCATGGCCCGCGTTCGTGCCCTGCTCCGACGTCGCGGTGCCGGAGAGGACTCCCCGATCGAGGTCGGTGCCATCCGCCTCGAACCGGCCGCGCGACGCGTACTCGTCGGCGGCACCGAGATCTCACTCGCGAACAAAGAGTACGAGCTGCTCAAGGTCCTACTCGACCACGCAGGTCAGGTCGTCTCCCGTGAAGTGATCCTGCGTGAGGTCTGGGGCGATGCAGAGCTGCGCGGATCGAAGACACTGGACATGCACATGTCCTGGTTGCGACGCAAGATCGGGGACGAAGGTCCTGTTGCCGAGCGTCGAATAGCAACGGTGCGCGGCGTCGGTTTCCGCATCAACAGCGACTAGCAGTCCATGCGACGTCGAATTCTGGTCTCGATACTGGCCGTCGTCGTCATGACGGCGTTGTTGCTCGGTATCCCTCTGATGTACACCGCGTGGTTGTGGGTCGAGGACTTCACCCGCAACGACTTGCAAGCACGCCTGGACCGCATGGCAGCGGAGATCATCTCCCAGGAGGGCTCGGCGGGTCTGATCGAGGGTCAGCTCGACATCGGCTCGCTCAGGCTGGCGATTCCGCAGGGCGGCCGGCTGGTGGTCATCTACCCGACTCCGGCCGACGCCGCGTCGCGCGCAGACATCGGCGAGGCATTCGTGGATCGACCGCTCGTGGAATCGCTGTCGATGGGTACCTCCGGCTCACTGCGACTCGATGTCCCGTCCGACGAGATGCGGTCCCTCCAGCGCCAAGCACTCGGCGCGGTGACACTCGTCGTGCTCGCATCGGCGCTTGCAGGCACAGTCGTCGCCGTCCTGACGGCAAAACGACTGGCAGATCCGCTGCAGGATGTGGCCCGTCGCGCCGCGCGACTGGCGGAGGGTGACTTCCGGCCTGATGCCCGGCGGCACGGCATCGCCGAACTCGACCGCGTCTCGGAGGTGCTCGACTCGGCCACCGTCGAGATCGCAGGCCGACTCCAACGAGAACACACGCTGGTCGCCGACGTCTCGCACCAACTCCGAAGCCGACTGACTGCAGTGCGGCTGCGGCTCGACGAGATTTCCACCCACCCGGACCCGGCGGTGGTGGACGAGGCGAACGAGGCGATGGACCAAGTCGACCGGCTGACCCTCGCCATCGACGAACTCGTTCGTTCCTCCCGCAGCGACGGCGCCGCCGATGCGCACGAGGTATCGGTCATCGAGGAACTGACCGCAACAGTCGTCGAATGGCGGCGGAACTTCGAGGATGCAGGCCGCAACCTGGTACTCAAGGGAGACGCCGAACTCACCGCGTCGGTGACGGGCTCCCGGCTGCGAGAAGCCGTGTCGGTCTTGGTCGACAATTCTCTGGTACACGGCGACGGCGGCTGCACCGTGTCGGTGCGAGCGGTGTCCGGTGGCGAAAGCCCCGACCCTCGGCGTGAGCGACTGGTCTGTGTCGAGGTCACCGACGAGGGCCCCGGAGTGAGCAACGAGCTGGCCCCGCACATCTTCGACCGAGGATTCTCCGGCGCAGGCTCCACCGGCGTCGGACTCGCACTCGCGCGGGCACTGATCGAAGCCGATGGCGGACGGCTGGAACTACAGCGCCGTCGGCCCGCCCTGTTCTCGGTCTTTCTACCCGCCTCGCGTGAGCACACACCTACCGTGCCCCGCCGAGAGCCGAGGTGACCGGTCAGGGCTGATCGACGGCCTCTGACGTGTCCCCGGTTCGCTCGGCGTCGACCTCGAGGATCGTGCGCGCGTTCTCCTCGGGGAACGCGAAGCGCCGCAGCGCCCAGAACCGGAACGCCATCTGCAGGAGATTGCCGATGATGTAGTTGAGAACGAAGTCGATGATCACCACCATCGTCAACGACTCACTGGTGTCGCGAATGTCGAAGATGTTGTTCGCGATCCAGAGCGGACCAGCCGCGATGAGCACTCCGACACCGCTGATGACGAAGAAAAGCAGCGCCTCGTGGTGCCGTTCTCGTCCGCCCCGATGCTTGAACGCCCACTCACGATTGAGGAAGTAGCTCAACAAAGTCGCGGAAACGCCCGAGATGATCTTGGCGATCACCGGCTTCTGCTCGAGCACCGTCAAGCTCAGGGAATAAAAGATCACAAGGTCGAAAACCATTGTCGTGCCGCCCACGATGGCGAACTTGATCAGCTCGCTGTGACGAACCGCAAGGTCCCGGACGGGCTTGGGTAAGCGTCGAAGCACGCTCTCGATCGTCGGCACAACGGAGAAGTCTACGAAACACAGCCCCGATCCGACGAACCGACGCACGGATCATCAGGGTTTCCACAGGTCCCCGGCAGGTCGACGTTCTCGCGGAGGGCTGCCGGTTCGGACGGACCGCACACGACGTGACACCATGGTGAGCCGTGACAGGTATCGAACCGCGCCCCAACGCCGCGCGCCCGTCGTCGACCGGAATGCCCGTGGTGACGATGATCGGCGGCGGTCAGCTCGCCCGAATGACCCATCAGTCCGCCATCGAGCTCGGTCAGACGCTCCGAGTGCTGGCGGCAGGTGCAGACGAGCCCGCGGCTCGAGTCAGTCCCGATGTCGTCTTCGGTTCCCACGACGATCTCGATGCCTTGCGCACCGCCGCGACCGGTTCCAATGCGGTCACCTTCGATCACGAGCACGTGCCGACCGAGCACCTCGAGGCTCTCGTCGCCGAGGGCGTCAACGTGCAGCCGCCGCCGAGCGCCCTGATCTTCGCGCAGGACAAACTGCGCATGCGCCGCAAACTGGCAGAACTGGGTGCGCCAGGACCCGCCTACGCGGAGGTGTCGAGCGCGCAGGACGCCATCGCCTTCGGAGACGAGCACGGGTGGCCCGTCGTCCTCAAAGCAATCCGCGGCGGATACGACGGACGCGGAGTGTGGATGCCCGCCGACGCGGAGGAAGCCGAGCGCATCGTCACGGCCCAACTCGACCTGGGTGTACCCCTCATGGTGGAAGAGAAGGTCGCCATGCGCCGCGAGCTGTCGGCCATGGTCGCACGATCGCCGTTCGGCCAAGGTGCTGCCTGGCCCGTCGTACAGACGGTGCAGCGCAACGGTCAGTGCGCCGTCGTCCTGGCACCCGCCCCCGATCTCGACGAGGACGTCGCCACATCCGCCGGCCGACTGGCCCTCGACATCGCAGGCGCGCTGGGAGTAGTAGGAGATCTGGCGGTGGAACTGTTCGAGACCACCTCCGGCACGCTTCTCGTGAACGAGCTCGCCATGCGCCCCCACAACTCCGGGCATTGGACCATGGACGGGTGCCGTACCTCGCAGTTCGAGCAACACCTCCGAGCGGTGTTGGACTACCCACTCGGTGACACCGATCCACTGGCCCCACTGACCGTGATGGCCAACATTCTGGGCGCACCCGAGGCACCCCGGATGACCATGGACGAGCGGCTTCATCACCTCTTCGCGCGCATGCCCGACGCGAAGGTGCACCTGTACGGCAAAGGTGAGCGCAAAGACCGCAAAATCGGGCACGTGAACATCCTCGGCTCACCGTCCGGTTCCCTCGCCGATCCGGAGTACGTGGCCTCGGTGCGGGAGCGGGCCGAGCGCGCAGCGCACTGGATGTCGCACGCCGAATGGACCGACGGATGGGATCCGCACGATGACTGACCACCCCGCCACCGATTCCGCACCGC
This sequence comes from Rhodococcus sp. MALMAid1271, assembly GCF_049195265.1. Taxonomy (NCBI): domain Bacteria; kingdom Bacillati; phylum Actinomycetota; class Actinomycetes; order Mycobacteriales; family Nocardiaceae; genus Rhodococcus; species Rhodococcus sp. MALMAid1271. Next base: position 94,799 of record NZ_JBMIRQ010000065.1, on the reverse strand, counting down.
AGGGTCTTTCCGCGGGCTCCACTCCTGCATCCGAGGGTCGTTCCGCGGGCTCCACTCCTGTATCCGAGGGTCGTTCCGCGGGCTCCACTCCTGCAGTGGGCCTGATCATGGGCAGCGACTCCGACTGGCCGACCATGGAAGCCGCCGCAGAAGCATTGGCCGAGTTCGGAATTCGATTCGAGGTGGGCGTGGTGTCCGCCCATCGCACACCGCAGCGGATGCTCGACTACGCCCGCGACGCCGCGAGCCGTGGAATCCGCGTGATCATCGCCGGTGCCGGGGGAGCGGCACACCTGCCCGGCATGGTTGCCTCGGCGACGCCTTTGCCGGTGATCGGTGTACCAGTACCGCTGAAATACCTCGACGGCATGGACTCGCTGCTCTCGATCGTCCAGATGCCGGCAGGGGTTCCGGTAGCGACGGTCTCCATAGGCGGTGCCCGCAACGCAGGACTGCTCGCAGTACGGATACTGGGTGCCTCCGATCCGGCTCTGCAAGAACGAATGTCGGCATTTCAGGCCTCGCTCGAGGCCATGGTGCTGGAGAAAGACAGAGCTCTGCGCACGACGCTGCTGGGATGAGCAACGCGACGTCGCGGCGCGAGCAGATTCGATTAGCAGGTCGAGGCCGGTGGCAGTCCGTTGCGGTGACGACGCTGGCGTTGCGGTACGCCCGCTTGTGGGGCGGAACAGCGCACTTCGACCACGAGTTCTCGATCTTCGTGTGCACCGGACTGCGCGGCGGATTCGGACGGGGCGGAACCACGTTCGGAGGCGCGTATCTGACCAAGGACAACACCGGCCGCCGAGTGATACGGCACGAAGCCGTGCACGCAGACCAATGGGCCCGGTTCGGGCTGAGCTTCCCGTTCCGGTACCTCGCCGAGGAAGTTCGCCACCGAGGACCGGCAAACAAGTACGAAATCGAGGCCGGACTCGCGGACGGCGGCTACCGAACGGGCACGTGAAGGCGGCCGTTCAAGACAGGACCGTGGTGACCTTCTCGGTATCGGCGCGTCGATCGTTCTTTCCCTCGTCGGCATTGGCCACCTGAACCAACGAGGCGCCCGCGACGAGAACCGAGAGCAGGCCGTCGATCAGCTCCTCGGCAGTGCTCCACGACGCACTCGACATCACCCGGTCGGCAGCAGTCAACGAGCGGGCAGAGGCCCGCTCTCGCGCGGCCACGAGCACCTCGTCCACCGAACGACCGTCCAACGCCGCCGCTCCCGACCCGCTACCCGACACCCGAAACTGATCCCCGTGCACCCGCACCGAGGTTGCGTAGTCGGTCATTCCCACCGGCAGATCCGGCACGGCCTTGCCGAAAGCATCGAGCGAGAACGCCAGCACCTCGTCCACATCCGGTGCCTCGTCGAGTCGATCCGCAGGCACCATCGCGACGTCGGCCGAGTCCACGGCCCCCAGCACCACCTCGCCGCCTGCCCACCACACACCGAGCAGCGCCGCGGCGGTCTGCCAGTGCGCGGGCAACAACACACTGACCTTGCCGCCCGCCTCGAAGCCCAACTCGTCGCACAACAGATTCGCTGTCTTGGCTGCCCAGTTCGCGAGCGTCACCGCCGAGACCTCGACCCGCTCGCCGGAGGCGTCGTCGTAGAACGTGATACGCGGACCGGCAGGGTCAGCGGCAAGGACGGGGTCGAGCAAGGTCTGAGTCAGGTTCGAAGCCACACCCCGAACCCTAGATCACGGACCCCGCGCAGGCTGCACGCCTTCCACCGACGGTCGTTCCGCAGGCTCCACTCCTGCACCTGAGGGTCGTTCCGCAGGCTCCACTCCTGCACCATGAGGATGCGCCACACCGTCCGTCAGTTGACGCACATAGGCCCGGTGGAACCTGCGTCGATCGGAGCTGCGGGAGTCTCCGGAACTGCCGTACCGGCTTCGGGAGCAACGGTTTCTGCCGTCGCCGCCTGCCCCGAACCCGGGCCGGCGTAGTCGTCGGCGAGCACCACCTGCACCGTGTCTGCAGGCAGCGAAGAATCGGTGACGATCTGCAGTCCGCCGAGCGCAGCCGAGACCGCGCGAGCAGCATCACTGTCGACATCGGCCGCCTGGATTCGGCTCGCGGAGATCGACGTGCCCTCGTAGTTTCCGATGGTGCCTCCGACGTATCCCAACTGCGTCAACGCACCGGCGACACCGTTGGCGAGCCCGTCGATTCCGCTGTCGTTCGCCACGTCGACGGTGACCGTCGACGGGTCGATCTCGGGCGCATCGGAACCCTCGGAATTGTTCTGCGCCGAGTTGCCGTCGTCGAGCAGACCTTCGACGTACTTCTTCACCGCGGCCGGGTCGACCTGGACGATCGATTCGCCGTAGTCGGTCGTGGCGTTGATGTCGACCGCCGGGATGGTCTCGAACTTGACCTTGCCGCCCGCGAGATCCTGTAGCCGAGTGGCGAATTGCAGAATGTCCCAATCGGAATCGAGTGTCACCGAACGCTGCACCGCAGTACTGAGCTGGGCCAGCTTTCCCGGATTGCTCAACGTCTTGGCGCTCAACACGTTCCGCACCAGCGAGGCCATGAACACCTGTTGACGCACGATGCGGTCGAGGTCGCCGCGGGGCAGATCGTGCCGTTGTCGAACGAAACTCAAGGCCTGGGAACCGGAGAGCTTCTGCACCCCTGCCGGGAAATTTGCACCCGAGAGCGGCTCGTCCACAGGATTGTTCAGACATACCTCGACGCCGCCGACAGCATCGGTCAACAGGACGAAGCCGAGCAGGCCCACCTCCGCGTAGTGGTCGACGGTGATCCCGGTCAGATTCGCGACCGAATCGATGAGTGCCTCGCGCCCGGCCTCGGTTGCCTGTACCTCCGCATCGGCGTCCGAGACGCCCTGCTCCACCAGCTCGAGCCGCTTGGTCTCCTTGGTCGCGCCGTAGGCGGCATTGATCTTGGACATGCCGATTCCGGGCACCTCCACGTACGAATCGCGAGGGATGGAAATGGCGGTGGCCGACGAACCGTCGTTCGGGACCCGAATCAGCACGATCGTGTCGGTGTTCGACGCCACCTCTTCACCGGCATTGAGCGAGGCGAGTTCCTCCGGGGACAGTGCATTGCCGTGGGCATCGGTCCGACTGTCGGTGCCGACCATCAGAATGTCGACCGCACCGTCTGCGGCACCGCCGAGGCCGAGACCGCCCGCAGTGGCGATGTTGGATCTGAGACTGTCTACGCTGCGCCATGCGAAGCCGGTCACCAGTAAAACCAGTACCGACAGCACTGCAACGGCCACATGGGTAGCCGGCCATCGGCGGCCGCCGGCGGCAAGGCCGGGTTCGCCGTGAGATCGGGGCGGTTCGACGCCGACGCGGCGATCGTGCTGTCGCGGCGCGCGCGGTCGGTCGGCGGGTTCGTCTCGGTTGCGGCGAGTACGTTCTCGCGCCCGGGGTTTCCCGTGCGAATCCTCGGCAGTTCTGTAGCGATGCGCCGCACGATCGTCTGGACGTCCCGTGGCGCGCGGCTCGGGACCGACTGGTTTCCGGTGGGTGCGCCGCCTGGGCGGGGGAGTGTGCTCACCGCCGGGCGTGCCTGGATCTCGTGGCACCGTGACGACCCTCTCTCGTTACCGGCCGGTCCGATCACCCGCCTGCTTCGTTCTCCCCCTGCTGTTCGAAGGTTACTGGTCACCGGTCACTGCCTCGCCCAACCGAACACGGCGTGCCACACTTGGCAACCGTGAACGCGATCGTGGTGACCGGAGCACATGGCCAGTTGGGCCGCCGAGTGGTGGCTCTTGCCGCCGGCCGAGGAGACGGCACCGAGGTACGCGCATATTCGTCCGCCGACCTGGACGTAACCGATCCCGACGCAGTCGCTGCCGTGGTGAGCGCAGGGGCGACGGTGATCAATTGCGCCGCGTACACCGCAGTGGACGCCGCTGAGACAGACGAGGCCAGAGCCCTGGCCGTCAATGCGGACGGCCCGCGAAATCTCGCTCGCGCCTGCGGGCGTGTCGGTGGCAGGTTGATCCACGTCTCCACCGATTATGTGTTCGACGGCACAGCGACCGAACCCTACGAGGTGGACGCCGACACCGCCCCGAAGTCGGCGTACGGTCGCACCAAGCTGGCCGGCGAACTCGCCGTACGCGAGGAGCTGCCCGAGGCCGTCGTCGTACGCACTGCCTGGGTGTACGACAACACCGGCAAGAACTTCGTGACCACCATGCGCAGGCTCGAAGGCGAGCGGGAGACGATTTCGGTGGTCAATGATCAGATCGGCTCACCCACCTTTGCCCACGACCTGGCGTCGGGCCTACTCGCGATCGAAACCCGGCCTTCGGTGGTCGGTCGCACCGTGCACTACACCAATGCCGGGCAAGCCAGCTGGTTCGAGCTCGCGCGCGCGGTGTTCGCACGCATCGGGGCCGATCCCGAGCGGGTACGTCCGTGTTCGAGCGCAGAGTACGTCGCGGCGGCTCCTCGTCCGGCGTATTCGGTGCTCTCGTCCAGGGCGTGGCTCGATGCCGGGTTGCCGCCTTCCCGGCCGTGGTCGGACGCGCTGACGGCGGCGTTGGCGCAGTCGAGATGAGGGTGTCGACCACGCTCGGGCTAGTCTTGCCCGCGTGAGTTCCGAGCTGGCCGTGGTGACGGTGACCTATTCGCCCGGCGAATACCTGGATCAATTCCTGACGTCTCTTCGTGAGGCGACAACACGTCCCTGCCGGGTGATCATGGCCGACAACGGCTCGGTCGACGGCACACCGGAGGCGGCCGAGGCCGCGTTCGACGAGGCAGAGTTGCTGCGGACCGGCGCGAACATCGGATACGGCGCAGCGGTCAATCGTGCGGTCGCGGCCATCGATCCCTCGGTCGAGTTCGTCGTCGTCGCCAATCCCGACGTACGGTGGCACCCCGGTTCTCTCGACGGTCTGCTCGACGCTGCGGCCCGGTGGCCGCGCGCGGGCTCGCTCGGACCACTCATCCGCGAACCCGACGGCTCCCGATACCCATCGGCCCGGTCGGTGCCCGATCTCACCTCGGGCGCGGGCCACGCGGTGCTCGGCAAGCTCTGGCCGAAGAATCCGTGGACTCAGCGCTACCGCCAGGAGAACGAGTCGGTGAGCGAGCGTCCGGTGGGGTGGCTGTCCGGGTCATGCCTGTTGCTGCGGCGCTCGGCGTTCGATTCTATCGGCGGGTTCGACTCTCGATACTTCATGTACATGGAGGACGTGGACCTGGGCGACCGGCTCGGCCGTGCGGGCTGGCACAACGTCTATGTTCCCGGCGTCGAGGTGACGCACTCGAAAGGCCATGCAGCAGGACGGCATCCGGAAGTGATGTTGCCCGCACATCACACCAGTGCGTACCGCTTCCAGGCCGACCGGCACGCGAAAGCGTGGCAAGCTCCCCTACGATTGGCCTTGCGTATAGGTCTCGGCCTTCGATCGAAGATCGTTGTGAGATCTGCGCTTCGGGCCCGAAAAGTTGACGGACGAGTCACCGACGAGAGAACAGAGGCTGGACATGGTGGATAGTTCCTCATCGGTCGCCGCGCGCACCGATGCAGTTATCCTGGTCGGCGGCAAAGGAACTCGGCTCAGGCCGCTGACACTCTCGGCCCCCAAGCCGATGCTTCCCACTGCGGGCCTGCCCTTCCTGACCCACTTGCTGGCACGCATCAGGGCTGCCGGAATTTCGCACGTCGTCCTCGGCACGTCCTTCAAGGCCGAAGTGTTCGAGCAGCATTTCGGAGACGGCTCCGCGCTCGGCATCGACATCGAATACGTCACCGAGACCGAGCCGATGGGTACCGGCGGAGGGATCAGGAACGTTCTCCCGCGCCTGCGTGCGGACAATGTCATGGTCTTCAACGGCGATGTGCTGGGCGGTACGGATCTGACAGCGGTATTGGAAACACACCGAACCACTGAAGCCGACGTCACGTTGCATCTGGTTCGCGTGGGTGACCCACGAGCGTTCGGCTGTGTGCCGACCGACGAATCCGGCCGAGTGACAGCATTTCTGGAGAAGACCCAGGATCCGCCGACCGATCAGATCAACGCCGGATGCTACGTCTTCAAGCGTGAGATCATCGAGTCCATCGCCTCCGATCGACCGGTGTCGGTGGAGCGAGAGGTGTTTCCCGCCTTGCTCGCCGAAGGCAAGAAGCTCTACGGGCACGTGGACAGCGCGTACTGGCGCGACATGGGCACCCCGGAGGACTTCGTCAAGGGCTCGGCCGATCTGGTGCGCGGCATCGCGCCCTCGCCTGCGCTGGACGGAGATCGCGGCGAATCGTTGGTGCACCCCAGCGCCGGAGTGGCACCGGGGGCGCTGCTGATCGGCGGAACCGTCATCGGTCGCGGTGCCGAGATCGGTGCCGGAGCCCGCCTCGACGGTGCCGTCGTGTTCGACGGCGCGGTCGTCGAGGCAGGAGCGGTCGTCGAGCGATCGATCCTCGGCTTCGGTGCCCGTATCGGGCCCCGTGCTCTGGTGCGCGATGCGGTGATCGGCGACGGCGCAGACATCGGAGCCCGATGTGAGTTGCTTCGCGGTGCGCGGGTGTGGCCAGGGGTGAAACTGCCCGACGGCGGAGTGCGCTTCTCCACCGACGTCTGAACTCCGGCCGAACCGGGCCACTGCATAACCCAGGCGGCGGATCCGGTTCGGGCTAGCGGCGTTGCGCGGCGAGCGAGACGAGGTGATCGATCGTCTCGTGTTCGGCGGTGTCCGGAAGTGCGTCGACCGGCCACCACCGCAGATCCGTCGATTCCTCACTGCGCACAGCTCGGGCACCGTCTCGGGCGCGCACCAGAAACCGCAAATCGAGATGACGCGTCGGGGTGCCGAGCGAACACGTGATCGGGTGCGTGTGCGCGGAGAGCAGTACCGGGTCGATGGTCAGATCTGCGATCCCGGATTCTTCTGTCGCCTCACGCATCGCGGCGTCGACGATCGTGTCGTCGGTCGGTTCGCAGTGGCCGCCGAGTTGAATCCACCGACCGACCTTCGGATGCAACGTCAGCAGCACGTGGGTGCCGGATCGGTCGAGCACCAGTGAGGAGGCCGTGAAGTGGCCGGCCGCGTTGGCGCGCAGGCACGCGTCCGGGTTGCTGTCGAGGAAGGCCAGCATGGTGTGGCGAAGCGATTCGTCCGCCGAGCCCTGTGGTCGCCAGCCGTCGAGCGCAGCGGCTACCGAACGCCGCAGTGTGAACGCGGACATGGCCTCAGAGCTCCAGTAGCGAGGACCCGGGCACTACCGGATCCCGCACGGTCAGGCTCTCGTCCGGATGCCCGATTGCGATGGCACCCATGGCTTTCCAGTCTGCGCGCAGTCCGAGTTCGGCGCGAACCGTATCGGCGGCGAAGATGGTCGAGCCGATCCAGCAGCTGCCGAGATCTCGAACCGCGAGCGCGACGAGCAATCCCTGGACGGCAGCACCGACAGCCACGGTGAACATCGTGTCTTCGGCGGCCCGACGCCTCTCGTCGGGGTAGGTGTGCGCGCCGTCGGGCACACAGAACGGAATCACGACTTCCGGTGCGTCGAACAGGATGTCGCCGCGGCTCAGTCTCGCGGCGATCCGATCCTCACCGAGCCCGTCGTTCGTGAGATCGGCCCGCCACTGCTCGCGCATCGTGTTCAGCAATCGGCGGCGCAGCGCTGGCGTCCTGACCCAGACGAACCGAACCGGACGAGTGTGGTGCGGGGCAGGGGCGGTGAGCGCATCGGCCACGGCAGCCCGGATCGACTCGGGATCGACGGCGTCCGAGGTGAACGAGCGTACCGACCGTCGTAGGAGCAGCGCCTCGCGTCGTCCACGATCGAGAGCCTCGGCGGTGCCGAGCCAGAACAGGTCTTCCTCGCCGCCGCGCAGCAGCGCCTTCGCGGTGGAGCCGTCGTCGACCGGAGACAATCCGCGGACGACGGCGATCGGGACGCCGCCCAGTTTGCCCTTGACCAGATCGCCTGCGGCAGCGAGCTCGTCGGCGATGGCGACCTCGGTGACGACGAGCTCGTTGCCCTGACCGTCTTCGGCACCGGCATAGGCGTGGAGGACCGGCAGGCCTGCGGATCCGATGGCGGCATCGATCTGCCCGATCCGCCACGCGCGCCCCATGGTGTCGGTGACGACGACGGCAACCGTCACCCCCAACAGTTCTCGGAGAGCCGAGCGGAGGTTCGCGGCGCTGGCGTCGGGACGTTCGGGTAGCAGCGCAAGTTCTCCGCCGTCGACATTCGAGCCGTCGATTCCGGACGCGGCCTGCACGATGCCGAGTCGGTTCTCGGTGATGAGGGTCCGGCCCTTGCGAGCAACGATGCGCACGGCCTCCTGGTCCACCAGCACTCTGCGGGCGGCGTCTCGCTCGTCCACATCGCGCGGTGCCTCGATCAGGCGACCCTCTACCTTCGAGAGGATCTTGCTGGTGACGATCAGGATGTCGCCATCGCGCAGCCACGACGCGCGCTCGGCGATCGCCGAAGCCAGGTCGTCGCCCGGTCTGAATTCGGGGAGCCCGGTCACCGGCAGGATTTCGATGGAACCGCCAGGAGCGTGATCGACCGGGACGCGATCGCTGGGAGCGGGCAGCATCGAATCGGGTTCGCGAGGATCGGTCACAGGTCGAGTCCTGCCGCCTGTAGCGCGGTGCGTGCCATCACCGCGGTGGTCTCCGGGTCGGTCATCAGCAGGGGAACGGACTGTACATCCACTCCCTCGACGAGGGCAGTGTCCGTCGTGTGCACCAGCCAGGCATCGAGAATGCCGGTGCCGCTTCGGCTTCCGTAGTGGCGGCCGACGGCCTGCGCCGTGGTCTCGACACCGATGACCGACAGGCACTCGTCTGCCATGCCGCGCAACGGCTTACCGTCGATCACGGGGGAGAGGCCGACGACCTTGGCCGCCGTCGTGCGCAGCGCCCCGCGGATTCCGGGTACTGCGAGGATTGCACCGACGCTCACCACCGGATTGGACGGCGCGAGGATCACGGCATCGGCTTCGGCGATCGCCTCCACGACTCCCGGTGCGGGAGTTGCCTGTTCGGCACCGATGTTGGCGAAGCTGTGCGTTGGAATCTGTGCGCGATATCGAACCCACCACTCCTGGAAATGGATTGCGCGCTGTGTCTCACCGCTCGGGTCCTCCGGATCGGTAACCACGACGTGGGTCTCCGAACGATCGTCGGTGACGGGCAGCAGGCGGACGCCGGGCTGCCATCGGTTGCACAAGGCTTCGGTAACGGCCGACAGAGGAAAACCGGTACGCAGCATCCGACTGCGGATCAGATGCGTGGCGATGTCACGGTCTCCGAGGCCGAACCAGTCCGGATCGGCACCGTAGGCCGCCAACTCCTCCCGCGCGTTCCATGTCTCCCCGACGTGGCCCCAGCCGCGCTCGGGGTCGATACCGCCCCCGAGGGTGTACATACACGTGTCGAGATCCGGGCAGATGCGCAGGCCGTGCATCCACACGTCGTCGCCGACGTTGACCACGGCGGTGATCTCGTGCGTGGGATCACCGTCGGACGAGGAAGTGCCGAGCAGGGTTTTCAGACCTTGCAAGAAGCGGGCTCCACCGACGCCGCCGACCAGAACAGTAACTTTCACAACTGACGAGCCTAATAGGGTTGCGACGATGGTCGGCCAGCGCCTACCGGGACCGTTCCGGCGGCCCGTGTACGAGGTCGAGAACCGTCGCGACACGCGCGGGACAGGCTCCGATCCGGGGAGACAGCCGATTTCGGGCATGTGATGGTATTGGATTTGTTCGATCGGCTTGACCGCGACACACCTGGCCGTGTCTAATCACAGGTATGTCATTCAGGGTTCGCAGTACGAGTTCGATTGCAGCGAACCTGGTTTCGAACACTCGTTCCCTCCGTCTTCGCCCCTGAGTGGACGTCGAGTAGAGGTCGAGGGTTGGACGGGCGTGCTGTGCTTGCCCGGACATGGTAGCTCGATCGAATACCGGCGCGGGGCAAGGTATTCGAGCACGGAATGACCGAAAGTATCTGCGCTAGCACAGGTGAGGAGGCGGAAGCGATGTATGACGAGCACGTGACACGTGATCAGCGGGGCGGTCCCACTGCACACCTCAGCGCTGTCGACGACGCGCCGCAAACCGAGTCCGACAACGGCGCAGATTCGAGCGTCACGTTCGACGCGGGGTCTGCGTACGTAGCCCGAAACAACAACGACGCCGAGGCCGATGCAGTCGAGTTCGAGGTCGAATCGGATTCGGATGCCGACTCGATGCCGTTCGTTGCCGAATCGGTTCCGCCGTCCAAGCCCTTCCTCAGTCTCGTCGCGGGATTCGACGAGATGTTCGAGGAAATCGAGGATCAGTGGCAGGAGCGTGCGTTGTGCGCGCAGACCGATCCCGAAGCCTTCTTCCCGGAAAAAGGCGGTTCCACCCGTGAGGCCAAGCGAATCTGCTTGGGCTGTGAGGTCAAGGACGAGTGCCTCGAGTATGCGCTCGCGAACGACGAGCGGTTCGGTATCTGGGGTGGACTGTCCGAGCGCGAGCGTCGTCGGCTCAAGCGCGGCATCGGCTGAGCGGCGGGGTTCGATTCACCGCTCGGTAGACGACACCGGGCATCACTGTTCGGCGCTGGCGGGATCGATCTCGTCCGGATCTATCCCCAGATAAGTCGCAACCTGTTCGACGAGAACCTCGAACAGTAGATCCTCGAGATCTTCCGGGTGCTTGGCACGTCGTTCGAGGGGACGGCGAAAGAGCACCACCCTGGCGCGTGTCGTCTCCCCGCGCTTGTCTATTCCGGCCGGCACCAATCGCGACAGTGGAACCGGTCCCTCCGCCACCACCTCGGGTGGCCACGTCACCGACTCCGGGTCGAGCGCTCTGATCTTGGGCACTTCGTCGACGGCGATGTCGAGCTTCGAGAGCTTCTCGTGCCACCTGTGGTCGATACGCGCAAACGCCTCGAGGACCAGTCGATCGAATTTCTCCGCTCGTGAGCGCCTGGCCGGGATGTCCTCGGGCAGTACCGGTCCGCGGATGCCACGGCCGTGGCGTGTCACCGACCGAGAGTTGATCCTGCGTGCGGAGGAGAATCGGGGCATGGTGGGAGGTTATCGCGCTCGCGCGGTGTGTCGGTCGTTCGGTCGGTTGCACCTACCGGATAGTCTGCACACGTGAGATCACTGCGTGGCTGCTGCAGGCCTGGTTGCAACCGTTCTGCCGTTGCAACGCTCACATATGTCTACTCGGACTCCACTGCGGTCGTCGGCCCGCTCGCCACTGTGGACGAGCCGCATTCCTGGGATCTGTGCGAGATTCACGCGTCGACGACCACCGCGCCGAAGGGGTGGGAGCTGGTCCGGTACGAGGGTGGTTACTCGACATCGACGCCCGACGAGGACGATCTGACCGCACTCGCGGAGGCCGTGCGTGAGGCCGGTCGTGGCGATCGCATGCGCTCCGAGGACCGTGAGAGCACCGACCACTCGGGCTCGCGCGCGCCCGAGAGCGAACGTCGATCGGCTCCTGCTGTTCGGACGGGCAGGCGCGGCCATCTTCGAGTTCTCCCCGACCCCACGTCCTGATGCGCACCGACGCCGTGTGCGCCGGTCCGACTGGCCGGTACGACCGCTGTCTGGCAAAGTTTTCGCTCAGGACCTGAACGGACCGTGGCAGTTGCCGATGTCGGTGTGGTTCGCACCGTTCCCCACCCCACTCGACGACGCTGCTGTGCGGCGTCGTCAGAACGATCACCAGGAGACTTTTTCGTGGCCCGAACCGTAGAGTCCGTGAACGCAGTCATCAAGGCCTATGACGTCCGTGGCGTGGTCGACGAGCAGATCGACGCGGAGTTCGTGCGAGACGTCGGTGCATCGTTCGCCCGCTTGGTTCGAGACGAGGCAGGGGCTGCGCAGTCGGTCGTGATCGGTCACGACATGCGTGATTCTTCGCCCACGTTGGCCCGCGCATTCGCGGACGGGGTCACCGCCCAGGGACTGGACGTGATCCACATCGGTCTGGCATCGACCGACCAGTTGTACTTCGCCTCGGGCCTGCTCGAATGCCCGGGGGCAATGTTCACCGCCAGTCACAATCCAGCGAAATACAACGGCATCAAGCTCTGCCGTTCGGGGGCGAAGCCGGTGGGACAGGACACCGGACTGGCCACGGTGAAGGCAGAGTTGGTCGATGGAGTTCCGGAGTTCGACGGTCCGGCAGGGACGGCACGCACACGGGACGTGCTGGGCGAATACGCCCAGTTCCTCCGAGACCTGGTCGACCTGTCGGGAATTCGTTCCATGAAGATCGCGGTCGATGCAGGCAACGGGATGGGCGGACACACCGTTCCTGCGGTCTTCGGGCCGCTGCCGGTGACGATCGAGCCGTTGTTCTTCGAGCTCGACGGCAGCTTTCCCAATCACGAGGCCAACCCACTCGATCCGGCGAACCTGGTGGATCTGCAACGCTTCGTCGTCGAGACCGGTGCCGAGATCGGCCTCGCCTTCGACGGCGACGCGGACCGATGCTTCGTCGTCGACGAGAAGGGCGACCCGATATCGCCCTCTGCAGTGACCTGCCTGGTGGCCGAACGTGAACTGGCCAAGGAGCCGGGTGCGGTGATCATCCACAATCTGATCACCTCGCGCGCAGTGCCGGAGCTGGTCACCGAGCTCGGTGGTACGCCGATCCGCACCCGAGTGGGGCACTCGTTCATCAAGCAGCAAATGGCAGACACCGGTGCGGTATTCGGTGGCGAGCACTCTGCTCACTACTACTTCCGTGATTTCTGGGGTGCAGACTCGGGCATGCTTGCCGCCCTTCACGTCCTCGCTGCGTTCGGCGCGCAGGATCGTCCGCTCTCGGAGATGATGTCGGCATACGAGACCTACAGCGCGTCGGGAGAGATCAACTCGACCGTCGACGACGCCGCCGCGCGTACCGAGGCCGTGCTCACGGAGTTCGCCGATCGCACTGTCGGCATCGACCGTCTCGACGGAGTCACCGTCGATCTCGGCGACGGTGCCTGGTTCAACCTGCGGGCTTCCAACACCGAGCCGTTGCTGCGGCTCAACGTGGAAGCGCGAACGAGCAAGGACGTGGACGCACTTTCGACCGAGATATTGAGCATCGTTCGCGCCGGACTGGAATAGTGGTCACCACGGGTTGGTGAGTGGGCAATCAAGAGGTTTCTCGTCGGGACCGAGAGGAGGTGTCGCAGCCATGACGGCAGTGTCGTCTCCGGTCGATCTCGACGATGCCGGTGCACTCATCGAGGCCGACCGCGAGGGCGCGTTACGTAGCGCCGCGTTGGCGGGGGCCCAGGTTCGGGCAGTTGCCACAGCGGTCGACGAAGGGGTACTCGGCCGGTTGGTCGATCTGCGTCCCAGGAGCGTGGTCATCGTGACCGGGGACGGTCGCAGCAGTCGCGCAGCGTCGCTTCTCGTCGCGGCGCTCGGCGATCGACTCGGGGTTCCGCTCGTGCGGAGCACTGGAAGTCCGCCGTGGATCGGGCCGTTGGACGTGGTGGTGGTCGCGGGCGACGACGCCGGCGATCCGCGGTTGGCGCAGTCGGTGGACGCCGCGGCGCGCCGCGGAGCGGAGGTCGTCGTAGTGGCCCCGGAGGAAGGACCGCTGCGCGCCGTCCGGGGGCCGCGAGTGATGTGGTTGCCGCCGCGCATAGCAGTTCGCGACCACAACACCCTGCTGCGTTATCTGGCTGCGTTCGTGGCAGTACTCGGTGCGGTCGCGGGCGGATCATGGAAAACGCTGCTGCCCAACCTGTCTCGTCTGGCGGATCTCCTCGACGCCGAGGCAGTTCGCAACAGCCCCTCCAACGAGGTGTTCCACAACCCGGCCAAGTCTCTCGCCAGCAGTGTCAACGGTCGCCGGGTGGTGTTGACCGGAAGCAGTCCGGCCGCCGTCGAGGTCGCTCGCCATGGCAGTGAGGTGTTGCTGCGCGTCGCGGGAGCGGTGGTCGGTGCCGGGGAACTCGGTGACGTCATCGCCGCATCGGTTCGCGCGTCGATTGCCGAATCTTCCAGTTCGGCATCGACATTCGACTCGTTCTTCCACGACGAGCAACTCGACGGCCCACCCCCTCCGCTGCCGATGCGTGTCATCGTCGTCGCCACGGACGTCGACCGCGCGATGACCGAACGTCGAATAGCCGGCGTGCCGGAATCGGAACTGATGCTCACCGACGCCGGCGAGGCATTGTTCGATGGCGACCCGGCGAGGTCCGATTTCGAGATCGCCGTCTCGACACCGGATCCGGCTACACTCTCGGTGCTCGACACGATGTCCGTGTTGGCGACGCGGTTGGACTCCACTGCCGCGTATCTGCAGTTGATGGGCGGTAACTAGTGCAGCTCTTGCGAGGCGCTGTTCGGTCCTACGCATGGGGCTCGCGAACCGCGCTGGCCCGGATTCAGGGTCGGCCGGTACCCTCCGATCACCCCGAGGCGGAGATCTGGCTCGGGGCGCATCCGGCCGATTCTGCGCACGTGCTTCACGACAGTGGCAGCACGCCGCTGCTCACAGTGATCGACGGAGACCCCGGAGCGCAGCTCGGGCATTCCGCGCAGCACTATGAGTCACGGTTGCCGTACTTGCTGAAATTGCTTGCCGCAGAAGAGCCGCTGTCCTTGCAGGCCCACCCGAGCAGCACACAGGCCCGTGAAGGTTTCGCGCGCGAGAACGCCGCGGGTGTTCCCATCGATTCCCCGGTACGCAATTACCGCGATCCCAATCACAAGCCCGAACTCATCGTGGCATTGAGCGAGTTCGAGGCTCTGGCCGGTTTTCGCAGACCCACGGAGACGGTCGAGTTGCTCGATGCGTTGGCTGTTCCCGCACTCGCCGGGTATCGCTCCCTGTTGGCCGCACAGCCGGACGCGTCCGGGTTGCGCACGGTGTTCACCTCGTGGATCACGCTGCCCGGGCAGTCGCTGGACGAGATTCTTCCGGCCGTGGCCCAGGGGTGTATCGATTACCTTTCGGGTCCGGCGCGGAAAGACGGTGGACGATTCGCCGCCGAGGCGAGGACCCTGCTCGAGCTCGGCGAGTCCTACCCCGGTGACGCCGGGGTGCTCGCGGCCCTGTTGCTCAACCGGGTCACCCTTGCTCCGGGTCAGGGCCTGTACCTCGATGCGGGAAACCTGCACGCGTATCTGCGCGGTACGGGCGTGGAGATCATGGCGAACTCCGACAACGTGCTGCGCGGGGGACTGACGCCCAAACACGTTGATGTCCCGGAACTGTTGCGTGTCCTGGATTTCGAGCCCGCCGACATCTCGGCCATCACCGCGGGCGATGACGATCGGCCGACGTACCGCTATCCCACCCCTGCCCCCGAATTCGCGCTGAGCCGGACCGAGCTAGCAGCGGGGGAGAGCGTCGCCATCTCCGGATCCGGTCCCAGGATCCTGCTGTGCACCAGCGGAACCGTGGTCGCGAGTACCGGAGGCGCTCAGTTGGGGCTGACGGTGCCGCAGGGCAGTTCGGCGTGGATACCGGCTGCAGACGAATGTGTCACGGTCACCGCCGATTCGGGTGGCGCAGAGGTGTTCGTGGCCTCGGTGGGCGGCAGTTGAATCGTCGTCGGTAGAGCGGCGCAGCGTGGCCGTGCTGGAAGTGATCCGACGGTAGGCCCGATGGCAATAGTCTGATGGCACAGTGAATTCTGCGACGGGTGATCGGTGCTCCGTCGACGGAGGCGAGTGGGATACGGAGATCCGATGAGCAGAGCAGACCGGTCGGCGAAAGCCCCGCGCACGACGGGGTGGTTCCGGACCAAATCGATCGAGCAGTCGATCGAGGACACCGACGAACCAGAGACCAAACTTCGCCGAGAACTCGGCTCATGGGACCTGACCGTGTTCGGCGTCGCGGTGGCCGTCGGTGCCGGCATCTTCACTCTGACGGCTCGAACGGCGGGCAACGTTGCGGGCCCGGCGGTGTCGTTGGCGTTCGTACTGGCAGCGATCGCCTGCGGCCTCGCTGCGCTGTGTTATGCAGAGTTCGCGTCGACGGTTCCGGTCGCCGGAAGCGCGTACACGTTCTCGTACGCGGCGTTCGGTGAATTCGTCGCCTGGATCATCGGGTGGGATCTGATCCTCGAGTTCGGCCTCGCGGCTGCCGTCGTCGCGAAGGCGTGGTCGCTCTACCTCGGGGACCTGCTCGGTACGGCCGCCCCCGTGCTCGAGATCGGCTCGGTGAACTTCGACTGGGGTGCACTGCTGATCGTGGTGGTACTGACGGTGCTCATCGCATCGGGGACCAAACTGTCGTCGCGGGTGTCGTTGGTCATCACCGCGGTGAAGGTGATCGTGGTTCTCTTCGTCGTCGTGGTCGGTGCCTTCTACATCAAGGTCGCCAACTACGACCCGTACATTCCGCCGTCGCAGCCCGGTTCCACGGGAGAAGGTCTGCATCAGTCCTTGCTGTCTTTCGTCACCGGTGCAGGCAGCAGTACGTTCGGCTGGTACGGCCTGTTGGCTGCGGCGTCGCTGGTGTTCTTCGCGTTCATCGGCTTCGATGTCGTCGCCACGACCGCCGAGGAAACTCGGGAGCCGCAGAAGGCGCTTCCGCGTGGAATTCTCGGTTCGCTCGCGATCGTGACGGTGCTCTACGTTGCTGTCACGTTGGTGTTGACGGGAATGGTCAACTACACCGATCTGTCAGGCGACAGTTCCACGCTGGCGACGGCGTTCGAGTTGAACGGGCTCACGTGGGCCAAGAACATCATCTCGTTCGGCGCGCTCGCGGGTCTGACGACCGTGGTGATGGTGTTGATGTTGGGGCAGACGCGGGTCCTTTTCGCGATGTCTCGCGACGGGCTGATGCCGCGGGCGCTGGCTCATACCGGAACGAAAGGTACGCCGGTTCGGACGACGATCGTGGTGGGCGTCGTCGTCGGCCTCCTCGCGGCCTTCGTGCCACTGGGCACACTCGAAGAGATGGTCAATATCGGAACGCTGTTCGCGTTCGTGCTGGTGTCGGCGGGTGTCCTCGTACTGCGTAAGACCAGGCCCGATCTCCAGCGTGGGTTCCGGGTGCCGTGGGTCCCGCTGGTACCGATCCTGGCGGTCCTGGCGTGCCTGTGGTTGATGCTGAATCTGTCGGTCGAGACGTGGTTGCGTTTCGCGGTGTGGATGGTGGTAGGCGTCCTCGTCTACGCCTTGTACGGCAGGCGTCACTCGGTGATGGGATTACGTGAGGCCGAGAGGACCCGCACCGGGCAGCCAGGCACGTGAGCGATCGGACATCGTCCGCGGCCGACCGGTGCCGCGGCGAATTCGGTCGTGTGTGAGACCCGACCGCTGGACTGTTATACCCTCGAAAACAGACTTCGCGGACTTGATAAGTCGATGAGAGGGTGTTGCAACAGTGAGTGTGGACGGCCGAATCGCTTCTTCGAGGGATTCGGGTGTCGCTTTCGGGGAGCGGGATTCGAAGACAGGCGGACGCTCGGTTCGCTGGCAGGACAACAAACGCTATCTGTGGATGTTGGGGTTGGCAGTCCCGGCATCGGCACTGTTGCCGTCGCAGTTGGTGTACTGGACGGGAATTCCCCTGTTCTGGTGGAGCGGTGTACTGGTGTTCTTCGTGATCATTCCGATCATCGATCTGATCGCGGGGGAAGACGGGCACAACCCGGACGAGTCGGCGAGCGAGAAGTTGCAGAACGATCGCTACTACCGCTGGTGCACCTACCTGTTCCTTCCGATTCAATTCATCGGGCTGATCGTTTCCTGCTGGATGTGGGCGTACGGGGAACTCGGCGTGGTGGACAAGATCGGGCTGGCCGTGACGGTGGGTCTCGTCGCGGGCACCGGTATCAACGCCGCTCACGAATTGGGCCATCGCATCGAGCAGCACGAGCGATGGTTGGCCAAGATAGCTCTCTCCCAGACGCTCTACGGGCACTTCTTCGTCGAACACAATCGTGGGCATCACGTTCGGGTCGCGACTCCCGAGGACCCCGCGAGTGCGCGGCTGGGCGAGGGCGTGTGGACATTCGTGCCGCGCAGCACTGTCCTCGGCCTGATCTCCGCGTGGAAGCTCGAGGCGCAACGGCTTCGGCGCAAGGGTCGCTCGGTCGCGAGCCCGACCAATGCCCTGCTCCATACCTGGCTGCTCAGCGCAGTGTTGTTCGGCTCGTTGCTGGTCGTGTTCGGGTGGACGATCGCTCCGTACCTGTTGCTGCAGGCCGTCGTCGGGTTCGTGTTGCTCGAGATGGTGAACTATGTGGAGCACTACGCATTGCTGCGCGAAACGAACGAACGCGGAAAGTACGTGCGGTGTGCACCGCGCCACAGCTGGAACAGCGACAGAATCTGCACCAACATCTTTCTGTATCACCTGCAGCGGCACAGCGACCACCACACACATCCCGGAAAGCGGTATCAGGCGCTACTGACCTGTGACGACGCACCGCAGCTGCCTGCCGGTTACGCGTCGATGGTGATGCTCGCGGCAATTCCGCCGCTGTGGCGTCGAGTGATGGATCCGCGGGTACGCGCCCACTATCAAGGCGATCTCACTCGTGCAAATATCCTGCCCCGCAAACGCGATCGCATTCTGGCCCGGATCGGGCGAAACGGATAGCGCAGCCCGATGCCTGCGGGCAGCCGGAACCGACGTGCGCGGACCCGATAGCCTGGGGAGCAGACACTCAGTCAACAGGAGAGGCAAGATGACGACCTCAGTTACGTCAGGATCGGAACTCACCGCAGATCGCCGCGGTGGAATCGACTTCAAGGTCGCAGACCTGTCGCTCGCGGAATTCGGCCGCAAGGAGATCAGGCTGGCCGAGCACGAGATGCCCGGCTTGATCGCGTTGCGTCGCGAATACGCAGATGTTCAGCCGCTCAAGGGCGCACGAGTCTCGGGATCACTGCACATGACCGTGCAGACCGCCGTGCTGATCGAGACCCTGGTGGCCCTCGGAGCCGAGGTCCGCTGGGCGTCGTGCAACATCTTCTCCACCCAGGACCACGCCGCCGCAGCCGTCGTGGTGGGCCCGTACGGCACCGTCGAGGAGCCCAAGGGCGTCCCGGTCTTCGCGTGGAAGGGCGAAAGCCTCGAGGAGTACTGGTGGGCGGCCGAGCAGATGCTCACCTGGCCCGAACAGCCTGCCAACATGATTCTCGACGACGGCGGTGACGCCACGATGTTGGTGCTACGCGGTGCGCAGTTCGAGAAGGCAGGCGTCGTCCCGCCGACCGACGACGATCACGACTCGGACGAGTACAAGGTCTTCCTCGGCCTGCTGCGCCGGTCGCTGGAGGCATCGAAGACCAAGTGGACCGAGGTCGCCGAGTCCGTGCAGGGTGTCACCGAGGAGACCACCACCGGTGTCCTGCGGCTGTACCAGTTCGCGGCCGCCGGTGAACTGTCGTTCCCGGCCATCAACGTCAACGACTCGGTCACCAAGAGCAAGTTCGACAACAAATACGGCACCCGCCACTCGCTGATCGACGGCATCAACCGCGGCACCGACGTCCTCATCGGCGGCAAGGCCGCGCTGGTCTGTGGTTACGGCGATGTGGGCAAGGGCTGCGCCGAGGCGCTCAAGGGGCAGGGTGCCCGCGTCACGGTCACCGAGGCCGACCCGATCAACGCGCTGCAGGCGCTCATGGACGGCTTCGACGTTCGTACGGTCGACGAGTTCATCGAGCAGGCCGACATCGTGATCACATCCACGGGCAACCTCAAGATCATCACCTTCGAGCACATGCGCAAGATGAAGCACCAGGCGATTCTGGGCAACATCGGTCACTTCGACAACGAGATCGACATGGCGGGCCTGGAGAAGTCGGCCGATGTCACGCGGATCAACATCAAGCCGCAGGTCGACGAGTTCCAGTTCGGGGACGGACACTCGATCATCGTGCTGTCCGAGGGCCGTCTGCTCAATCTCGGCAACGCCACAGGTCACCCGTCGTTCGTCATGAGCAACAGCTTCTCCAATCAGGTCATCGCCCAGATCGAGCTGTGGACCAAGCCGGACGAGTACGACAACGAGGTCTACCGCCTGCCCAAGCACCTCGACGAGAAGGTCGCGCGCATTCACGTCGAGGCGCTCGGCGGCTCGATCACCAAGCTCACCAAGGAACAGGCCGAGTACATCGGCGTCGACGTCGAGGGCCCGTACAAGCCCGAGCACTACCGCTACTGACCGAAAGATCTCGGCCAGTGGGAAAACTGTTCGTCATCGAAGGAGTCGACGGCGCGGGCAAGAACACGCTCGCCCGTCGGCTCGTTTCGGCGTGGGAACGCGATGGCCTCGAGGTCCGACGGATCGGATTTCCGAGATACGACCACTCGGTGCATGCCGATCTTGCGGCAGAGGCATTGCGTGGGCAGCACGGCGATGTTGCAGGCAGCGTCCACGCGATGGCGCTGCTGTTCGCGCTCGACCGAAGAGCTGCCGCCGACGACGTGCGAGAGTTGCTCTCGCACAACGATATCGTTCTCCTCGATCGATACGTGGCCTCCAATGCGGCGTACACGGCTGCGCGCCTCGAACAGTCCTGCGACGGCGAGGCAGTGGAATGGATCAGGGCGCTGGAATTCGATCGCTTCGAAGTACCGATCCCGGACGCTCAGATCCTCCTCGACGTTCCGGTTGCACTGGCCGCAGAGCGCGCCGAAGCGCGTGAGAATGCAGATGTGACCCGAACCAGGGACGCGTACGAACGGGACGGCTCGCTGCAGAGTCGGACCTCCGCGGTGTACGGCGGTCTGGCCGGCGCCGACTGGGTGTCGCCGTGGCGAGTGGTCACCGCCGACGTCGATCCCGATCGACTCGCCGCCGAGTTGGTCAATCAGCCATCAGACGTGCGGAAAGTGACACCATAGGACAATGAAGCCTCGGATTCTGGTTGTGGACGACGATTCGGCTCTGGCGGAGATGCTCACCATCGTGTTGCGCGGTGAGGGATTCGAACCTTTCGTGGTCGGCGACGGCACTCAAGCACTCTCTGCTGTCCGCGAGAACCGGCCGGATCTGGTGCTGCTCGATCTGATGCTTCCCGGGATGAACGGCATCGACGTGTGCCGGGTGTTGCGAGCCGATTCGGGTGTTCCGATCGTCATGCTGACGGCCAAGACCGACACCGTCGACGTCGTCCTCGGCCTGGAGTCCGGCGCGGACGACTACATCATGAAGCCGTTCAAACCGAAGGAGTTGGTTGCGCGCGTGCGCGCACGCCTGCGCAGGACCGAGGACGAACCGGCCGAATTGCTGTCCATCGCAGACATTGTCATCGACGTGCCGGCGCACAAGGTCAGCCGCGGCGACGAACTCGTCTCGCTCACTCCGCTCGAGTTCGATCTGCTGGTGGCACTCGCGCGCAAACCACGTCAGGTGTTCACCCGCGAGGTGCTGCTCGAACAGGTGTGGGGCTACCGGCACGCGGCCGACACCCGATTGGTCAATGTGCACGTGCAGCGTCTGCGCGCGAAAGTGGAGAAGGATCCAGAGAATCCCGAGGTGGTGTTGACCGTCAGGGGGGTCGGGTACAAGGCCGGACCACCGTGATCGGTCTGTCCCGTTCTCGGCGGCGCATCAACGGCACGTTCTCTCCCGTTCTGCGGTTGTTTCGTTCGCTGAGTACCTCGCTCGGCCATGCTTGGCGACGTTCGCTGCAACTCCGGGTCGTGGTATCGACGCTGACCCTGTCGCTGGTCGTCATCCTCATACTCGGTGTGGTGTTGACCAGTCAGATCACCGATCGACTACTCGAGGCCAAACTGTCGGCAGCGACCGAGGAACTCGACCGCTCACGCACCACCGTCGAGGGCAACCTCGCCGGAGCCGACGATTCCAGTGGCCTCGCCACGAGACTGGAACGCGCGCGAGCGGCCCTGACCAACCAGGACCTCGATGCCGCGTCGACCAGCGGTTCGGCGGGATCGTTCGATCCGGTCCTGATCGTGGAGGGTGACGCCACCCGTGCCGAGGCCTCGGTCGGTCCGGTCGATCAGATCCCGAACAGTCTGCGCGACTTCGTCAAGAAGGGCCTGATCAGTTCGCAGTACGCCACTGTGACCGAAAGCGACGGCGGCTATTCCGGATCGGCACTGATCATGGGATCGCCCACCGGATCCGATATCTCGGCCTTGCAGCTCTACCTGATCTTCCCGTTGGCCAGCGAGGACCGCACCCTCTCGCTGGTTCGTGGCACCTTGTTCATCGGCGCAGTGGTGCTCCTGGTCCTGCTGGCCGCCATCGCGATGCTCGTTGCCCGCCAGGTCGTTCTGCCCATTCGTTCCGCATCGAGGATCGCGGTGCGTTTCGCCGACGGCAGACTCAAGGAGCGGATGCCGGTCCGCGGTGAGGACGACATGGCAAGGCTCGCGATGTCGTTCAACGAAATGGCCGAGAGCCTGTCCAAGCAGATCACCCAGCTCGAGGAATTCGGCAACCTGCAGCGACGCTTCACCTCCGACGTCAGCCACGAACTGCGCACTCCGCTGACCACCGTGCGCATGGCCGCCGATCTCATTCACGACGCCAGCGACGATCTGGAGCCGGCGCTCAAGAGGTCCTCCGAACTTCTGGTGAACGAACTGGACCGCTTCGAGACCCTGCTCGGCGACCTGCTCGAGATCAGCCGACACGACGCAGGTGTCGCAGAACTCGCTGCCGAGCAACTCGATCTGCGCATGTGCGCCCGAGCCGCGGTGTCCACGGTGCGGCACCTCGCCCGCGAAACCGGTACCGAGGTCATCGTCGACATGCCCGAGACGGCGGTGATCGCGGAGGTCGATCCCCGCCGAGTCGAACGAATCCTGCGCAACCTGCTCGCCAACGCGCTCGACCACGGCGAGGGCAAGCCGGTTCTGTTGCGACTGCGGGCCGATGCCGATGCGGCAGCGTTCGTGGTGCGCGATCAAGGGATCGGGCTGCGGCCCGGGGAAGAGAAGCTGGTGTTCAACAGGTTCTGGCGCTCGGATCCCTCGCGAGTTCGTCGATCCGGAGGCACCGGACTCGGACTGGCGATCAGCGTCGAGGATGCCCGTCTGCACGACGGTAAGCTCGAAGCGTGGGGTGCAGTAGGAGAAGGCGCGTGCTTCCGGCTCACGCTGCCTCTGGTACGCGGGCACAAGGTGATCGGATCGCCGCTACCACTCAAACCCGGCACCAGGAAATACGCTCAGGGACAACCGATTCCCGCGGTCGACCCGCCGAAGTTGCCGGCCCCGAACTCGTCGGCCGCGAAGCCGTCCGCGTCGGAGTCGGTCACGTGAGGCGATCCGCTGCGCACGGCTCTCGGATCCTGGCGATCTGCGCACTCGTCGTCGCGTTGGTCGGCGGCTGTGCCAGCCTGCCCGAGTCCTCCAGCCCCCAGGCCATCGGAACCCTGGCCGACGGTGCCGCGCCCACGAGCGCCCCGGCCCCAGAGCCCGGTCGCGAACCGGACCGCCTGCTCGACGACTTCTTCGACGCCAGCGCGCTCTCTGCCAACCGGCACCAGGCCGCTCGGCAGTATCTCACCGAGGCCGCGTCGGGAACCTGGGACGACAGCGCACGAACGGTCGTCGCGGACCGGATCGACACCCTGTCCGGACCGAGAACTGCCGACTCGGCACAATTCACTATTCGCTCCAAGACCGCAGGCATTCTGGCCCCGGGCGGGGAGTATCAGGCCGGCTCGGACACCTTCGACATCTCGATCGACATGACGAGGGTCGACGGCCAGTGGCGCATCTCGAAACTGCCGCCCGGCGTCGTGATCGATCGATCGGCGTTCCTGAACACGTATCAGCAGCGGTCGATCTATTTCGTCGATCCGCTCGGCGGTGTGTTGGTACCGGACGTCCGGTGGACCAGTGGATCCCAGGATCAGCTGGCCAACCAACTGGTGCAGTTGCTCATCGACGGACCCAAATCTGCGCTCTCGGCCGCGGTGAGCAACGAATTGTCGGAGGACGTGAATATTCGGGGGCCCATCACCAAGGCCGACGGTCAGACCTCACAGGTGGGGGTCGGGCTCGGCGGTATCAGGATCGACTTCGGCGGCCTGCAGAACAAGGGGGATCACGACCGGGAACTACTGGCTGCTCAGGTGATCTGGACGCTCGCCACGGCCGAGGTGGCAGGTCCGTACGTGTTGCTGGCCGACGGTCAACCGATCGACACGACCAAGCCCGACGGGTGGACCACTGCCGGCGTCGATTCGTTCGATCCGCAGGGCAGCAACGACGACACCGTGGGGCTGCACGCGTTGGCCGCAGGCGGCCTCTTGCGCGTCGACGGAGCCCAGACCATCCCCGCTCCCGGGTATTTCGGGCAGGCGCGCAATCTCCGCTCGGTCGCGTTGTCGAACGACGGCACCCTCGTGGCCGGCGTTGCCGACACCGGCCGTCCGGCACCCGCGCCGTCGAGCACGCTGATGGTCGGCAGCTACGACGGCGGCGCGTTCCCGGTTGCCGAGGGGCAGTCGATCACACGGCCGACGTGGGGGTCCGACGACAACGCGGCCTGGGCCGTGATCGACGGCACCAACGTCATCCGAGCCGCTCGCGATCCGTCCAACGGCCAGGTCTCGGTCATCCCCGTCGATGCCCGTGCTGTCACCGCACTCGGTACCCGGATCACCGAACTGCGTTTGGCGCGCGACGGAGTGCGGGCTGCGCTCATCGTGGACGGTGTGGTGTACGTCGCTGCCGTGGTGCGCGATCCCTCGGGCGTGTACTCGTTGACCTCGCCCCGAGCGGTCGCCATCGGACTCGGTAGTGACGCCACCAGTTTGGACTGGAGCACCGGAGAGACCATCGTCATCGTGCGAGTGGCCACGGACTCGCCCGTCGTACAGGTGACCGTCGACGGGTCCAGGATGGACCCGCTACCGTCACGGAATCTGACCACCCCGGTGTTGGCTGTCGATGCGTCCCCGGAAACGGAGTACGTGGCCGATTCGCGGGCGGTGTTCGCCCTCAACAACGCCGATCCCGTCGGTGATCGTTACTGGCGAGAGGTCACCGGCCTGGCCGGGGTCAAGGGGGTACCGATCCTGCCCGGCTGACGTCGTGCGCGGGGCGTGTCGGTGGGTGCGGGCACAGTGGCGCTCATGCGAACGCTCCTCGATCTCGTTCTTCCGCTCGAGTGTGCCGGTTGTGGCGTGCCGGGGGAGCAGTGGTGCACAGGGTGTTCCCGGGCCCTGTACGTGCCCCCCGTCGTCGTTCGTCCTCGTGTCGATCCGGGAGTGCCCTGTTGGGCGCTCGGGACCTACAGCGGGCCGCGGCGCAGTGGCATCATCGCGCTCAAGGAGCGGGGTCGCCGTTCGGTCGCGCGGCCGTTCGGTCGGGCTCTGGCCGAGGCTGTCGGGCATCTGCGTGTCGCCGGTGAGATCGATCCGCCGGAACTCGGTTCGCTGGTGCTGGTCTGCGCTCCCACTCGGGCCAGGGCGGCGAGGGCCCGCGGCGGAGATCCGGTTCTTCGTTGTGCTCGGATCGCGGCCGAGCAGTTGGCACCGGAGACCGTGCTCGTGCCCGAGCTGCTGCGAATGTCCACCGGAGTTCGAGACTCGGTCGGCCTGTCGGCCGGACAGCGCCAGAGCAACGTAGCCGGTCGGGTCGAGGTTGTCGGAGTGCGTCGTTCGCGATCGGACAACGGCGGAGCGCGGACGGGCTCCTGCACGGTGCTCCTAGTCGACGATGTCGTGACCACCGGGGCCACTCTGGCCGAATCCGCAAGAGTGCTAAAGGATTTCGGTGTCCCACTGGCCGGAGCGCTCGTGGTGGCGCACGCGTGAGAGCGCAGCGTTCGGACACGCCGACAACCAATTCGGGGTGAACGGTGGCACACGAGTCGATGACCGACTAACGTCGCGCACACGCCCCTAGTTGCACGAGATGCGAGGTGATGCCCCGGACTCGAGATGCCGGAAGGTTCCCCATTCGGCATGCACACTTGCCACGTCCAACAGTGGGCGTGGCCGATATCGGGAGGTACGCGTGACGACCCCTTCACAAGCCTCGGTTTTCTTCGACGAGAAGCCTTCGGAAGAACCCGCCAAGAGCAATGCGGATGTTGTGGTCAAGGGCCGCAACGTCGAGATACCGGATCACTTCCGGATATACGTCTCCGAGAAGCTCGCTCGACTCGAGCGCTTCGATCCTTCCATCTACCTGTTCGACGTCGAACTGCAACACGAACGAAATCGCCGTCAGGCCAAGGCATGCCAACGCGTGGAGATCACCGCGAAGGGCAGGGGGCCGGTCGTTCGTGCAGAGGCATGCGCCGACAGTTTCTATGCCGCGCTCGAAGCGGTGACATCGAAGCTCGAGAGCAGGCTCAGGCGTACCAAGGACCGTCGTAAGGTCCATTACGGCGAGAAGCGGCCCGTCTCCGTCGCCGAGGCCACCGCCGAACTGGCCGAGGACGATACCCTCGCGCTCGACCCCGAGACCAAGCTCGACTCGTTCGAGGACGATCAGAGCGGCCCCGGGCACATCGTGCGGACGAAGACCCACTCGGCGGCACCGATGAGCGTCGACGACGCGCTCTACGAAATGGAGCTCGTCGGTCACGACTTCTTCCTGTTCCACGACAGTGCCACCGACCGACCATCGGTCGTCTATCGACGGCACGCCTTCGATTACGGCTTGATCAGACTCACCTGACCCGCCCCGTCACGGAGGGCCCATTCGTTCGCCGTCCGTGAAATCTTTCACCGCTGCAGGCTCGACGCCGCAAGAGATGATCCGCACGTCGAGCCTGCAGTGCTGTGTCGGTGTGGACGCGGACTTCGAACCGGGGAACTCCGAAGACCGCCGGTGGGGCTCCCACGCTCACAGCGGCACCGCCTACCATGGACGCGTTCGGGTCAGCCGCCGCGCACAAGCCGTGGTGACGAACCCGTGAGCTCGCTGAAATTACGAAGCGTTGCTCGTAATGCAGTGTTGTTCGTAGTGCAGTGTTGTTCGTGTCAGTACCCGTGAACCGAGGATCGAGGACGAGAAAGCCCGTGCCGTCGCTGTCGTTTTCCAAGCTGCTCCGTGTTGGTGAAGGTCGCATGGTCAAGCGGCTCAAGAACATCGCTGACCACGTCTCGACCCTGTCTGCTGACGTCGAGAGTCTCTCCGACGACGAACTCCGCGCCAAGACCGCGGAGTTCCGGGAGAGGTACGCCGCAGGTGAGAGCTTGGACCAGCTCCTGCCGGAGGCATTCTCGGTGGCGCGGGAAGCGTCGTGGCGAGTGCTCTCGCAGCGACCCTTCGACGTCCAGGTCATGGGCGGAGCCGCGCTGCACTTCGGCAATATCGCCGAGATGAAGACCGGTGAGGGCAAAACCCTGACGTGTGTTCTCGCCGCGTACCTCAATGCGATTTCCGGCGAAGGCGTCCACGTGGTGACGGTCAACGACTACCTCGCCAAGCGTGACTCGGAGTGGATGGGTCGTGTGCACCGGTTCCTCGGCTTGACCGTCGATGTGATCCTCGCCGGCATGACCCCGGCCGAACGCCGCACCGCATACGCCGCCGACATCACCTACGGCACCAACAACGAGTTCGGGTTCGACTACCTGCGCGACAACATGACGCACTCGCTCGACGATCTGGTGCAGCGGGGCCACAACTTCGCCGTGGTCGACGAAGTCGACTCGATTCTCATCGACGAGGCCCGAACGCCGCTCATCATCTCCGGGCCTGCGGACGCCTCGAGCAAGTGGTACGGCGAATTCGCACGCATTGCACCGATGCTGAAGGTCGACACTCACTACGAGGTCGACATCCGCAAGCGCACCATCGGTGTGCACGAGGCAGGCGTCGAACTGGTCGAGGATCAGCTCGGTATCGACAATTTGTACGAGGCCGCCAACTCTCCGTTGGTGAACTACCTCAACAACGCGATCAAGGCCAAAGAGCTCTACACCAAGGACAAGGACTACATCGTCCGCGACGGTGAGGTCATCATCGTCGACGAGTTCACCGGCCGCATCCTGGTGGGGCGTCGTTACAACGAGGGCATGCACCAGGCGATCGAGGCCAAGGAGAAGGTGGAGATCAAGGCCGAGAACCAGACTTTGGCCACCATCACGCTGCAGAACTACTTCCGGCTCTACGACAAGCTGTCCGGAATGACCGGTACCGCCGAGACCGAGGCAGCCGAGCTTCATCAGATCTACGGACTCGGTGTCATCCCGATTCCGACGAACCGTCCCATGGTCCGAGTGGACAACGGTGACCTGATCTACAAGACCGAAGAGGCGAAGTTCGACGCCGTCGTCGACGACGTCGTCGAGCGGCACCAGAAGGGCCAGCCGGTGCTGATCGGTACCACCAGCGTCGAGCGCTCGGAGTACCTGTCGAAGCAGTTCACCAAGCGCGGCGTCGCGCACAACGTGCTCAACGCGAAGTTCCACGAGCAGGAGGCGACGATCATCGCCGAAGCCGGGCGCCAGGGCGCAGTGACCGTCGCGACGAACATGGCAGGCCGTGGAACCGACGTCGTTCTCGGCGGCAACCCGGACATCATCGCCGATCTGCAGCTCCGCAAGCAGGGCCTGGACCCGGTGGAGACCCCCGAGGACTACGAGGCGGCGTGGGAGCCGACTCTCGAGAAAGTCAAGGCGCAGGTCAAGGCCGATGCGGACACCGTGCGTGAAGCGGGTGGGCTGTACGTGCTGGGCACCGAACGCCACGACTCGCGGCGCATCGACAATCAGCTGCGAGGTCGCTCCGGTCGTCAGGGTGATCCGGGTGAATCGCGCTTCTACCTGTCCCTCGGTGACGAATTGATGCGCCGATTCAACGGCGGAGCACTCGAGTCGATCATGACCAGGCTCAACCTGCCCGACGATGTTCCGATCGAGGCCAAGATGGTGTCCAAGGCCATCAAGAGCGCTCAGACGCAGGTCGAGCAGCAGAACTTCGAGATCCGTAAGAATGTCCTCAAATACGACGAGGTGATGAACCAGCAGCGCACCGTCATCTACGAGGAGCGTCGTCGCATCCTCGAAGGGGCCGATATGGAGGGCCAGGTCGAGGGCATGATCACCGACGTGATCAGCGCCTACGTCGACGGTGCCACGGCCGAAGGCTACGTCGAGGACTGGGACCTCGAGCAGCTGTGGACCGCGCTGAAGACGCTCTACCCGGTCGGCCTCGATCACAAGGTCCTCGCAGCCGAGGACGAGGACGGCGTGAAGGGCGACCTCAGTCGCGACGAACTGCGTGAGGCGCTGCTCGAGGATGCGCGCGCTGCGTACGTCACGCGGGAAGCCGAGATCGACGGTATCGCAGGCGAGAACGGCATGCGTGAACTGGAGCGTCGAGTGTTGCTGTCGGTGCTCGACCGCAAATGGCGTGAGCATCTCTACGAGATGGATTACCTCAAGGAAGGCATCGGCCTGCGCGCCATGGCGCAGCGTGACCCGCTGGTGGAATACCAGCGCGAGGGCTACGACATGTTCCAGGGCATGCTCGAGGGCCTGAAAGAGGAATCTGTCGGCTTCCTGTTCAACCTGCAGGTGGAGGCGACACCGGCTCCTGCTGGGCCCGCCGCCTCGGCTGGGCTCGCGGTGGCTCCGGGACTGGCGTCTCCGGTGGCTGCAGGCGCGCCCACGGGAGCACCCGCCGCAACGACCGCGCGTCCGACACCCACCGCGCCGCCCGCTGCTCCGGCACCCCCGGCACCGGCCGTGCCCTCGGCTCTGCGTGCGAAGGGTCTGGAGGACCGGGACGAGCAGAGACTGACGTTCTCCGGTCCGGCCGAGGACGGCGGCACCGCGGTTCGCAGATCGGGATCGGCTACTGCCGGCCAGTCCGCGGCTGACGGTACCCGCCGAGAGCGTCGGGAAGCGGCGAGGGCGCAGAGCAAGGGACCGAAGAAGGCAGCTCGCTCCAAGCGCAAGAAGTAGCGGACAGCGGTCGCGTCGTTGCAGGGTGGCAGCACTACCCCACGCGCAACGACGTGACCGTCCATCCGGGGCGGCGCGGATCGATTGCCAACTCGATTCGGCCGGCGAAGGCGAACATTCGGGGCCCGCGGGTGTACGAGCCGAATATCTCTGCCGACACCTCCGACCGGTACACGACGTGCACTCGGCTGATCGTGGCCAACCCGAGCCGTCGCCCCGGCGGCGGGTTGCGCACGATCGTCCGCACCAGGTCGATCATCGAGGCGGTGAACAACCCCGACAGTTGATCGGCGCTTCGCCGGCGATCGATCACTTCGATCAGCACGCGCATCGCGCGCTCGGCAGTCGAGCGCGCATCGGCAGGCACGGCCGGCCGTGCGGCGGGCGGCTCGATCCGTCGGCGGGATGGATTGCTGCGCACCGACGGTCGATGCCGGGCCGGTATCGGTTCGGCGGCAGTCGTCGGGCCACGACGGTGCACGGTGCCCGGCGAGAGTGGCGGCTCGAACGGCGCTGCGCGGGAGAGGAAGCAGTGCTGTTCGGCCTGCAGCCGTGGGTCCGGTCCGAACGTGTCGCCGGGGCCGGGTGGCTCGTTCGATTCGATGACGCTCACACCGAGATTGACGGTCTCCGGCCCCGTTCGGTTCCCTGTCGATTCACACGAGATTGCGCGACACGAGTCATCGAAAGACCGCGCGACCGATGCCCGTCCGCCACGTACTCTAGGTTCGAGGACATCGCGCGCACGGGGACAGGATCGGGCGCGTACTTCATGCGAGGACGGGGACTGGTAACACGCGATGGCAACGAGGCTGACAACGCAAGATGCGTCGTTCTACTTTCTCGAGGCCAGTAGTAGTCCCATGCATCTCGGATCGCTCGCCATCTTCCGGACCCCTCGCAGCGGGTTCAGCTACGAGCGGTTGCTGTCGTTGGTGGAGCAGCGTCTGGCTTTGGTTCCCCGCTACCGGCAGAAGGTCCGCGAGGTCGCGTTCGGCCTGGCGCGGCCGGTATGGGTCGACGATGCAGACTTCGACATCACGTATCACATCCGGCGTTCGGCGCTTCCGAAACCGGGTTCGGACGACCAGTTGCACGATCTGATCGCGCGGCTCACCTCGCGCCCCCTCGATCGCACCCGCCCGCTGTGGGAGATGTACCTGGTCGAGGGGTTGTCGAAAAACCGCTTCGCCATCTTCACCAAGTCCCATTCGGCCCTGGTCGACGGTGAGCACGCCCTCGACATCGGTCAGGTCATCCTCGACGCGAGCAAGAATCCGGCCCCGATGGCCGAGGAGTTGTGGATGCCCGCGCGCGAACCCAAGGACTCCGCCTTGGTCATCGACGCGCTGACGGAGTTGGTGGTGCGGCCGGGGGAGGGCATCGAGGCGCTGCGCGGCGCGGTCAACGGCGTCGCCGAAGTCGCGGGCGATGCACTGCGCGCCGCGGGCAAAGTTGCCGCGGTGCTGCGTACTGCGACCCAGAGCGCTCCCTCGAGTCCACTCAATGCCCCGATCTCCCGAAATCGACGATTCGCGGTGGCCAAGACGGAGCTGTCGGACTATCGGAGAATCCACAACAGGTTCGGTTGCTCGATCAACGACGTGGTGCTCGCGGTGGTGACCGGGGCACTGCGAAACTGGCTGCTCTCGCGCGGGGAACCGGTGACGGCGTCCTCGACGGTACGAGCGATGGTGCCGATGTCGGTGTACGTCTCCGCCGATCGCGTGGGGTTCGGGGACGTGGGCGACCGACCGATCGAGTCGGCCGAGGACGATCGCAGCGAGGACGATCGAAGCGAGGTCTCCTCGTTCCTCGTCGACCTGCCGGTGGGTGAATCGAATGCGGTGGTTCGGCTCTCACATATCGCGCACGCCACCGAGGCACACGCCCATCAGAGTCGCGGTGTGACTGCGCAGACACTGATGCGGATCTCCGGGTTTGCCCCGGCGAGCCTGCATGCCATGGGGGTGCGAGCGGGAAGCCGGCTGTCGCAGCGGGTGTTCAATCTGATCGTCACCAACGCGCCCGGGCCACAATTTCCGCTCTATGTCGGCGGTGCGCGGATGCTCGAGATGTACCCGGTCTCGCCGCTGTTCGAGAATCAGGCGCTGAGCATCGGGCTGACGTCGTACGACGGCTTCGTGTTCTTCGGGCTCAACGCCGACCGTGGTGCCATGCCGGATGTGGACGTGGTGACAGCGCTGTTGCACGAGGCGCTGGAAGAGTTGGTCGACGCGAGTAACGAATCGAGAGTGTGAGGTCTTCGCAATGCGAGTCTATGTTCCGGCGACGCTGGAGTTCTTGAAAGTGTTGTCGGCGGAAGGCGAATTCAGCCCGGTCTCGCGCACGGCCTTCGCGGTGACGCCGACCCTGCGTGAGGCCTACTCCTCCGGTGACGACGAGGAGTTGGCCGAGGTCGCGATGGGGGAGGCGGCCCGTGCCTCGCTGCGGCTGATCGCTGCTGCCGTCGACGGCGAGGCCGATACGGGGACGGTCGCCGAGGGCGTGGTGTATCGGCGGGCCGTGATCGCAGCCGATGTGGACGATCCCACACTGCGACCCGATCTCGACGATGCCGTCGTACGGCTGGCGGATCCTGTGCGGATGGATCAGGTCGCGTCGGTGCACGTCGATCTCGAAGGTGCCGAATCGGCGGTTGCCAAGGCCGTGGCAGTCGTCGACGCGGCCGACATGGGCGATATCGACGCGGAGTTCGTGTTGGGGGACGCCGAGGATCACACGTTGGCGTGGTACGCCCCACAGGAGTTGTCGTTCCTGCTCGAGCTGCTCTGATTTCGCTGTGATCGTCCCCGCAGAGTTGTGGCGCAGACAACCCTGGCCGAGAACCTACGGTAGCGTAACCTCGATGACCGCATACGGCTCAGTGTCTCGATCGAGGAGATGGAACACCCGATGGATCTGAAGAAGTGGCTGGAAGCTCCCGCGGCAGGCGTCTCGGCACCCAAGCGTCCCAGGCTGAACATGGTGCGCGGTGCCTTCACCCGCATCACCACGCCTTTGTTGCCGGACGACTATCTGCATTTGGCGAATCCACTGTGGTCGGCTCGCGAACTGCGAGGTCGGATCGTACGTGTGGAGAAGGAAACCGCCACTGCGGTGACCCTGGTGATTCGGCCCGGCTGGGGCTTCAATTTCGACTATCAGCCGGGTCAGTACATCGGTATCGGTCTGCACCTCGGCGGCCGGTGGCACTGGCGGTCGTATTCGTTGACCTCACCGCCGGACTGGGAAGACAAGCTGATCTCCATCACCGTGAAGGCGATGCCGGAGGGCTTCCTGTCCTCGCACCTCGTCGGCGGTGTGCCGCAGGGAACCATCGTTCGCCTTGCCGCTCCGAAGGGCAACTTCGCATTGCCGGTGCCGCCGCCGAACAAGATCCTGTTCGTCACCGCGGGCAGTGGCATCACCCCGGTCATCTCGATGCTCAGGGCGCTCGATCGGCACGGGGACATGCCCGACACGGTCCATATTCACTCGGCCCCCACCGAGGACGAGGTCATGTTCGCCGCGGAACTCGCCGCGCTGGAGAAAACCCACCCCAATTTCACCTCTCATGTGCAGCTGACGCGATCCGGCGGCAAGTTCGCGCTCGCCTCTCTCGACGCGATGTACCCCGATTGGCGGACGCGAGACACATGGGCC
This sequence comes from Rhodococcus sp. MALMAid1271, assembly GCF_049195265.1. Taxonomy (NCBI): domain Bacteria; kingdom Bacillati; phylum Actinomycetota; class Actinomycetes; order Mycobacteriales; family Nocardiaceae; genus Rhodococcus; species Rhodococcus sp. MALMAid1271. Next base: position 61,298 of record NZ_JBMIRQ010000065.1, on the reverse strand, counting down.
TGTGGCCCTGCGGCTCTGCTCGAAGAGATCGAGAAGACCTGGAAGCGGGAGGGGATCGAGGACAAACTTCACCTCGAGCGATTCGAGATTTCCAGGGCCGACACCTCCGGTGCGGGCGGCACGGTGACGTTCTCCAAATCGGACAAGAAGGTCGCTGTCGACGGGGCGACGAGTCTGCTGGAAGCGGGCGAGGGAGTCGGTGTTCAGATGCCGTTCGGCTGCCGGATGGGTATCTGCCAGACGTGTGTGGTCCCGTTGACGGCAGGGCATGTCATCGACCTACGTTCGGGCAAGGAACACGCCGAGGGTGAACGCGTGCAGACCTGTATTTCCGCTGCTGCGGGCGATTGCACATTGGAACTGTAGGTCTGTTTTTCGCACACGGCCTTCTCAGGCTGTTCGGTTACGCTTACGTAGGTTGCCCACGCCGAAAGCTGGCATTTCGGGCACTGCTTCTCAACTGTTGGAGGACCCGGTGGCCATCACCGACATCAAAGAGTTCGCGCACCTGAGCGAAGCGGACATGGAAGCGTTCGGGCGTGAGCTGGACGCGATTCGTCGAGACGTCGAAGACAGTCGCGGCGAACGCGATGCTGCGTACATCAGGCGAACCATCAGGCTGCAGCGGCTGTTGGAGCTCGGTGGGCGCGCGGTGTTGCTCGGCAGCAAGTATCGACCGGCCTGGCTCGTCGGGACGGCGATGCTCAGTGTCTCCAAGATCATCGAGAACATGGAACTCGGCCACAACGTGATGCACGGCCAGTGGGACTGGATGAACGATCCGGAGATCCATTCCGTGTCGTGGGAGTGGGATCAGACCGGGCCGTCCGAGCAGTGGAAGCGTGCGCACAACTACTCGCATCACACCTACACCAACATCGTCGGTATGGACGACGACATCGGGTTCGGCATCCTGCGCATGACCAGGGACGAGCCGTGGAAGCCGATCAACCTCGTTCAACCTCTCGCCAACATCGTGTTGGCGGCGACGTTCGAGTGGGGTATCGCGTTGCACGACTACGACGCTCAGAAGCAGTTGGACGGCGAGAACGAGAAGGGCCTGTTGAAGTCGCCTGCGACTCGGGCCTTCGCACGCAAGATAGCCCGACAGGTGGGCAAGGACTTCGTCCTGTTTCCCGCCCTGACCGGACCGGCGTGGAAGTCCACGCTCACGGCCAATGCCACCGCCAACCTCGTCCGCAACCTGTGGGCTTACGCGGTGATCTTCTGTGGTCATTTTCCCGACGGTGCCGAGAAGTTCACGATCGGACAGTTCGAGACGGAGACGCGTCCCGAGTGGTACCTGCGCCAGATGCTCGGCAGCGCCAACTTCGAGGCGGGGCCGGTGATGGCCTTCATGAGCGGCAATCTGTGCTACCAGATCGAGCACCACATGTTCCCGGACCTGCCGAGCAATCGGTACTCCGAAATTGCCGAGCGGGTGCACGCACTGTGTGAGAAGTACGATTTGCCGTACACGACGGGTTCGCTCGGTAAGCAGTATCTGTTGGCGCTGCGAACCATTCACAAGCTGTCGCTGCCCGACAGGTGGTTGCGGGCGACGTCCGACGATGCTCCCGAGACCTCGTCCGAGCGGCGCTGGCGGGTGGGCGATTCGCCGACGGTCCATGCGCTCCGGATCGACCCGCTCACCGGACAGCGTCGTGGATTGCGATCGGCCATGCAAGAGGCCCGGATCGCCCTGCGCAATGCGAAGAAGGAAGCCAAGCGTCAGGCGAAGGCTCTCCGTCAATCGGGTGGCCGCGACGAATTGTGAATCGTCACACAGATTGCTCGACGCAACCTACGCGACCGTAACCTACGGTACGGTAGGAGGCGGAATTGCACATGGCCCATCACCTGCATGCTGTGTGTTCACGACTGCCAGGAGGTTGTATCCATGGCGATAACGGACATCAAGGAATACGCGCATCTCACCGATGCCGACATCGAGGCGTTGGGTCACGAGCTCGATGCGATTCGGCGTGACATCGAGGCGTCCCGCGGTGAACGCGACGCCCGGTACGTCAAGAACACCATCCGTCTCCAGCGTTCTCTCGACATCGGCGGCCGAGCACTGTTGTTCGCCAGTCGACGCCGACCGGCGTGGCTCGCGGGTACGGCCATGCTCGGGGCCGCGAAGATCATCGAGAACATGGAACTGGGCCACAACGTCATGCACGGCCAGTGGGATTGGATGAACGATCCCGAAATTCACTCCACCTCGTGGGAGTGGGACAACACGGGACCGTCGGCGCACTGGAAGCAGACGCACAACTACATTCATCACAAGTACACCAACATTCTGGGCATGGACGACGACGTGGGCTACGGCCTGCTCCGCGTCACCCGCGACCAGCGGTGGAAGCCGTTCAACCTTGCGAACCCGGTCCTGAACCTGCTGCTGCAGTTGTTCTTCGAGTACGGCGTGGCCTTGCAGCATCTCGAACTGGGCAAGGTTGCCAAGGGCCGCGTGCCACGCGAGGAGTTCGAGCAGAAGCGTCGTGAAGTGCTCGAGAAGGTCGGCAAGCAGATCGGCAAGGATTACATCCTGCACCCGCTGCTGACCGGTCCTGCGTGGAAGAGCACGTTGACGGCCAATATCGCCGCCAACATGATCCGGAACGTGTGGACCAACACCGTGATCTTCTGTGGACACTTCCCGGACGGTGCGGAGAAGTTCACCAAGTCCGACATGGAGGGCGAGACACAGGGGCAGTGGTACCTGCGTCAGATGCTCGGCAGCGCGAACTTCAACGCGGGCCCCGTCATGGAATTCATGAGCGGTAACCTCTGCTACCAGATCGAGCACCACCTCTTTCCCGATCTCCCCAGCAACCGCCTGCGGGAAATCAAGGTTCGAGTGGTCGAACTCGCCGAGAAGTACGACCTGCCCTACACGACAGGGTCGATCGTCCACCAGTACTTCCTGTCGTGGCGGACCATCGCGAAACTCTCGCTGCCCAACAAGTACCTGAAGGCGACCAGCGACGATGCTCCGGAAACCGCATCCGAGCGCAAGTTCGCCGATGGTCCGACCGGATTGTTCACCGTCGATCCCGCGACCGGCAAGCGTCGCGGTCTGCGTACCGCAATCGCAGAAACGAAGAAGCGCAAGAGGACTCGTAGGCCGGTGCGGACGGCCGCGTAAGTCACAGACTGCGTGCACGCCTGGTGGTGGCCGTCCCCGAAAGGGGGCGGCCGCTACCAGGCTTCGTTGGTTCGAACGGCCTCGAGAAGTAGGCGCACCGCGGCCACGCGCCGAGCCGGGTCGCCGGTGAGGGTGTCCAGCGCGCATTCGGGATCGGCTGGAGGGCCGAGGTGAGTGCACCCCCGCGGGCAGTCCTCGATCGTTCCGGCGAGGTCCGAGAAAGCGGCGACGACGTTTTCCGGAGAAATGTGGGCCAGGCCGAACGACCGGATACCCGGAGTGTCCACCACCCAGCCGCCGCCGGGTAGCGGCAGCGCCACCGACTGAGTGGAGGTGTGTCGTCCTTTGCCGACGCCCGAGACCACGCCGGTCGCGCGATAGGCGTCGGGCACCAATCTGTTGACGAGCGTGGACTTGCCGACGCCGGAATGGCCGACGAGGGCAGTCACCTTGTCGGTCAGCATCGCAGTGACCTCGGTGAGGTCCTCGGACTGCCCAGCAAGAACCACCGGCAGGTCGAGATCGGTGAACGCGGCGGTGAACTCGGCCGGGTCGGCCAGGTCGCTCTTGGTCAGGCACAGTACGGGTTCGAGGCCGCCGACGTATGCGGCGACCAGCGCTCGTTCGACGAAGCCGGTACGTGGTGGCGGATCTGCGAGTGCGGCAACGATGAGCAAGCGATCGGCGTTGGCCACCACGACGCGCTCGAACGGGTCGGTGTCGTCTGCCGTTCGGCGTAACACCGTGCGGCGTTCGGCCACGCGGACGATTCGAGCGAGCGTGTCGACCTTGCCCGACAGGTCGCCGACGATGTCGACTTCGTCGCCCACGACGATCGGGGTGCGGCCGAGCTCACGAGCCCGCATCGTCACGACCGGGCGGGACGGATCGCCGCCGAGCACACATCCCCATCGGCCGCGGTCGACCGAGACGACCATGCCGGCCTCGGCGTCGTTGTGTTCGGGCCGAGTCTTGGTGCGCGGGCGTGAACTCTTGCCCGGCCGGATTCGGACGTCGGACTCGTCGTATCGACGCGCGGTCAGGAGCCGACCCCGCTCGGTGTCGACGCGGACAGCATTGCGTCCCATAGCTTCTCGAATCCAGGGAGCGTCTTGGCCGTGGTGCCGATATCGTCGACCTCGACTCCGGGAACTCGCAGTCCGACGATTGCTCCCGCCGTGGCCATCCGGTGGTCGGCGTACGAGTGCCAGCAGCCACCGTGCAGCGCGGCCGGTTCGATGCGGATGCCGTCCTCGGTTTCGATTGCGCGGCCGCCCAGCCGCGTGATCTCGGTCGTGAGCGCGGCGAGTCGATCGGTCTCGTGACCACGAAGATGGGCGATACCGCGCAGGATCGATGGGCCCTGCGCCAGCGTCGCCAGCGCGGCGACCGTCGGGGTCAGCTCGCCGACATCGTGGAGATCGAAGTCGATGCCGTGCAACGTATCCGGTCCTTCGACGGTGAGGATGCCCGCACTCAGATCGACTCGCGCGCCCATCTGCGCGAGTATCTCGCGAATCGCGTCACCGGGCTGAGTGGTCGATTGTGGCCAGTTCGGAACGCGCACTACGCCTTTCGTTGCGACAGCCGCAGCCAGAAAAGGGGTCGCGTTGGACAGGTCCGGCTCGATGCTCCATTCGGTCGGGGCGACCGGCCCCGGGTGGACGCGCCAGGTGTTCGCGTCGCCTCCGCTCTCGGGGGTCTCTACCCGCACGCCTGCTCTCCGCAGCATCTCGACCGTCATGTCGATGTGCGGCATGGACGGAACGGGCTTGCCGACGTGGTGGATTTCTATGCCCTCGTCGAATGCGGTGGCCGAGAGCATCAGGCCCGAGACGAACTGCGAGGATCCCGAGGCGTCGATCTCGACCGGTCCGCCGCGCAGTGAGCCCGTGCTGTGCATCGTGAACGGCAGCGCACTTCCCTCGATCTCGGCTCCCACCGCGCGCAGCGCGTCGAGAATCGTGTCCAGAGGGCGACTGCGTGCCTGCTCGTCACCGTCGAACGAGACCTCGCCGACGGCAAGCGCGGCCAGGGGCGGTACGAAACGCATGACAGTGCCTGCGAGTCCGCACTCCACCGCTCCGCCACGAAGCGGAGCCGGGGTCACCGTCAGTGCCGTTCGGTCGTCCGGCGCGGCCGTGATCTCGATTCCCAGCGTCGACAAAGCGTCGATCATCAGGTCCGTGTCACGACTGCGCAGGGCACCGGTGATTCTCGATGGACCAGATGCCAGGGAGGCGATGATCAGCGCGCGATTGGTGATCGACTTCGATCCGGGGAGAGTGACGGTCGCGTCGACGGGTGCGACGGCGGCGGGGGCTGTCCAAGTGCTCACGGGTCCATCTTCGCTCATTCGGGATCAGCGCGCGGCGATGGGCGCGGTTGTCGCGCGGGTGAGCCGGACCAGATCGTCCGGGGCCACTTCGATTTCGAGTCCTCTGCGTCCGCCGCTGCACAGAATCGTCTCGAAATCCAGAGCGGAGTCGTCGATCGCCGTGGGTAGGGATCTGCGTTGGCCGAGGGGCGATATTCCGCCGAACACGTATCCCGAGGACCGCTCCGCTGCAGCTCTGTCTGCCAGGGTGATCTTGCGGGTGGCCAGCGCCGCCGCCGCTGCTTTGAGCGCGAGCGTGGTCGTGACGGGCACGACTGCAACGGCCAGTGAGCGATCGGCACGTTCGACGACGAGAGTCTTGAACACTCGTTCGGGGCGAACTCCGAGCCGTTCGACGAGTATCTGTGCTGCCTCCTCGCCGTAGGACTGGGCCCGCGGGTCGTGGTCGTAGGAATGCACGGTGTGGGCCACCCCCTGTGCGGTGAGCAGTGCGAGAGCGGGTGTGGACGCGGCCATCAACGGGACTCTAGCGATCCGGCGGGAACACGTCGGCACGGAGCAGTGTTGTGCACTCACAGATACGTACGAGGGCGGAAGGAACGAACTATGGCATTGCTGACCGCGGAGCGTCCCCTGGCATTGGCGGAGGTGATCTCTGCGCCGAAGTCGGTGGCCGGCGCGGTAGCCTGGACGGTGGAAGCTACCGAAGGGATCAGCGTGACAGAAGCCAGGACTCCCGCAGCAGCAGCCACTGCAATCGAGGACGAGAAGGCGATCGCGGAGCAGCGCGCGGCCGAGACCGAGGCTCAGCTGACCGAGCGTTTCGAGCGCGATGCGTTGCCCATGCTCGATCAGCTCTACGGTGCAGCGCTGCGGATGACGCGGAACCCCGCCGACGCCGAGGACCTGGTGCAGGAGACGTTCGTGAAGGCGTATTCGGCCTTTCGGTCGTTCCGCGACGGGACCAATCTCAAAGCGTGGCTCTATCGGATTCTGACCAACACGTACATCAATTCCTATCGGAAGAAGCAGCGTCAGCCCGCTCAGTATCCGACGGACGAGATCAGTGACTGGCAGCTCGCCGCCACCGCCGAGCACACGTCGACCGGACTGCGCTCCGCAGAGGTCGAGGCACTCGACGCGTTGCCCGACGACGACATCAAAGCGGCATTGCAGTCGCTGCCCGAAGAGTTCCGGATGGCCGTGTACTACGCCGATGTCGAGGGATTCCCGTACAAGGAGATCGCGGAGATCATGGGTACTCCGATCGGCACGGTGATGTCTCGGCTGCATCGCGGACGTAAGCAGCTGAGGGGATTGCTGGCCGGTGTGGCGCGCGAGCGAGGGTTCAACCGGGACGGCGCAGTCGATCGCCACGAGCAGGAGGTAGTGCGATGACGGGTACCGGAGATGCCGACGCAGGCGAGCAGTTCGAGAACCTCGACTGCTCGGCGGTCATCGCAGACGTGTGGATCATGCTCGACAACGAGTGTGACGAGGCAAGCCGCGCACGCCTGCAGAAGCACATCGACGAGTGCGGATCGTGCTTCGAGGCCTACGGAATCGAAGAAAAAGTCAAGAAGCTGATCTCGCGCAAGTGCGGCGGAGACCAGGCACCGGCGGGACTGCGCGAACGACTGAGCGTCGAGATACGCAGGACCGTGCTGATTCGCCAGACCGACGCCGATCAGTAGCGCCGGACACCCGACACCCGACTTCGGACAACAGACGAGGGGCCGAGAAGCAGATGCTTCTCGGCCCCTCGCCGGTTCGCGGCAAACCGTCAGCTGTTGGGACGTTTGCCGTGGTTGGCCTTGTTGCCCTTACGAGCACGCTTCTTACGTCCACGCTTTCCCATGATGGGCTCCTCTCGTTTGTTCACTACAGTGTCCCACGTGTGATTGGCTTACTGTGACGGGCCTGGCCCGAGTGGGTGTCCGGCACAGTGCGTGGTGACGTGAGAGAGGGGCTCGTCGATGTCCGAGGACGTTCGAGCGGAGATGGTGTCCACGGTGTTTCAGGTGGTCGTGGGCCGAGGTGACGCTGTCGAGATCGGTGACACTCTGGTGATCCTGGAATCGATGAAGATGGAAATTCCGGTGCTGGCAGAGACGGCAGGGACGGTCACGTCCGTGGACGTCGCGGTGGGTGATGTCATCCAGCAGGGCGATCTCATCGCCGTCGTGTCCTGATCCACGGTTACCTGAGATCACGTGTCGACCCTCAGTGACCTGCTCGCCGAACACACCGACCTTCCCGGCAATGCCGTCGACCATCTGCAACGTGTCGTAGGGGAGTGGCAGCTGCTGGCGGACCTGTCCTTCGCGGACGTTCTCCTGTGGGTCGGAACGGACGACGTGTCCAGTGCGAACGCCGACGTGCTGTGTGTGGCCCAATGCCGTCCCACGACTGCACCGACGGTGTTCACGCACGACATCGTCGGCACGACGATCTCCGACTCTGAGCACCCGGATGTCATGGTCGCCCTACAGCAACGCAAGATCGTCCAGAGCGGTGTCCAGACGCGAAGCGAGAGTATTCCGGTGCGCTGCGGCGAGCACGTGATCGCAGTGCTGACGCGCGATACCAACCCGGCCCAGCTTCGCCCGCCCAGTGCACTCGAGGTGGCCTATCGAGAGTGCGCCGATGACCTCTGCCTGATGATCAGTGAAGGCACGTTTCCGACACCGGAGGAGCGCACCGACGTCAACTCCTCTCCTCGGGCCGGTGACGGCTTCATCCGCATCGACACCGAGGGTCGGGTGGAGTACGCCAGTCCGAACGCGCTCTCGGCGTACCACCGGATGGGACTGACGACGGAACTGTCCGGCCGGGACCTGGCGTCGGTCACCCGATCACTGGTGACCGACCCGTTCGACTCGCAGGACGTCGCCGACCATATTCGGTCCTCCATCAACGGGAACGTGGGTCATCGGATGGAGGTCGACGCCCGCGGTGCCACCGTTCTGGTTCGCACGCTGGCGCTGCAGCCCCACGGTCGGTCCGCCGGTGCGGCGGTACTGGTTCGCGATGTCACCGAGGTGAAACGACGCGACCGCGCCCTGCTCAGCAAGGATGCGACCATCCGGGAGATCCACCATCGCGTCAAGAACAATCTGCAGACCGTTGCGGCCCTGCTCCGATTGCAGTCTCGTCGACTCGAGAACGAAGAAGCGCGCACTGCACTGGCCGAATCGGTCCGCCGGGTCACGTCCATCGCCCTCGTACACGAAATGCTGTCGATGTCGGTCGACGAGGAAATCGATCTCGACGAGATAGTCGATCGACTGGTACCGATCATGCTCGACATCGCAACGGTCAACCCGCGGGTGCGAGTGATACGCGAGGGCAAACTCGGAGTCTTCTCGGCCGAGCGAGCCACCTCGTTGGTCATGGTGCTGACCGAACTGGTGCAGAACGCGATGGAGCACGGTTTCGACGCCGGATCGGCAGGTCTGGTGAGGATCGGTGCAGATCGATCCGCGAAATGGCTGGACGTGGTCATCCACGACGACGGGCGCGGTCTACCGAGTGGATTCTCGCTGGAGCGCTCGGACGGGCTGGGCCTGCAGATCGTCCGCACCCTGGTTTCGGTGGAGCTGAGCGGGTCGCTCGGCCTGCATCCGGCACCAGGCGGGGGAACCGACGCGATGCTGAGGGTTCCGTTGGGACGCCGCGCGGCCCGGCCCTGATACACGCTCGGTGAATACTGCGTTACGTCCACATGCTGTGTTACATCCACAGGCTGCGCTACATCCCTCACCCGAGCAGAAGGCCCGGCACCCGCTGCGAGCGGATACCGGGCCTCCCGGGGTAGTGCTAAAGCGTCTCAGACTGTGCTGCGTGCGCGCGTACGTGCGTTGCGTCGCTTGAGCGCACGGCGCTCGTCTTCACTCATTGCGCCCCACACTCCGGCATCCTGACCGGATTCGAGTGCCCAGGACAGGCATTCAGCGGTGACGGGGCACCGAGTGCAGACGACTTTGGCATCGGCGATCTGCGCGAGAGCCGGGCCACTGTTTCCCACCGGGAAAAATAGTTCCGGGTCTTCATCGCGACAAATTGCCTTGTGGCGCCAGTCCATCCTCTGCTCCTTACCGGGCGCCGCAGCGCCGTTCGTTTCTCTTCTGTTCACGAGTGGGTAACCAATGTTTCCGCACTGTTGCTTGTGAATGCTTTCACGAACTCAGGTGAAGTCAAGGGCTACGCGCGTGACCGTGGTCAAGCTCACTCTGTTAGGCTCACATATTCTGCGCTCCTTTGTACCTGGAGCAGACAGTTTTCGCTCGTTTTTTCGCACGAACGCGTGCATACGGGCTCTCGTGGGCCCGGCGCAACCAGCGCCTACGCCCCCGGAGCCACCACTTCCAACGCGTCGGGAGTGGAGAAAAATTCCGCCTCCGTGCGTTCACCCAAGTAATCGCCATCCATCTGCAGGCCGACCGGCTCCGCCGAGGAAATTCGCACATTCGGTACGTCATCGAGACGAATCAGCTTGCGAGACTTCGGCTCCGCTCCCTTGGACAGCAACTGCCGCGAGACCCGCAGCGTGGGAAACAGAGCAGTCGACTGCATCGCGAACAGACCGAGACCGGAATCGAAACCAGTCCCGGGATTCGTGTGCACCGGTCGCTCGTTCAGATACGTCCACGGACTCGAATTCGAGACGAATGCATAGTGCACCCGCTCGAACGGATCGAGCCCCGACACCTCGACCGTCAACCGTGCCGGCCTGCGCTTGTGCTTGAAGAACTCCTGCACCGCGGACCGCACATACCGCGTCGCCGATACCGGCCTACCGTCCTTACGGCTGGCATCGATAGCGCGACACACCTCGGCATCCAAGCCCATCCCCGCATTGAATGTGAACCATCGATTGTCGCAGTGGCCCAACCCGATCGTCCGCCGCGCCCGCGCATCGAGCAACCCGATCAGCTGATTCGTCGCCGCCACCGGATCCGCCTCGATACCGAGCGAACGAGCGAACACATTCGCACTACCGCCGGGAACAACCGCAATAGGCGGAATCGCACCGATCGTCACCGCCTGCATCGAGGTCGGCAACGGCACCCCGAGCAGTCCGTTGATCACCTCGTTGACCGTGCCATCGCCCCCGTGGACGATCACCAGACCCATCCCGTCCTCACGGGCACCCCGAGCCAGCTCCGACGCATGATCTCGATGAGTCGTATGCGCAACTGTCACCCGCACTCGACTGGCCAACGCGTGAGCCAACAGATCACGCGCCGCTGCGGTCGTGGAAGTCGCATTGGGATTGACGATCAGCAGCGCATGCACGAGCACAGACACTAACGGGTCGTTCCGCGGGCTCCACTTCTGGTTGCCTAGGCTGGTCGCGTGTCCACCACACCCGAGAACCTCACGCCGCCGGTCACGTTTCGATCCGCAGGTGTCCTCGTCGCGGCCCAGGGCGCGGCCTCGCTGATCGCCGCGGTCGTCCTACTCGTCCGGGCCTTCTCCGGCGACGGGGACAACGCCGTCGCCAACGGCTACGGCACCGCTGGCTGGTTCGGCGTTCTCGGCGTCGGAGTCGGGGCCGCCGGCGTCGCACTGATACTCGGAAAACGTTGGGGCAGAGCCATCGCCACCGTCGTCCAGCTACTGCTCCTGCCCGTCGCGTGGTCGCTGCTGACCGGATCGCATCAGACCGCCTACGGCATCGTTCTCGGTCTTGTCGTCATCGCTGTGCTCGCACTGCTGTTCAGTCCGCCGTCCTCGCAGTGGATGGCAGCGGAATACAGCGACGTCGACGACGAACTCGGCTGAATCAGACCTGTCACCGCGCGGACGCGGCGAGTTCGACGAGCGCATCATCGGTCAATCGGAACGTGGTCCACTCGTCCTGCGACTGCGCACCCAACGATCGGTAGAAGCCGATCGAAGGCGTGTTCCAATCCAGAACGGACCAGGTCAGCCGCGTGTAATCACGCTCGACGCATTCGGCGGCCAACGCTGCGAGCAGCGCGGTGCCGTGGCCACCGCCTCGCGCCGACGGCTGCACGTACAGGTCCTCCAGATAGATTCCGTTGACGCCGTCCCACGTCGAAAAATTCAGAAACCAGAGCGCGCACCCCACCACCGTTTCTTCGTGCTCGGCGACGTGTGCGAACACCGACGGCTGCGCCCCGAACAGTGCAGAACGGAGCTGCTCGGCTCGCACGGTGCACAGCGACGACGACTTCTCGTACGCGGCGAGTTCGTGCACGAGAGCGGTGATGGCAGGTACATCGGACTCTCTCGCCCGGCGGATCATCGTCCGCCCTCGGTAGCCGCTGCGGCCGCGCCGAGAATGGACGGATGCACATTGTGCGCAACGACCTGGCGGAACGAGTGCTCGAAGCCGAGCAACGAATATGCAGCAGGTGACATGGCGAACCGTTTGCCTTCGGTGACCGACGCCTCCGTCCACCCCGCGATGAGAGCGCGCGAGAAGTGGCCGTGGCCGACGAGTACGACGTCGCGCGAGTCCAGCAGTGGCAGGACCACCGACAGGACCAACTCGACCCGAACCGCGATATCGCTGATCGACTCACCACCAGGACACGGATGAGTCCACACGGTCCAGTGCGGAACCGTCTGGTGGATCTCGTCGGACGTGATGCCCTCGTAGTCCCCGTAGTCCCACTCCGACAATGCATCCCAGGTTCGATCGACCTCGAGGCCGGCGAGTTCGGCGGTTCTGCGTGCCCGTTCCCGTGGGCTCGAGATCACCAGCGGATCGCGCAGCTGCAGCAGCCTCAGCAACGACCCCGCATCGACGGCCTGCTGCTCGCCGACGCTCGTGAGTGGAACGTCGGTGTTTCCGGTGTGTTTTCCGGCGAGAGCCCATTCGGTCTCCCCGTGTCTGAGCAGAACAACTCTGCCGGCGTCGACGGCGGCGTGTGTAGTCATGACAGCGATCATGCCCGAACTGCAGATGTGGGCATTGTCATAGGCACCCGGCGCAGTGCATCGGCCGAATTCCGTTGAGCACGGACCTACTGGACGGTTACTGTCACACGAATCTTCACCGCCTCGTGCGCAGTGAACTCTGCCCGGCAACGCGCCCCGATGGCAGACCACACGGACACCGATATCGATCTGGAGAAAAATGACCGACCTGCACAAGCCTGCGCTCTCGGATGCGCCGCACAAGCTCGACGGCGCGTTGCTGAAGATCGCCGGGGTCGTGGTACTCGGTGCCATCATGTCGATTCTCGATGTCACCGTCGTCAGCGTGGCCCTGAGAACGTTCACCGACGTGTTCGGCACCACGTACGCCAACGCCGCGTGGACCATGACGGGCTACACCCTGGCCCTGGCAACAGTCATACCCCTGACCGGCTGGGCTGCCGATCGCTTCGGAACCAAGCGCCTCTACATCACCGCGCTCGTGTTGTTCGTCCTCGGTTCGGTGCTGTGCAGTTTCGCCTGGGACATCACCTCTCTGGTCGTGTTCCGAGTGCTGCAGGGCCTCGGCGGTGGCATGCTGATGCCCCTCGGCATGACCATCATGACGCGCGCTGCAGGCCCCGAGCGCATCGGCCGGGTGATGGCGGTACTGGGTGTTCCGATGCTGATCGGACCCATCGCGGGGCCCATCCTCGGCGGCTGGCTGATCGACGCGGCGAGCTGGCACTGGATCTTCCTGATCAACCTGCCGATCGGCATCATTGCCCTGATAGCGGCCATCGCGATCTTCCCCAAGGACGATCCGAGCCCCTCCGAATCCTTCGACTTCCGCGGCATGCTGATGCTCTCGCCCGGCCTTGCGTTGTTCCTCTACGGTGCATCCTCGGTCGTCGAAACCGAAACCGTCCTGGCGGTGAAGGTGCTCGCCCCGGTCATCGTGGGCCTGGTTCTGATCGTGCTGTTCGTATTTCACGCGCGTCGCGTCGAGCATCCCTTGATCGATCTGCGGTTGTTCCGGAACAGGTCGCTGTCGGTAGCGGTGATCACCACCACCCTGTTCATGATCGCCTTCATGGGCGCGGGGCTGCTGTTCCCCAGTTACTTTCTGCTTCGCGGCGAATCGACCCTGTCTGCCGGGCTGCTGCTCGCACCGCAGGGCATCGGAGCGATGATCGCCATGCCGATTGCGGGGATCATCGCCGACAAGACCGGCCCTGGCCGCATCGTGCTGGTGGGCATGGGCCTCATCACAGCCGGTATGGCCGTGTTCACTCAGGTGGGTACCGACACCTCGTACACCCTGCTGATCGGTGCACTGTTCGTCATGGGACTCGGCCTCGGTTCGACGATGATGCCGATCATAACCGCTGCCCTGCAGACGCTGACGAACGAAACCGTTGCTCGCGGTTCGACCTTGATGAACATCGTCCAGCAGGCCGCCGGTTCGATCGGTACCGCACTGATGGCCGTGGTGCTCACGGCTCAGCAGAAGCCTGCCGCGACCGCCACCAGCCCGGCCGAAGCGTTCGACATCTCGGCGCGGGCCTTCGGAACCACCTTCATGGTTGCGCTGGTCCTGATCGTCCTGACGTTCGTTCCCGCGTACTTCCTGCCTCGCACCAAGCATGTCGGTGAAGGAGCGGCGACACCGGTTTCGATGCACTGACGCGCCCGGGAGGTGCCGAACCCTCGCTCATCGGCTCGATGTACGCAAGGATCAGGGCCGTGACGACAATTCTTGCGGTAGCGAATCAGAAGGGCGGCGTGGCCAAGACCACCACGGTGGCCTCGCTTGCCGCTGCGCTGCATGCGCTGGACCGACGGGTGCTGGTGGTCGACCTCGACCCGCAGGGCTGCCTGACGTTCTCTCTCGGGCACAACCCGGACAAGCTCGACTCCTCTGTGCACGAAGTGCTGACGGGGGACGCCGAGGTCGAGGACGTGCTGATAGAGACTGCGGAAGGGATCGTGCTGTTGCCGGCGACGATCGACCTCGCAGGAGCGGAAGCGCTGTTGCTGATGCGTGCTGGTCGTGAGTTCGCGCTCAAGCGTGCGCTCGGTCCGATCCTCGAGGACTTCGACGTCGTCGTGATCGACTGTCCACCCTCGCTCGGAGTGCTGACCCTCAACGGTCTCACCGCCGCACAGTCGGTGCTGGTGCCGCTGCAGTGCGAGACCCTCGCTCATCGAGGAGTCGGCCAACTGCTGCGGACGGTGTCCGAGGTGCAGCAGATCACCAACCCCGACCTGACACTGCTCGGCGCACTGCCCACACTGTTCGACGCTCGTACAACCCACAGCCGGGATGTGCTCGGTGACGTTTCGGACAGATACGCGCTGCCGGTCCTGGCGCCACCTATCCCGCGGACCGTTCGATTCGCCGAGGCGAGCGCATCGGGCGCGACGGTGCTGTCGGGGCGAAAGAACAAGGGAGCGCAGGCCTATCGGGAACTCGCCGAGAACTTGCTCGCGCACTGGGACGACGGAGCAGCGCTGACAACGTACGACTCGGCCGAGTAGATCCGTTCCGCGGGCAGATTGGTCAGCCGAGAGCGACGAGGTGGTCGCCGCGCTGCTCGACGACCACATCACCGATCACCGACATCTGGATCGGACCGGCGTAGTCGCCTCGGTCGACCGGGATCTCGGCCGTCGCGACGCCGGTTGCGAGATCGAGCACCGCGATACCGTCGGGCACCGGAACCAGCAGCCGTCCTGCCATGACGGCTCCGCTCCCGAGGGCTCCGGGGTAGGACCACGACGGCGACAGGTCGGCGGTATCGAACGCCTGCACTCCTGCGCCGGTGAACCAGGTGAAGACCGAACCTGCTTTCGTCGCAGGCAAATTCGGGGAGCCCTGAGCGGGAGAGAGGGTGCCGGGCAGGGTGAATTCGGAGATCTTCGCGGCCGAGTCGTCGAGGATTCCGACTCGATCAGGTCTACCGTTCTCTGCTGGAATATGCAGCGCAACAAGGCTTCCGGTTACCGCGATGATGCTTCCGGTAGTAGGGGAGTCGGGCCCGGGAACGAGTTCGGGTACTACGGTCGACCCGTACTCCTCGGGTTCGCTCGCGTCCTTGGGGGCGGGAGCGAGCACCGACAATCTGGCTGCGGCCTCGCCCGGGCACTGCTCGAGTACGGCGGTGCGGGAGTTCGACGACGCCGAGGACAACAGAGTGCACCCGGTCCTCGGCTGACTACCAGGATTGACCGGGGCAGCGACCCGACCGTACTCGAGGGTGCGCACCATGTCCGATCGCCACAGTTCCATGCGGGTATCGCCCCTCGACGTCACGTAGGTGCCGTCGGAGGACAGACGAACCGCCGCGTCGGCGTCGGATGTGCGTTGCGCAGTCCGCTGCCCGGTTGCCCCGCCGAGTTCGGTCACCTGTGAACAGCCGCGATCATCGCGGTAGACCGCGACTGCGGTGTTCCAGGACGAGACCACCGCGCAGAGCGGCAGATCACGACTGTAGGACCAGGCCTGTTCGCCGGACCGTGGGCTTCGACCGACGACCGACCCCCCGTCGGCGGTCACCACCGAGGACCCGGTGACAACCGGCACCGGTGTGCGGGCGGCGTCCGTGGCCCCGCTCGCTGCGCGCCACAGTTCGGTCAGGGACGCAGGCACAGCGGTCGCCGGCTCGACCGCGGGAAGCGGTTCTCCGGCGGGCACCGAGGTGGTGCCGCGGGCATCGCCGGTGAACCACGCGGTGCCCATGGCAACCAGTACCACCACTGCAATGGCTGCTGCGACGACGAGGTCGGTTCTCGTCCGACGTTCTGGAGCCAGCACGACGGGAGGCTACTCCGACGCGCTCGCGGTGGCCGGCCCGGCATCGGCGGAGGATCCACTGGACCGGCGGCGTCTGCGGCGACGCGGAGCGGTCTTGGTGGTCGTGTCCGATGCAGAATCTCCTGCGCCGCCCTCGGGGGCACCCGACGCGGCGGCGGTTGCGGACTCGGTGGAACCGGACGCCTTCTGGCTGTCCTGCCCGGCGCGGGTACGTCGACGACTGCGCGAGCGGCGCGGCTTGGTCGGCGTGGACGGGTCGGCTGCCGTCGACGCGGAGCCTGCCGTGCTGTCGCCGTCCGACTCCTCCGACACGCGCGACGGTTCCTTGCGCATGGTGCCGGTGGCATCGGCAGGGATACCGAGGTCGGTGAACAGGTGAGGCGAGCTCGAGTACGTCTCGAGCGGATCCGGCATGCCGAGATCGAGGGCCTTGTCGATCAGTTGCCAGCGCGGAATGTCGTCCCAGTCGACGAGGGTGACTGCGATACCGGTACGTCCGGCACGGCCGGTACGGCCGATCCGGTG
Source organism: Rhodococcus sp. MALMAid1271 (assembly GCF_049195265.1). Classification (NCBI taxonomy): domain Bacteria; kingdom Bacillati; phylum Actinomycetota; class Actinomycetes; order Mycobacteriales; family Nocardiaceae; genus Rhodococcus; species Rhodococcus sp. MALMAid1271. The sequence continues at coordinate 44,576 of NZ_JBMIRQ010000065.1, read as the reverse complement.
CACGTAGGTCTTCTCGTCCTCGGGGCACTGGTAGTTGATGACGTGCGTGACATCGTCGATGTCGATACCGCGAGCCGCGACGTCGGTTGCAACCAAGACGTCGATCTTGCCGGTGCGAAAGGCCTTGAGTGCCTTCTCGCGCTGGACCTGGCCGAGGTCACCGTGTACGGCACCGACGGAGTAGCCGCGCTCGGACAGTTCGTCCGCGACCTTCTGCGCGGTGCGCTTGGTGCGGGTGAACACCATGGTTGCTCCGCGTCCCTCGGCCTTGAGTACCTTGGCGACCATCTCGACCTTGTCGAGTGCGTGCGCCCGGTAGACATGCTGGGCGGTGCGATCGTGGACCGCCGAGGACTCCGCCTCTTCGGCGCGGATGTGCGTGGGCTGCGTGAGGAATGTGCGGGCCAATGTGATGATCGGCCCGGGCATCGTTGCCGAGAAGAGCATCGTCTGGCGCTTGTCGGGCACCATGCCGAGGATGCGTTCGATATCGGGCAGGAATCCGAGGTCGAGCATCTCGTCGGCCTCGTCGAGTACCAGGACGCCGATCTTGCCGAGGATCAGATGGTTCTGCTTGGCGAGGTCGAGCAGTCGGCCGGGCGTACCGACGACGACGTCCACGCCTTTCTGCAGCGCGCTGATCTGTGCCTCGTACGGCCGACCGCCGTAGATGGACAGCACCTTGACCGGACCGTTCGCACCGCTGAGGTACTTCGAGGCGTTCTCGAGGTCGGAGCTGACCTGGACGCACAGTTCTCGGGTCGGCACGATGACGAGCGCGCGCGGCGTGCCGTCGAGCGGGGTGGTTCCGGAGTTGTCGGTGGCCAGGCGATGCAGAAGAGGTACTCCGAAGCCGAAGGTCTTGCCCATTCCGGTGCGCGCCTGACCGATGAGGTCGTCGCCGGCGATGGCGAGTGGCAGCGTCAACTCCTGAATGGCGAAGGTTCGCTCGATTCCCATTTCGGACAGCGCCCGAACGATGGAAGCGTCCACGTTCAGTTCGGCGAATGTGGGAGGTACGTGAGTGTCGTCCAGTTGTGCCGACATCGTCGTGTCGCCGGTCTCGGATTCTTGGTCGATGACTATCTTGCTCAGGGGACTGCCTTCCTCGTGGTCGAACGTACGCACAAGGAAGGGCACAGGCCTATTGCCGGCCGAAGTCGATGCCCTCAATCCGATGTGATGTCGCCGTCAGCCTCAGCGCGGCCACGGACTGTGACGTCCGCTGCGGCGAAGCTGTCGAGGCGACCCGGATCAGGTGCGCACACATTATCGATGATCATCGCGTGTTCTTTCGGTCCGTTTAATCGGTCCGCGAGCGACGATCGGGTTCCATGGTAGCTTGCCGAACCGAATTCTCCATCGTCGCCCGGTGACGGCAGGTCCTGCGCGCGCTGCGACGGGGCATCGCACACGGGACTACGATTGCCAGCCATGGGACCCCACTCGTCGGAGCCGTCGTCCGTAGCTGCATCCACCACGTTCGCCGGGTCGGCAGGTTCGACCGAACCTGGCCCGCCCAGCACCCGCATCGAACCCGCCATCGCACACGATCACCCCGGAGTGCCCGATCTGTTCGCGGTGCTCGCGTACGGCGAGATCTCGGCGTTCTACCGGCTGGCCGAGGACGCCAGGATGGCACCGTCCCTGGAAGGGCGGGTGGCCCTGGCCAGCATGGCGGCGGCGGAGATGAGCCACTTCGAGACCCTGGAGCGGGCCCTGTCGGACCGCGGACTCGACGTGTACGCCTCGATGTCACCGTTCGCGCGCGCGCTCGACGACTACCACGCGTCCACGACGCCGTCCACGTGGTTGGAGTCCCTCGTCAAGGCCTATGTCGGCGACGGAATCGCAGCCGACTTCTACCGGCAGATCGCGCACAGCCTCGACCCGGACGTGGCGGATATCGTTCGCGATGTGCTCGCCGAGACCGGCCACTCGGAATTCGTCGTGCACGAGGTATCGGACCGAGTGCGCGCGAGCACCCAGGACAAGGCACGCCTGATGCTGTGGGGTCGGCGTCTGCTGGGCGAGGCCATCACCCAGGCACAGTTCGTGCTCGCGCAGCGAGATTCGTTGACCGATCTCGTCATCTCCGCATCGGGCGACCTCAACGGGGTCGTTGCCCTGTTCGATCGAATGCAGGAACAGCATTCCGAACGCATGTCCTCGCTCGGCCTGGACTGACCCGCCCACGCCCGGTGTTCGCTGACAGCACAGGGCTGCGGGCGCAGTGAGTGAGCCCGCTGCACTAGCCTGGCGTGAGCAGAGTTGTCGAGAGTTCGGAGGTTGACCGTGGAGGTCAAGATCGGTGTTTCGGAGAGTTCCCGTGAGCTCGTCGTGAACAGCACGCAGTCCCCGGCCGAGGTCGAAGCGCTCGTATCGACCGCCTTCGCCGGTAAGGACGCAGTGCTGTCTTTGGAGGACGAGAAGGGACGCAAGTTCTTGATCCAGGCCGCCAAGGTGTCGTACGTCGAGATCGGCCCGTCCGATGCTCGGAAGGTCGGGTTCGCGACCGCCTGAAACTGCCAGGAAACGCACCGCACGCCCCTGACTCGGATTTCGAGTCGGGGGCGTGCGGCGTTGGATGAGGTGTACGACGCGCTACGGCGACTGCAGAGGAACGTGCGACAGTCCGCCCCAGGCCAACGACACAGTGGTGTCGACTGCGTCCTCCTTGGAGATCGGCCGATCGGCCTCGAGCCAGTACCGCGCTGTGAACTGACTGGCGCCGACCAGACCGACCGCGAGCACGCGGGCTCGGTAGGGGTCGAGCCCGGAGTCGTGGGCGACCAGATCGAACACGGCGTCCACGCAGGCCTCGGTCGCCTGTTCGACGCGCGCATTGACCTGCGGGTCGCCCATCAGGTCCGACTCGAAGACCAGGCGGAAGCCCTGTGTATCGGTATCGACGAAGTCGTAGAACGCCAGTACTGCGGCGCGCACGCGCTGGCGGTTGTCTGTGGTCGAGCGCAGGGCCTGCCGTACTCCAGCGATCAGAGTGTCGACGTAGCTCTGCAGTACCGCAAGGTACAGCTCGAGCTTCCCGGGAAAGTGCTGGTACAGGACCGGCTTGCTCACGCCTGCACATTCTGCGATCTCGTCCATTCCGGACGCGTGATATCCGCGGGTTACGAATATCTCGCTCGCAGCGGCGAGCAGTTGCGCCCGACGGGCATCGCGCGGCAGCCGTGCGCTGCGGCGATTGCCGGTGGTGGCCGGTCGGTCCGAAGACCTCCGGTCGTCGAGATCTGTCATCAATTCTTGTCCCATCCACGTCGACAACTGCGCTCGTCTTGGTCCGACAGCGAGCGATCCGATATGAACTTCCGGCGGGTGGCCGTCGGTTCGGAACGCTCGTAGCGCAGATCACAGGTAACGATACTCGTGGTCGTCAGCACCATCGGAATCCCGGGTGATGGCGATGAAATGCGAGAGTGCCGAAACCGATCGAGAGGTTTGTTCGTATGATGATTTCATACCTGGAACCCGATAGTTCCGTTGCCGTTTTCGGCGTGCCGAGCGGCGGGCGGCAAGGATTGTGAGATTGTGATCGAGTGACTGACCGAGGCGGGCCGCGCATTCGCGGTGGTGTGCCGTCGGGCGGTGTCGACGACGAGTACGGAGATCGGACGGACGGCTTCCCTCGCACGGTGGGAAGCCGGGGTTCGCATCAACCCCTCCGCGCGCAGTGGGACCCGACGCAACGCGAGGTCAAACAACGCAGTTCTCGGCCCGATCGTGACGTACGCAAGCAGAGCAGGTTGGGCAAATTCGCCTCGACGTACGGATGGCGCGCATATGCGGTGCCGATCCTGATCGTGGTCACCGGTCTCGTCGTGGTCGATGCTGTGCGCACCGGCGAGCCCATTGCCGGTAACGCAGTGCAGAGCACGGATGTCGATCCCGGGTTCGGCACCCTCAGCGGAGATACGACGTCGGGCACCGGAATCATCGGCGTGCCCCCGCAGGCCGATGGCAACTTCGCGTCGTCGGTGCCCTCGGGCGAGCTTCCCGACGGCGGTCCGTTCACGGTTCAGGGTGCCCAGACCTGGCACATCGTGTCCGGTACCACCGATCAGGTGGGGCAGGGGACCGAGCGGGTCTTCACGTACACCGTCGAGGTCGAGGACGGTGTGGACACGGTCGGGTTCGGCGGCGACGAGTCGTTCGGACGACTGGTGGACCAGACGCTCGCCAATCCCAAGAGCTGGACGAACGACCCACGCTTTGCGTTTCGGCGAATCGACCAAGGCGATCCCGATTTCAGGATCTCGCTGACCTCGCAGATGTCGATCCGTCAGGCCTGCGGATACGACATCCAGCTCGAGGTCTCCTGCTACAACCCGGGGATCGGACGAGTAGTACTGAACGAGCCCAGATGGGTGCGAGGGGCGATCTCGTTCCAGGGCGACATCGGCTCGTACCGTCAATATCAGATAAATCACGAGGTGGGCCACGCGATCGGGTACCAGCAGCATCAGCCGTGTGAGACCGACGGCGGGCTCGCACCGGTGATGATGCAGCAAACGTTCGGGACATCGAACGACGACATTGCGCGCCTGGATCCGGAGGGTGTCGTGCCCATGGACGGCAAGACCTGCCGCTTCAATCCGTGGCCCTACCCGCGAGGGTGATCGGGCGCGGATTAGATTCGAAGGCGGCGCGTCGGGTCCCCGGTCGCCGTGTCGAGTCGAGGAGCGTCGCTGCGTCGTGGTCCACCTACCTCCCCTGGTCGAACCCGCAGGCGAACTGACGCCCGAGGAAGTTGCCCGGTACAGCCGCCACCTGATCATCCCCAACGTGGGTATCGACGGGCAGAAGCGGCTCCGACATGCGCGCGTGCTCGTCGTCGGTGCCGGGGGACTGGGATCGCCCGCATTGCTCTACCTCGCGGCCGCGGGCGTCGGGACCCTGGGAATAGTCGAATTCGACGATGTCGAACTGTCCAATCTCCAACGGCAGATCATTCACGGGCGATCCGATGTAGGACGTCCCAAAGCCGAGAGCGCCAGGGACTCGATTCTCGAGCTCAACGACGGGGTCGAGGTCAGGCTGCATCGGGTTCGGCTCGACTCCTCGAATGCGCTCGAGCTGTTCGAGAACTACGACCTCGTGCTCGACGGGACCGACAACTTCGCTACTCGATACCTCGTCAACGACGCGGCCGCCATCGTCGGCATCCCGTACGTGTGGGGTTCGATCTATCGATTCGAGGGCCAGGTGTCGGTGTTCTGGGACGGTGCGCCGGACGGAGCAGGCATCAACTACCGCGACCTGTACCCGGAGGCCCCGCCCCCGGGCATGGTTCCCTCGTGTGCCGAGGGCGGGGTGCTGGGCGTTCTGTGTGCCTCGATCGGGTCGATCATGGTGACCGAGGCCGTCAAGCTGATCACCGGAATCGGCGACACGTTGTTGGGCCGACTGATGATCTACGACGCGTTGGCCATGAGCTATCGAACGGTGGGCCTCAGTCGCGATCCGCACCGGGTCCCGATCACCGAACTGATCGACTACGAGGCATTCTGCGGAGTCGTCCCCGCCGTCGAATCGAAGGACGCGACCATCACTGCCCAGGAACTGCGAACGATGCTGGACTCCGGCCGCGAGGTGGCACTGATCGACGTGCGTGAGCCGGTGGAGTGGGACATAGTCCGTATCGACGGTGCGCGCCTGATTCCCAAGGACCGAATTCTCTCGGGGGCCGCCCTGACCGATCTTCCCCAGCATGTACCGATCGTGCTCTACTGCAAAACCGGCATCAGGTCTGCAGAAGCGCTTGCTGCCGTGGTCGGTGCCGGTTTCTCGGACGCGTCCCATCTGCAGGGCGGAATTGTGGAGTGGGCCAAGCAGATCGACCCGGGTATGCCCATCTACTGATGCGGAGCGGGTGTGCGCGTCGTCCGCGGTGGCGGCCTGATCGGCGGTACCGTTGCGTTCGTGAGCTCTGTCGAACCTCCTCAGCACGTGATCTCTACGTTCGGGCTGCGCGATGTCGACCCTGCGCCGCTCGGTGCTGACTGGGACGGCGGGTGGCGGCTGGGTGATGTCGTGTTGTCTCCGGTTGCCGACCATGCTCGCGCCGCCTGGTCGGCCAAGGTGCGTGAGACCTTGTCGGTCGACGGGGTTCGACTGGCCCGCCCTGTGCGCTCCACCGATGGCCGATACGTCGTGTCGGGCTGGCGCGCAGACACGTTCGTGGCCGGGGAACCCGAGCCTCGTCACGACGAGGTGGTCTCGTTGGCGATGCGGCTGCACGCAGCGACGGCGCAGCTCGAGCGCCCCCGTTTTCTGGTTCAGCCGCCCGTGGCACCGTGGGCCGATGTGGACGTGTTCGTGGCGGCGGACAGAGCGGCCTGGGAGGCCGTCCCGCTTCGGTCGGCGCGGGGCGCGGGAGCGCCCGAGCCTTCTTCCAATGACGGCAGGACCAGCCTCGAATTGGTCAAACAGCTTGCGACACTGCGTAAGCCCGTCGAGTCGCCGGATCAGTTGGTGCATGGCGATCTGTTCGGGACGGTCTTGTTCTCGGGCAGTGACGCACCCGGAATCAGCGACATCACGCCCTATTGGCGACCCGCGCCGTGGGCCGCCGGAGTAGCCGTGGTGGATGCGCTCTCCTGGGGCGACGCGGACGACGGGCTGGTCGGCCGCTGGGACGCTCTTCCGGAGTGGCCGCAGATGCTACTGCGCGCGTTGATGTTTCGACTGGCCGTTCATGCACTGCATCCGAGGTCTACCTCGGAGGCGTTCCCGGGCCTCGCGCGGACAGCAGACCTGGTACGTCTCATTCTGTGAGTTCTGCTGCGCGAGTTGGGGGCTCGGACAGCTCTCGGAAGAGCGATCGGGCCGCTGTCGTCGCGCCGCCGACGTCACCGTCGATGATCGCCTGAACCAGGGTGGTGTGCTCGGCGATGTAATCGTCGTCGTGATCGAGGAAATGATCTCGTATCGCCTCGTGGATGACCGGAAGCAGTGAGTCGTAGAACTCGAGATAGATGGCGTTGTGGCTGGCGGCGACGATGGTGCGATGCAGGCAGGCGTCGATGCCGACGGCCTCGGCCAGCGGAGTCCCACTCGACCACGCCGCGTTGCGATTGTCGAGAGCGTCGAGCATGGCGCGGATGTCTTCGTCGTCGCGCCGGTCTGCCGCGAGCGCAGCCGCGGTGACTTCGAGTGTCTCGCGCAGTTCGGTGACGTCGCGGTGCCGGGCGTCCGAGAAGTACTTGCCCAGAGTGCCGCCGAGGCCCGAGTTGGTCAGCACGAAGGTGCCCGAGCCCTGTCGGCGCTCGAGCATGCCTGCGTGCACGAGCGCCTGCACAGCCTCGCGCACGGTGTTGCGTCCCGTGCCGGTCAGATCGCACAGCTCCGGCTCGGTGGGAATCCGACTGCCGACGGGCCATCGCTGCGACGTGATCTCCTCGCGCAGCTGGGCGGTGACCTGTGAGATCAGGCTCGATCGCTTGACCTGGCGCACGACACGCTCCTCGTTCGGTTGATGGTCCGTCGTCGATGATACGTCGTTGCACCCGATGATCCGGTCATCCTATGATTGGTGTGTGAGTGCCTCTGCCGTGTCCGAAACGACCCCCACTGCCGTGTCGATCGTCCGGGGCCGTCTTCTGGTGTTCGCGGCCATCGTTCTCTCGGCGCTCACCCTGCGTGCTGCTGTCACGTCCATCAGCCCACTGTTCGGCAGGATCGCCACGGATCTGCACTTCGGCGACACCGTGATCGGAATCACCGGGATGCTGCCTCCGGCGATGTTCGCGGTGTTCGGCCTGGCCACGCCGTTCCTCGCCAAGCGCACCGGCCTCGAACGGGCAGCTCTGCTCGCGATGACGCTGACGACCGTGGGTATGGCGACTCGGGCTTTCGCGCCCGGAACTGCATCCTTGCTTGCACTGTCCGCGATCGCCCTGGCAGGCATGGGTATCGGCAACGTCGTGATCCCCCCGCTGGTGAAGCGGTATTTCTCGGACCGACTGGCAGTGGTCAGCACCATCTACATCTGTGTGCTGCAGATCAGTACGATGATTCCGCCCCTGTTGGCCGTCCCGGTCGCGGATGCCCACGGCTGGCGACTGTCGATAGGAATGTGGGCGATCGTCGGCGTCGCCGCCGCACTGCCGTGGCTCGGCGTCGTGATCGCCCGACGTGGGCACGATGAGAAGGACGTCTCGGCCGAGGCGGGTTCGGCCGCCGTGCACTCCACATCCGGTGGGCGGATTCATCGGTCCACCCTGGCGTGGGGGATGGTCATGATGTTCGCGATGACGTCGCTGATCACGTACTCCATGCTGACCTGGCTCCCGACGTTGCTGGTCGATTCGGGCATCGGCGAAGGGTTGGCGGGGGCCTCGGTCGCCGCCTTCGGCGCAATGGGCTTGGTCACCTCGCTGGCCGCTCCGACCCTCTGCGCGAAACTGCACAATCCGTTCGGGCTCGTCGTGCTCGCTGCACTGTGCTACCTCGGCGGCTTCGGCGGCCTGCACTGGTCGCCGTCCGCGGGGACGGTGGTATGGGTGTGCCTGATCGGTCTCGGCACGATGACCTTTCCGATGTCGCTGACCCTGATCAACCTCAGAACCCGTACGCCTGCAGGCTCGTCCTCGCTGTCGGGATTCACCCAGGGGCTGGGCTATGTGGTGTCCTCCACCGGCCCCGTTCTGTTCGGGCTCTTGCACACCCGCTCCGGCGGATGGGGCCTGCCGCTGTTTTCGCTGACCGGATGTGTGGCAATCCTCCTCCTCGGAGGTTATCTGTGCTGTCGTCCGAGGATGCTCGAAGACACCTGGTGACGCCGCATCTCACGCCGGTCCCCGCGGCGGCGTGAGAGCAAGTTAATCTTCCGAGTCACTGCGGGCAGCGTCGCGGCAACATGACTTTCCTAGGTTCGGTTCACACACCGATCAGGAGTCCAGAGTCGACCAGTCTTCCTCGCAGCGGTCCGTCGGCGGCCGGCACGGCCGCGACCGTCGTAGGAGCAATCGAGAAGCTCTGCGCGGCAACGCGAATTCGGAAGGACCGGCAATGAAGAACGCGGTAGTAGTAGGCCACGGAATGGTCGGGCATCGCTTCGTCGAAGCGTTGCGCGCGCGTGACGAGGCGGCCGAGTGGAAGGTCACGGTGCTCTGCGAAGAGCCGCTACCGGCCTACGACCGGGTGGGTCTGTCGTCCTACGTCGGTGCCTGGGACCACACAGAACTGGCGCTGGCCGGCAACAATTATCCTGATGACGCACTCGTCGAGATGCGCACCGGCGTGCGGGCCGATCGCATCGACCGTGACCACCGCATCGTCGTGACCTCGGCGGGCGACTCGGTCGGCTACGACGCGCTCGTCCTCGCCACCGGTTCCTACCCGTTCGTGCCCCCGATCACCGGACACGATCTGCCCGCGTGCTTCGTGTACCGCACCCTCGACGACCTCGACAAGATCCGGGCCCGCGCCGATGCCGCGGGACCGGGTGCCGTCGGTGTGGTGGTCGGCGGTGGATTGCTGGGTTTGGAAGCTGCGAATGCGCTGAAGAAGATGGGGATGACGCCCCATGTCATCGAGTTCGCCCCACGGCTGATGCCACTGCAGGTGGACGAGGGCGGTGGCGCGCTTCTGGCACGTCTGGTCACCGAGCTGGGACTGAATGTCCATGTGGGAGTGGGCACGTCCTCGATCGTCGAGAACAGTGACGGTGCCCTGACGGTCGAGTTGAGTGATGGGACCACGATCGAGGCAGCATTGCTCGTGTTCTCCGCAGGGGTCAGACCGCAGGACCGGCTCGCCCGCGAGAGCGGACTCGAGATCGGTGAGCGGGGCGGAATCATGGTCGATATCGGCTGCAGTACAGCCGATCCCGCCGTCTACGCGATCGGTGAATGCGCCGCGGTCGAAGGTCGGTGCTACGGCCTGGTCGCGCCCGGATACTCCACCGCCGAGGTGGTGGCCGACAGGTTGCTCGGCGGCGCAGCGCAGTTCCCGGGTGCCGACATGTCCACCAAACTCAAGCTCATGGGTGTCGACGTGGCGAGCTTCGGCGACGCGATGGGGGCTACGCCCGGGGCGCTCGAGGTGGTGTTCAGCGACGCTCCCAAGGGCACGTACGCCAAGCTCGTGGTGACGGACGACGCGAAGACCCTGCTCGGCGGAATCCTTGTCGGTGATGCGTCGGCGTACTCGCTGCTTCGGCCGCTGGTGGGACGCGAGTTGCCCGGCGACCCGGGTGCTCTGATCTCACCGGCAGCCGAACAGGTCGGTATCGGTGCGCTGCCCGACGACGCCGAGATCTGCTCCTGCAACGGGGTGAGCAAGGGGGCGATCTGCTCGGCGATCGACGAGGGAGCCTGTGATCTGGCGACCGTGAAGAGCTGCACCACCGCGGGCACCACCTGCGGCGGCTGCCTGCCGTCGATCAAGTCGCTGCTGGCGGCATCGGGAGTGGTGCTCTCGAAGTCGTTGTGCGAGCACTTCGTTCAGTCCCGGGCCGAGCTGTACGAGATCGTTCGGGCCACGAACACCCGCACCTTCTCCGGATTGATCGCCAAGTACGGCACGGGAAAGGGGTGCGACATCTGCAAGCCCGTCGTGGCATCGATCCTCGCATCGACGTCCTCCGATCACATCCTCGACGGCGAACAGGCATCGCTGCAGGACACCAACGATCACTTCCTGGCCAACATCCAGAAGAACGGCACGTACTCGGTGGTGCCGAGAATGCCCGGCGGCGAATGCACCCCAGAGCAGCTCATCGTCATCGGTGAGGTCGCTCGCGACTTCGGTCTGTACACCAAGGTGACCGGAGGCCAGCGCATCGACATGTTCGGTGCCCGCGTCGAGCAACTGCCTGCAATTTGGAAACGTCTGGTCGACGCCGGAATGGAATCGGGTCAGGCGTACGGGAAGTCGCTGCGGACCGTCAAGAGCTGTGTCGGATCCACCTGGTGCCGCTACGGCGTCCAGGATTCGGTGGGAATGGCCGTCGACCTGGAGAACCGATACCGGGGTCTGCGGTCGCCGCACAAGATCAAGTTCGGCGTCTCCGGCTGTGCACGTGAGTGCGCCGAGGCCCGAGGCAAGGACGTCGGAATCATTGCCACCGAGGGCGGCTGGAACCTCTACGTCGGCGGCAACGGCGGCCAATCACCCAAGCATGCTCAGTTGCTCGCCTCGAACCTCGACGATGCCACGTTGGTGAGTTACATCGACCGCTACCTCATGTTCTACGTGCGCACTGCAGACCGATTGCAGCGCACCGCGCCGTGGCTCGAGTCGCTCGACGGGGGACTCGATCATCTCAGAGCGGTCGTGTGCGAGGACAGCCTCGGCATCGGCGCAGAACTGGAAGCCGACATGGCTCGTCACGTCGCCGGGTACAAGGACGAATGGGCAGGGGTGCTCGAGGACGAGAACAAGCTCGGTCGCTTCGTCTCGTTCGTCAACGCACCGGGCGAGGCCGACCCTACCATCGCGTTCGACGAATCGGGGGCACGCAAGGTGCCGGTGCTGATGGGCATGCCTCGAGTCGGCTCGTAGGCCGACAGATTCTGACAATCGACCGGTCACGACACTGAGTGCATGTGCACAGGCGAGTAATCACCACTTAACGGGCCTGAAACAACGGCAACGTGGAATAGCTGACCAGGAGGTACGCCATGACTGTCATCGACTCACACACAGCAGTACCGAACGACGTAGCTCATGATTGGACCCCGGCCTGCACCCTCGACGCCCTGATCCCGGGTCGGGGAGTTGCCGTGCTACTGCGAGGCGGTACCCAGGCGGCGCTGTTTCTGCTCGACGACGGACGGCTGTTCGCGGTGGGCAACATCGATCCGTACGGTCGCGCGGCCGTGATGTCGCGCGGCTTGGTGGGTGATCGTGGGGGCGAGCCAACGGTGGCATCGCCGTTGCTCAAACAGGTCTTCTCCTTGGCGGACGGGCGTTGTCTCGACGACCCCGAGGTCACGCTGGGATCCTTCGAGGTCTCCTGCCAGGGCCGCGTCGTGCTCGTCCGCGGTGGCTCTACGTGAGTGAAATCGCCGGGGCGGGAACGCCTCTGGCCGGGTTCACCGTGGGAATCACCGCCTCCCGCCGGGCCGAGGAGTTCGCGACTCTACTCGAGCGGCGGGGCGCAACGGTGATGCATGCACCCGCAATCCGCATCATCCCGCTCGCCGACGATGCCGAGTTGGAACGCGTCACTGCCGCCGTCATCGCCGATCCACCCGAAATCACTGTTGCAACAACAGGAATAGGATTTCGAGGCTGGATGGAGGCGGCAGACGGCTGGGGCAAGGTGGAAGACCTCGGCCGCGCACTCGGTGCGTCCCGGGTGCTCGCTCGTGGGCCCAAGGCGAAAGGGGCGATCCGGGCGGCCGACCTGCGCGAGGAATGGTCGCCTGCCTCCGAGTCCTCGGCGGAAGTACTCGAACATCTCCTTGCCGAGGGGATCGAGGGCAAGCGCATCGCGGTGCAACTACACGGCGCGACCACCGAATGGGAGCCCATCCCCGACTTCTGCGAGGTACTGCGCTGCGCCGGAGCCGAGGTGGTTCCGGTGCCGGTGTACCGCTGGACGGCCCCGGACGATCAGAGTCCGATGGATCGGATGATCGAATCGGTGATCATCGGCGATCTCGACGCGCTCAGCTTCACCTCTGCGCCTGCGGTGGCGTCGATGCTGATGCGTGCCGACGAGAACGGCGTCCTCGAACCCCTGCTGCAATCGATGCGATCGAGAGTGCTTCCGGTCTGTGTGGGGCCGGTGACGGCTGCTCCCCTCGAGCAATTGAACGTGACCACCACGCAGCCCGCGCGGGCGCGCTTGGGCGCCCTGGCGCGGCATATCGCCGAAGAACTGCCGCGCCGAACCGGGCGGCTGCATGCAGGAGGTCACGTGGTCAGTGTTCGTGGCCGGTGCGTCGTGGTCGACGATGAGGTGCGACCGGTGTCTCCGGCAGGCATGGCGTTGATGAAGACGCTCGCCCGCAACCCCGGACGTGTCGTCTCTCGGGAGGATCTGCTCGCCTCGTTGCCCGGCGGCGGGGGCGATACCCATGCGGTGGAAACCGCGATGACCAGACTTCGATCCTCACTCGGTGCTCCGAAAGCAATCCAGACCGTGGTCAAGCGGGGCTATCGCATCGCCCTCGATCATGTCGAGACCGAATCGACATGCGACTCGGGAGTATTGGAGCCACGGGTGGCCGCCGTAGACGGGGGAAAGTACTGATGACACCGACCTTGGTGTTGGTCGCACACGGCACCCGAAACCCCCGTGGCGTCGAGATGGTCGCAGCACTCGCCGATGCCGTGTCCACTCGGATCGGCACCACGCGAGTGGCTTTCGTCGACGTACTCGGTCCGTCCCCGGCCGAGGTGCTGCGCGGCACCCCCGAGTCGGCAGTCGTGGTGCCCGCATTCCTGGCATCGGGGTACCACGTTCACACCGATGTGCCGAGAGAGATCGCCGACAGCGCCCACACCTCGGTCACGGTCACCAGCGCTCTGGGACCGGACCCCGTGCTGGCAGAGGTCATGATCGACCGGCTACGCGATGCAGGCTGGCAGGCGGGTGACGCCGTCGTGCTCGCTGCGGCAGGCTCTTCCGATGCTCGTGCACTGGACGAACACCGGCGCGCCGCGGAGATGTTGACCGACCTCGCCGGGGTCCCGGTACGCGTCGGCTACGTCGCCACCAGTGTCCCCACCGTGGCCGACGCGGTGGCCACACTGCGCGAAGCCGGGCACGCACGTGTGTTCGTGGCCTCGTATCTGTTGGCGCGCGGGCTCTTTCACACCCGGTTGGCCGATGCAGGTGCCGATGGCGTCGGTGATCCGCTCGGAGTGCATTCCTCGGTCGTCGATCTGGTCGTCTCGCGCTACCGCGAGGGCGTTCGATCGCTCGGTGGATCTATCGGTGTGGCAACGGAAGAATTATCGCCGGTTCGTCGTCGCTGATCTGCGCTGGAATCAGGGCAAGCGCATCGCGGCCGACCAGATGGGCCAGATGTGCGGTACGAACCGCGGTGTCGGCTCGAAAGCGGGTGCCGACCGCGGTGACGGGGACGAGGCGCGGGACCGCAGATCGAACATCGGCGGCATTGGACAACAGCCCGAGCTGAGGAGGGCGCACCGTCCGATTGGTCAGAGCGTCGACGATCGACGGTGCCGTCAGCAGTGCAGTGCTGACGGCCGCGAGCGGGTTACCGGGTAGGCCGAGCACCACGGTGCCGTCGGGCAGTACCGCGGTGATCTGGGAACCGCCGGGACGTACCCGCACTCGGCCGACGATGGAGTGCGCGTCGAGCGCGGCCAGTGTGGAGCGCAGCTGGTCGGCCGCGCCACCGCCGGTCGCTCCGACGACGACGACGACATCGACGTCCTGCGTTCGGGTCAGGACGTCCCTGAATCCCGTCGCCGAGTCGTCGAGCAGGGTCACATCGATCGTGTCGATGCCGCAGTGCGCCAGATACTCCGGAAGAACCGAGCCGAGAACGTCCCGGGTCTCGCCGGGGGCGAGCGGGCCCGTCGATCGAATTTCATTGCCACTGATCACAACTCGGCCGCGAACGGGTCCGCGTACTGCGATGTCGGTGATCTCCGCGCTGGCCGCCAGCGACCGTACCGCAGCATCGACCGGGGTGCCTGCGCTCACCAGTTCCGCCCCAGGTAGCCAATCCTCGCCGCGTCGACGCGTGTCGTCGGCCTCGGGTGCCGTCGGCAGGCGGCGCAGCACACCGTCCGAACCACCGGTCACGCGCTCGTCACGTACCACCGACGTGGATCCGGGTGGAACCGCCGCTCCGGTTGCGATGCGCACCGCAGTTCCCTCGGTGAGCGCAGCGATATCTGCGCTTCCCGCGTACGCGATGTCGGGACGCAGCGTCCACGGTTCGGTGCCGCATACGGCATAGCCGTCCATCGCGGAAATGTCGACGGCAGGCAATGCTGTCACGGCCACCAGAGGTTCCGCGAGAACACTTCCGGCACTGTCGAGTAACCGAACACGACGGGTCGCAAGAGCGGTGATGTGGTGTCGGATGCGATCGAGTGCGTCGGCGACGTCGAGTGTCTCCGAGGGCTGTACGGCGAGGCGGGCGGCGAGAAGATCGGCGGGGGTGTCGCAGTCTTCGATTCCGGGTAGATCGATGACCAGATGATCGACCGGGACGATTCTTCGCATCGAAGCACCCTGCGTTGAATCCAACTGTGCTACAGCGGACTTCAATGCGGCGTACCGCCAGACGCCGAGCAGGAATTGGGTGCGGCCCGCACCGTCGCGGGCGTAGACGGCGTCGGACTGCGTGTGCTGCATCGATGTGATCAACGACGTGACGGCGTCTGCGTCGAGACGCGGAATGTCCGACGCGATGACCGTCACCAGATCCGCTGTGCCGTCGAGCAATCGCAGTGCGGCGGCAAGGGCCGCGACGGGCCCACCCCCTGCGGGGGTCTCGCGGGTCTGGAACACGTGCTCGGGCACTCCGTCGCGCGCCGGTCCCACCAACACCGTTCTGCGGCAATTCGATACTGCATCCAAGGCGATGTCGACCATGCGTCGTCCGCCGACCGTCATGGCCGGCTTGTCCACATCGTGCGAGGAGTTCGTATACCCGGGATCGAACATTCTCGATCCGCGACCACCGGCGAGGACGATCGCATCGCACACCGGTCGGGTCATGTTCTGGGCGCTGTCATGTCGGCAGGGGCACGTTCTGAAGCCGAACCTGACCGCGGGCGATGGTCTTGCCGCTGTCGGTGGCCGTGACGGTTACCAACCACAGTTGCTGAATACGACCCTGCTGCAACGGTTCTGCGAGAACATCGACGCGTCCACCCTTGCTTGCGCGCAAGAAATCGGTGCCGTTGTGCACTCCGACGGCGAACTCACCGCGATCCTTGACCGCCTCGCTCGCACCGATGCTCGCAGCACTCTCCACGGCGGCGGTGTACACGCCGCCGTGAACGACACCCCACGGGGTGAAGTGCTCCTCCGTCAGGTCGATGTGTCCAGCTACCCGAGTGCCCGAGACCTCGTCCACCACGAGACCGGCCGAGGCGACGAAGGCGCTCGCGCCCGACAGCGCGTACTTCGCGGTCGGGCGCGGATCGAACTGTCCGAGCGAGTCTCTGATGTTCATGCTCCGAGGTTAATGGTCGGTGGGAGGTAGCGGTGGGAGCGCCCCGAAGTCGAAACGAATCGACTTCAGCGGGACTCGGCCATCGTGCACCGCCACGCCTTCGCTGCGTAGCGTCTCGAGCTGCCTTGCGGCCAGGTGTGGGGCGGGCTTGCCACTGGCGCCGAGTACTCGATGCCAGGGCAAGTCCGCGGAGTCGGTGCGCATGATCCACCCGACGATGCGCGGACTGGACAGCTCCGCAGCGGCAGCGATATCGCCGTAGGTGGCGACGAATCCCGCTGGAATGGACGCCACGAGCGCGCGCACCCGCTCTACCTGGATGTCGGTGATGGGGGCCATCTACAGCACGGATCGCACCAGATCGGCCACCTCGACCGGCTTGGCCTGGCCGACCATGTGATCGCAGTCCAGTTCCACCGTGCGGAGATTGTCGCCGAGCTTGCCGCGCAGCGCCGAGACGAACTCGTCCGTCACATAGGGAGGGTCGACACGCATGGCCCGCACCACGATCGTCGGGACATTCTCGGCGGGCACCACGATCGGACGAGCCAGCTCGCCCCACGTCGCGACGATGGCCGGAATCGACATTCGCCACGAGACTTTGCCGCCGTCGGCGGGGACCAGGTGATCGACGATCTCGCGGTCGAGCAGTGCGGTGGGAACATCGGCCCAGGCCCCGTGGATCTTCTCCGATCGCGCTTCGTCGGCGTCGGTGTAATCGGGGAACTTCGCCGTCGTCTCGGCCATGTCGAGCAGTTCCTCGGGAGGCAGTGCGATCGCGGGATCGAGCAGGACCAGCGCGCGTACAGCTTCGGGGAATCGCTGAGCGAGGTGCACGGCCAGCGCGCCGCCGTACGAATGGCCGAGGACGACAACCGGTCCACGCGCATGGGCGTCGAGCACGGCTTTCAGAGCGGTGACCTGAGCGTCGATGTCCCAGGGCGGCGTGGACGGGGAATGCCCGTGACCGATGAGGTCGGGTGCCAGGATCCTTGCCTCGGGAAGGTGGTTCTCGGCGAGGTCCCACCAGCGGGCACCGTGTCCGGTGACACCGTGGACGGCCAGGATTTCGGGACCGTCTGCGGGTCCGAACGTATGCAGATTCAACTCGGGCACGTCGACCACTATGCCGTATCGCCCTAGGACCAGCGAAACAACCGGACGGCGCACGCGATCCCGAGGATCACGGTGGCGACGAGCCCGATCGGTCCGGCGGCGTCGACCGAAGTTCCCCGGCTTGGTTCTGACGACATTCGACGACGACGAGTTGGTGCTCGGGGCACTTCGTGCAGGCGCTCAGGGTTACTTGCTCGAGGACGTGAGCTTCGAGCGGCTCTGCGGTGCTGTCCGTGATCTCGCGGCCGGGCGCACCGTGGCTCAACCTGCCATCACCGAGCGACTGCTGGACGCTGTTCGGAGCGGGAAGCACGGCCGCAGCGACGTCGGAGTCTCGGAAACACTCACTGCCCGCGAGATCGACGTTCTACGGCTCGTGGCAAGTGGGTACACCAACAGATCCATCGCCGACGTACTGCATCTCGCCGAAGGAACCGTCAAGAACCATATGTCCTCGGTGATCGTCAAACTCGGAGCGAACGATCGAACGAGCGCCGTCCTGCGTGCGTTGCGAGACGGGTTGCTCGACTGACCGGGCCGCGCCCTTGTTCCGGGCGGCGGCCGAGGTGTCGGTGGCTCGTGATTGCATCTGTGTCATGAGCTCGGACAGCAGACACGGCGCGACGGTCACCCTCGTCCGGGCACCCAAAGTGGCTTGGCCCGCGCGCACGTGGACCGGTGCGGCGGCTCGGCTGCTGTCGTCGACGCCCGACTCGGCAGCGGAGGCCGCGAAAGGGGCTCCGCGGTGGAATCCGTGGCAGGTGATCGGTGGCCCCGGAACGGGTAAGACCTCGCTGGTCGCCGATTACGCGGTCTCGCGCATCGTCACCGGTGATCCGGAGTCGGTTCTGGTGCTCACTCAGTCCAAACGGGCCGCAACCGCGGTGCGCGAGGTCATCACCTCAGGTCTCTTCAGCGGCGATCATGCGTTGCGGGCGACCCGTGAACCGTTGGTACGCACGGTGCACTCCTATGCCTTCGCAGTGCTGCGGCTGCAGGCTTCGCTGTACGGCAATCCGCCGCCGCGATTGCTGACCGGTGCCGAGCAGGACGCTGTGGTGCGAGAGATGCTGCGCGGCGATCTCGAGGACGGGGCACACGACTGGCCGGAGCGGTTGCGCCCGGCATTGGGCACCGCAGGATTCGTCACCGCGGTGCGAGACATGATGCTCAGGTCGGCCGAACGCGGGATCGGCCCGGAAGACCTCGTCAAACTCGGGCGCAAGCACGGCAGACCGGAGTGGGTGGCCGTCGGGAGGTTCGCCGCTCGGTACGAGCAGGCCATGCTCTTGCGCGGTGCCGTCGGAGTGGAAGCGGCAGGAGCCACGGCACCTGGTCTCGATGCCGCCGAGCTGATCGGTGCCGCGCTCATGGCGTTCGCCACCGATCCCGAACTGCTACGCAGTGAACGGGCTCGTATTCGCCATCTCGTCGTCGATGACGCGCAGCACCTCGATCCGCAAGCGGCACAACTGGTCCGGCTGATCGGCACCGACACCGAATCGACCGTCGTCGCCGGGGACCCCGATCAATCCGTATTCACGTTCCGAGGTGCCGACCCCACCTTCGTGACCGACCTGGTCGAGGTGGACTCGCCGCGTCGCGTCGTGCTCGACCGCAACCACCGGTCCGTGCCCGAGGTCGCGGAGCTGACCGACATCGTTGCCGGACGGCTGCCCGGGCTCGGTCGGCACCGCTGTCCCGAACCGGTGGGCACCGCCCGATTCGGAGAACCGACAGCGCGAGTGCACGTCGTGTCCTCGCCTGCGAAAGAGGCAGCGATCATCGCCGACGCCATGCGCCGGGCCCACCTGATCGACGGCATGCCGTGGTCCGATATGGCGATAGTGGTTCGGTCTGTGCCGCGCACCCTCGCACCGTTGCGTCGAGCTCTCCACGGCGCAGGGGTGCCGATGATCACCCCGACCTCGGAGCTGCCGCTGCACCGCCAGCACGGAGCCGTGGGTCTCCTGCTGGTTTTGCGGGCGATCTCCGACCCGAGCTTCGACGGTGAGGATGCACTCGCACTGCTCTCCGGGCCGATCGGTGGAGCCGACCCGGTGGGTCTGCGCCGACTGCGCCGGGGCGTGCGCAGGCTCGAGCTCGCATCGGGCGGCGAGCGCGACTCGGCCGAGTTGCTCAGAGTCATACTCACCGACGACACGCGAGGGAGTGCCGGGTGGACCGGCGGACTCTCGGATGTGGAGTCGGCCCCGCTGCGCAGAACCCTCGGTGTGATCAGGAAGGCACGAGCGCTCGCCCGCGCCGGTCGTGGTGTCGAGGACGTGTTGTGGGCGGCATGGCAGGCATCGGGACTCGAGCGGCGTTGGTCCAGCGCGTCCGCCTGGGGCGGCTCGGCCGGGGCTCAGGCCGACCGCGACCTCGACGCCGTGGTCGCGCTGTTCGACGCGGCAGCAGCATACGTGGACAAGTTACCGCGGGCCAGTGTCGGTGGATTCCTCGATTACATTGCGCAACAGGAAATTCCAATGCTCAACTCGCACCGCACCACGGTTCGAGCCGATGCGGTGTCGCTGCTGAGTGCGCATTCTGCGGCCGGTCGGGAATGGGAGTTCGTCGCGGTTGCCGGCGTGCAAGAGGGGCTGTGGCCGGCTCTGCGGTCACGCGGCAGTCTCCTGGGCACCGACACCCTGGTCGACCTCGTCTCCGGCACAGTCGACGCAGCTGCGGCACTCGACGGACGACTGTCGAAGTCCGCGCCGTTGCTGGCCGAGGAACGCACCCTCTTTCTGGTGGCGTGCAGTCGCGCTCGGTCGACGCTGCTCGTCACCGCCGTCGATTCCAGTACCGGGGATGCGGATCTGGTCCGGTCGCGGTTCGTGGACGAACTGCGCGGCCACGACGCCGAAGCGGGGTCGGATCTCGCACCCGAGCTGCCCGCTCCTGAGGCTGCACACCGGGTGCTTGCGCTGCCCATGCTGGTGGCCGAGCTGCGCAGTGTCGTATGCGATCCGGTTGTCGCCGAGCAGGATCCGGACAGGCGAGCCCGAGCAGCGCGGCATCTGGCTACGCTCGCCGAAGCCGGAGTTCGCGGCGCGCATCCCGACGAGTGGTTCGGCGTGGCAGGGCCGAGCACCGACGCGCCGCTGTGGCAGCTCGGCGACGGTCCGGTTCCGCTGTCGCCATCGACGGTGGAACAGCTCACCACCTGTCCACTGCGCTGGATGCTCGAACGTCACGGCGGCAACGACGGCACGAACACCCATGCGGTCACCGGCACACTCGTGCACACTCTCGTGCAGGCGGTGGCCGGTCGGATACCGCCGGATCGACTCCGCCGGGCGCTCGAAACAGCCTGGGATGCAGTAGATCTCGGATCGCAGTGGTATTCGAGGCACGAGCTCGACCGAACCGGGACGATGCTCGAGACCTTCGAGGCCTGGCTGCAGGGCAGTCGAGGCGAGCTCACCGAGGCCGGAGTCGAAGTGCGCGTCGACGGCATCCTCGACGCCCGGTCGGAGAACGAACCTGCGGTGGCGTTGCGCGGCCGCATCGACCGACTCGAGCACGATCCCGATGGTCGGCCGGTGATCATCGATGTCAAGACGGCCAAGACGGTGCTCTCCAAGGAGGATGCCCGTAACCACCATCAGCTGGCCACCTACCAGGTTGCCGCGGCAGCAGGTGCCATCGAGGGCGAGCCCGCGGGCGAGCCGGGCGGAGCGCGGTTGGTATTCGTTGCCAAGCCCCACAACAAGGACGGGGCGACGCAGCGTGTCCAGGAAGTGCCGACGCCGGAGAGACTCGAGGAGTGGCGAGACACCGTGCACCAGGCCGCATCGGCAACGCAGGGACCCACGTTCGAGGCGCGGATCAACGACGGCTGCAGGCATTGCCCGGTCAAGTCCAGTTGTCCGGCACACGAGACGGGCAGGCAGGTGACCGAGCAGTGACGACATCGACGAGGCCACGGACCGCCTCGGTGCGGGTGTCGCCGATCGAGCTCGCCAGGGCGCTCGGACAGAAGCACCCGCCGACCGACGAACAAGCCGCGGTGATCGCAGCGCCGCCCGGCCCGACGCTCGTCGTCGCGGGGGCAGGTGCAGGTAAGACCGAGACCATGGCTGCCCGCGTGGTGTGGATGGTGGCCAATGGCTTCGTCGACCCGGACCAGGTTCTGGGACTGACCTTCACTCGAAAAGCTGCACAGCAGTTGACCTCTCGGATCAGAGCCCGGCTGGCACGGCTGGCCGGGTCCGATCTGGTGCGCGCACTCGATCCCAGTCTGGCGCTTCGCGAGCGCATCCTCGGTGCCGAGCCGGAAGTGAGTACCTACCACTCTTATGCCGGCCGATTGCTCACCGAGCACGGCTTGCTGTTGCCGATCGAACCGTCCGCGACGCTGCTCTCGGAAACCGAACTGTGGCAGCTGGCCCATCGCGTCGTCAGTACCTGGGACGGAGATCTGGACACCGACCGCAACCCCACCTCGGTGACCGAGGCAGTACTCGCGCTCTCCGGTCAATTGGCCGAGCATCTGGTCGACCCCGAGGAACTGCGTCACGCGCACGTGGAGCTCGAGAAGTTGGTGCACACGCTCGGTCCTGGGCCGCGACAACGCGGCGGCCCCACCAAGGAGCTGCTGAACATCCTCGACGCCCAGCATCAACGAATCGGGTTGTTGCCATTGGTGGAACGGCTGGCGCAGACTCTACGGCGCGAGGGAGCGCTGGATTTCGGCTCGCAGATGTCGATGGCGGCGCGGGTCGCTGCCGAGCATGCCGAGGTGGGAATCGCCGAACGGCAACGCTTCCGGCTCGTGTTGCTCGACGAGTACCAGGACACCGGCCATGCCCAACGCGTCCTGCTGTCGTCTCTGTTCGGTTCGGGGACCGACCCGCAGTTGGCCCTGACCGCCGTCGGCGACCCGATGCAATCGATCTACGGGTGGCGCGGCGCATCGGCTGCGAACCTGCCTCGGTTCGCCACCGATTTTCCTGGCGCCGACGGCAGCCCGGCACCTCGGCTCGAGTTGCTCACCAGCTGGCGAAATCCGCCCGAGGCGCTGACTCTGGCAAACCTGATCACCGACCCACTGCGCCGCGTCGGTGTGCCGGTGCCGACTCTGCGGGCCCGGCCCGGTGCGGTTCACGGTGATATCCGACTCGCCGTCACCGATACCGTCCTCGGCGAACGACAGTGGATTGCCGACCGGATAGCGGGGGAGTACCGCGCAGCCCTCGAGCAGGATCGGCCGCCGCCCACCGCAGCAGTTCTGGTACGCCGAAACGCCGACGCCGAGCCCATCGCGGAGATGCTGCGAAGCCGCGGGTTGCCGGTGGAGGTCGTCGGGCTCGGTGGATTGCTGCATGTTCCCGAGGTGGCCGACATCATCGCGATGCTGCGGTTGGTAGCCGACCCCACTGCCGGTAGCTCGGCGATGCGCATCCTCACCGGATCTCGGTGGCAGATCGGGCCGACCGATCTGCGGGCACTCTCCCAGCGAGCCCGAGAACTCGAGATCCGCGGCGGATACGGCACTGCGGGGCGGGTCGACGACCCGCAGGCACTCGAGGCGGCGCTCGGTAGCGCGCTGCCCGGTGAGCAGTCGGAGCAGGCCGGACTGGCCGATGCGATAGCCGATCCCGGTCCGGCCGAGCGGTACTCGCAGGCGGGCCATCGCCGGATCCTCGCCCTGGCCGGCGAGCTGCATCTGCTACGCGACCGGATCGGTCAACCGCTCACGGAATTGGTCGCCGATATCGAACGGATCATGGGCATCGGGGTCGAAGCGCAGGCGCGCACGCCGATCAGCACCGAGGGTGCGGTCGGCCGTGAACACCTCGACGAGTTCGCGCATGTGGTGGCCGATTACGCCGACAATCCGACCGCCACCGTCACCGGGTTCCTGTCGTTCCTGGCCGCCGCCGAGACGGTCGAGGACGGCCTTGCCCCCGGAGAGGTCGACGTCGCACCCCATCGTGTGCAGGTGCTCACCGTCCATTCGGCGAAAGGCCTCGAATGGGAGGTGGTGGCCGTCCCACACGTGGCGAAGGGAGTGTTTCCCTCCTCCAACGCATCCTCGACCTGGCTCGGGGCACTGGCCGAATTGCCGCCGACCTTGCGCGGTGACCGCGCGCTCGACGGCGAAGGCTCCGAAGGGGTTCCCGTTCTCGAACTCGACCGACTCCACAATCGCAAGGATCTCGAGGACGCCGTCAAGAGTCACAAGGATGCGCTGGCGCGGCGTCGGCTCGCCGAGGACCGGCGACTGTTCTATGTGGCACTCACCCGCACCGAACGGGTGCTGTTCGTTTCGGCCCACCACTGGGACGAGACGTCCACGAAGCCACGCGGACCGTCCGAGTTTCTCGACGAGTTGTACCGGCAGGTCGGCGAATCCGCTGATGCGCCTGCGGTGATCGAGCACTGGACACCGGCTCCTGAGGACGGGGCACAGAACCCGCTCGGGGCCGAGCCGCACACGGCGTCCTGGCCACGCGATCCGCTCGGCCCGAGGCGGGCCGCAGTCGAGAGCGGAGCGCGTGAAGTGCTGCGCGCACTGGAAGATGTCTCGGCTGCACCGAGCGATGAGTGCGAGGCCGTCCAGGATCGAACGCAGGAGGACCCGGAGAACTGGGCTGCCGATGTGCGGACGCTGCTGGCGGAGCGGGCAGCGAGATCGGTCGCGGGAGTCGATGTCACCCTGCCGGGCAATCTCTCGGTGACGCAGTTGGTCGACTTGGCTGCAGATCCCGATGCCCTGGCGTCACGTCTGCGCAGACCACTACCGTTCCCTCCGAATCCGTTGGCCCGCAGAGGAACCGCCTTTCACGCCTGGATCGAAAGACGGTTCGGTGCGACGCGGCTACTCGATCTCGACGAGCTGCCGGGCTCGGCCGATACCGGTGCCTCGGCCGACGTCGACCTCGAGACCCTGCAACAGGCATTTCTCGACTCGAAGTGGTCGCTGCGCAGCCCGGTGGAAGTCGAGGTGCCCTTCGAGACATCCGTGGCGGGAACGGTGCTGCGCGGACGCATCGACGCCGTGTTCGCAGACCCCGACGGCGGCTGGACCGTCGTCGACTGGAAGACCGGTGCCGAGCCGACAGCGTCGGAGGAGCAGGCTGTGGCAATGCAACTCGCGGCCTATCGTGTGGCGTGGGCGGAGTTGATGTCGATCGGGCGGGCCGAACCCGTGCCACTCGACCGGGTGCGTGCGGCATTCCACTACGTCCGCAGCGGTCACACCGTCTCGCCTGAGAACCTGCCGGACGCCACAGCGTTGGCCGCGCTGCTCGATGGTCCGAGGACGACCGAGCCGTCAGGATCTACGGGGCATTCCGACGAGCCTTCAGAGCCTCGGTGACCAGTGGGATCTGCAGCGGGAGGCGGGCGATCATGGCCGCTTTGAGTGCCGGTGAAGCCTTCGGGCTCTGCACGTACTTCCAGGCGAGATTGATATTGGCGGGGAAGACCAGGACGAACAGCGCAGCCGCCAGCGCGCCTCCCACTCGACGTGTCCTGGGAACGGCCAGTGTCGCGGCCACGGCCAGCTCGGCGACGCCCGAGACCTGGGTGTAGGTGCGCGGCGAGCCCGGCAACGCTGTGGGGACCTGAGTATCGAAGAATTTCGGAGTGACGAAGTGAAGAATGCCGGCCCCGGTGAGCAGTCCCGCGAGGAGCAGCGCCGCTGCCTGGCTTGGTCCCTGTGTCATGCACACACCGTGCCACATCGGCTGTTGTCGGCGCGGATTTGTCTCGTGGGGTTACGCTGCGTGCCGTGAATGATCTCGACTTCGGTGAGTACCTCGGCGGGCGACGTGGCAGGTAGGTTACGTGCGCGCCTGAGCGACAGTGGTGCGCTGACCGACAAGCCCGATTTCGCGCTAGTCGGAGTGCTCCGAGTGCCGGAACTGGAATCGAGTCCGTGGCGCGCCATCTACAAAAGGGTGCTGTTGGCGCTGGGAATTCTGTTTCTCGCAGCGTTCGTGGTGTACCTCGACCGCGACGGCTACAGCGACGCCCAGAACGGCGAGCTCTCGTTCCTGGACGCGTTCTACTATGCGACGGTATCGCTGTCGACCACGGGATACGGAGACATCGCACCGATGAGCCCGTCGGCGCGGCTGGTCAATATCCTTGTCATCACACCACTTCGGGTCCTTTTCCTCATTCTGCTGGTCGGTACGACGTTGTCGGTTCTCACCGAGCGGTCCCGGCAGGCATTCAAAATTCAGCGATGGAGACGCAGCGTGCGCAATCACACCGTGGTCATCGGTTTCGGCACCAAGGGCCGAACCGCAGTCGACGCGATGCTCGGAGACGGCGTGACGGCGTCCGACATCGTCGTGGTCGATACCGACCAGACGGTGCTGGACGCCGCATCGGCTATGGGGTTGGTCACCGTGCACGGTTCGGCGACCAAATCCGACGTGCTCCGGCTCACCGGGGCCCAGCATGCAGCGGCCATCATCGTGGCGACCAATCGAGACGACACCGCCGTCCTGGTGACTCTCACCGCTCGGGAGATAGCTCCCAAAGCCAAGATCGTCGCAGCGATCAGGGAGGCAGAGAACACCCATCTGCTACGACAGTCCGGAGCCGATTCGGTGGTGGTCTCGTCCGAAACAGCGGGCAGGTTGCTCGGTATCGCCACCTCGACCCCGTCCGTGGTGGAGATGATCGAGGACCTGTTGACTCCGGAAGCAGGATTTGCGATCGCCGAGCGTGAAGTCGAACGCGACGAGGTGGGCGGATCGCCGAGGCACCTCACCGACATCGTCCTCGGAGTTGTCCGGGGCGGCAAACTGTTTCGAGTCGGGGCGGCGGAAGTGGATGCGATCGAGGCGGCCGACCGCCTGCTCTACATCCGTCGTGTGGGTGATTAACGAAGGCAAAGTAAGGTTTCGAGTGTGCCGAAATTCCACCTCGCTCACCCACCTCGCTTGTCCCGATCGCCACTGAACAGGGCAGAGGAATTGCGTCGAGACACCGCTGCCCTGGCGGCGGGCTGGGCCACCGGCCGAATACTCGATGTCGATGGCAGGGGAAGATTCGGCGTCGACGAGGCGGGCCTCGTCCTCACGTCGGCGCTCGATGTGGCAGCAGAGCCGACGGCCGACGCGGTTTTTCTCGGAATTCACGACGATCGGCACCTGTGGGCGAGGCGGGTGGAGATCGTGGAGGGCACGCTCGGCGACCTACGCACCGACGGCGATCGATTGGACAGTGACGCGCTGTCGATGGTCACCGCCGCCCTCGCGATCCTGAACTGGCATGCGAGCGCACAGTTCAGCTCACTCGACGGTGCGCCGTCGATTCCGTCGAGCGCGGGATGGTCTCGAACCAGCACATCCACCGGGCACGAGGAATTTCCCCGTACCGACCCTGCCGTCATCTGCCTGGTTCACGACGGAGGCGACCGGGTGCTGCTGGCGCGCGCGCCGGCCTGGCCGGAACGGCGATTCTCCGTGCTGGCGGGATTCGTCGAGGCTGGCGAATCGCTGGAAACCTGTGTGGCACGGGAAATCGAGGAAGAGGTCGGCCTCGACGTCTCCCAGATCGAGTACCTGGGTAGCCAACCGTGGCCGTTTCCGCGCTCGGTGATGATCGGATTCTCGGCCGTCGCCGACCCGGAGCAGCCGTTGTCGTTTCAGGACGGTGAAATTGCCGAGGCCCACTGGTTCGATCGAGCCGAAGTGGTCGCGGCTCTCGAACTGGGTGACTGGGGGTCCGATTCGACCTCCAGATTGCTGCTTCCCGGGTCGATCTCCATCGCACGCGGAATGCTCGAGGCGTGGGCGGCGTCGAGCTGATACTCGGCCGGGTCAGCGCGAGAGTGCGCGTTCGACCTCGGCGAGACTGGGATTGGTGGCCGTCGAGCCGTCCGCGAAGAGCACGGTGGGTACCACGTGGTTGCCGTTGTTGACGCTGCCGACGAAATCGGCTGACTCCGGGTTCTGCTCGATGTCGATCTCGGTGTACGCAATACCGGCTTGGTCGAGTTGCGTCTTGAGGCGGCGGCAGTAGCCGCACCACGTGGTGGAGTAGACGGTCAGCGCGGCCGGGGTCTGCGGAGTGTTCTCGGAAGCAGTCACGACAACAGTCAACAGGAGCGCCGACGCGATTGTTCCTGCCGATCCCGGAACAGGGACGGGACAGGCCGGGACAGGGCGGGGGAGCTGTCGGTACGCACTGACACAATGGTCCTCATGGCTGACGACGCGATGACTGCCGGACTCGATCCGGAGCAATCCGCGGCGGTACTCGCTCCTCGTGGCCCGGTGTGCGTTCTCGCCGGCGCTGGTACGGGCAAGACGCGCACGATCACCCGACGCATCGCGCACCTCGTCTCGGCCGGGCACGTGTCCTCTGGGCAGGTGCTGGCGGTGACGTTCACTGCACGCGCGGCAGGGGAGATGCGCGGCCGCCTGCGCGAACTCGGTGTCGGCGGGGACGGACCGCCGGTGCAGGCCCGCACGTTTCACGCCGCTGCGATGCGCCAACTCAAGTACTTCTGGCCACAGGTGGTCGGAGACACCGGGTGGCAGTTGCTCGATCGCAAGTTCACCGTGGTCTCGCAGGCCGCCAACCGCGCCGGGGTGTCCACGTCCACCGACGCGATCAGAGATCTCGCGGGCGAGATCGAGTGGGCCAAGGGATCTCTGATCGCACCCGAGGACTATCCGCGTATCGCGGCCAGCAACCGCCGTGATGTTCCGATGGACGCAGCGAAGGTCGCCGCTGTGTATGCAGGCTACGAGGAGCTCAAGTCCCGTGGCGGTGACGGTATGTTGCTCGACTTCGACGACCTGCTCCTGCACACGGCAGCGGCCCTGGAAGAACACTCGTCGGTGGCCGACGAGTTCC
The DNA here is from genome assembly GCF_049195265.1 of Rhodococcus sp. MALMAid1271. NCBI lineage: Bacteria > Bacillati > Actinomycetota > Actinomycetes > Mycobacteriales > Nocardiaceae > Rhodococcus > Rhodococcus sp. MALMAid1271. Next base: position 16,491 of record NZ_JBMIRQ010000065.1, on the reverse strand, counting down.
GTGAGCGCTACCGCTGCTTTGTCGTCGACGAGTACCAGGACGTGACGCCGCTGCAGCAACGTGTCCTCGACGCCTGGGTGGGTGAACGAGACGATCTCACTGTCGTCGGCGACGCGAATCAGACCATCTATTCCTTCACCGGTGCCTCCCCGCGGTATCTTCTCGACTTCTCCCGGAAATACCCCGAGGCCACCGTGGTTCGGCTCGAACGCGACTACCGATCGACGCCCGAGGTGGTCTCGCTCGCGAACCGCGTCATCGGTGCCGCACGTGGTCGCATTGCCGGCACCAGATTGCAATTGATCGGCCAGCGCGAGCCGGGACCCGAGCCGGAGTTCTTCGAGTACGACGACGAGCCGGCGGAAGCCGACGGCGTGGCACGGGCGGTCAAGAGGTTGATCTCGAAAGGCGTGGAGCCGGCCGAGATCGCGATTCTGTACCGCATCAACGCACAGTCCGAGGCCCACGAGCAGGCCTTGACCGAGCTGAAGATTCCATATCAGGTTCGCGGCGGCGAGGGCTTCTTCACCAGGCCCGAGGTGCGGCAGGGAGTCAACGCGCTCCGGCAGGCTGCCGGGCGCGACGATCTGCCCGAGGGTGCGCAGGCGGGGGACGGTCTGACCGCCCTGGTGCGGGCCGTGCTTGCCCCGTTGGGTCTGACGGCCACCGAACCGGCCGGCGCACAGGCCCGGGAGAAGTGGGCATCGCTCGGCGGTCTGGTGCAACTGACCGAAGAACTCCTCGTGCACGAGCCGGACTTGACGCTCGAGAAGCTACTGGGGGAGTTGGCAGCTCGCGCCGAGGCGAGGCATCCACCGACGGTGCAGGGCGTCACGCTCGCCTCGTTGCACGCGGCGAAGGGGCTCGAGTGGGATGCGGTGTTCATCGTCGGGCTGGCCGACGGCACTCTGCCGATCTCGCACGCGATCGGCAACGATCCCAGCGCCAACAACGAGGCGGCCGTCGAGGAGGAACGCAGACTGCTCTACGTCGGTGTCACGCGCGCCCGGGTCCACCTCCATCTGTCCTGGGCGCTCGCCCGCAACGAAGGTGGGCGTAAGTCGCGTCGCCGATCGAGGTTTCTCAACGGCCTCGTCCCCGAGGATTCGCCCGCATCACGAATCGCGGCACCGGCGGCCAAGAAGTCAGGGCCCAAGTGCCGGTTGTGCGGAAAGCCCCTGATCGGGACGTCGGCGACCATGCTCGGCCGCTGCGACAGCTGCCCGTCGAACGTCGACGTCGCCCTGCTCGATGCGCTCAAGTCCTGGCGACTGGACAAATCCCGTGAACTGAAGGTGCCCGCGTACGTGGTGTTCAGCGACAACACACTCACGGCGATTGCCGAGCAGCAACCTCAGGACGAGCGTGGCTTGGTGGCGATACCGGGAATCGGGGCCAAGAAGCTGGAGCGGTTCGGTGAGGACGTGCTCACAGTCGTTCGGTCCTCCGATCGGTGATGGCGCGGCGTGCTGATCGAAGAAAAACTGCAGGTCAAAAATAACTTGTGCAGATATCCACGGGGGGCTTAGTCTGTTTCACGTGCCGCGGGAGACTGCGCACTGCCCATCCACCTACGAGACCAGAACAGGAGCTGAAAGAAATGATCAACACATTCCACGCCGCCGTTGCCGATGCAACCGTCGCGTTCAGCCCTGTCCTCGGCATGGCGCCCTTGGGTATTGCGTCTGAGCGCAATGCCGGTGCCGCAGCAGCCGCTGGCTCGGTTGCACAGACGTGGATTCGCTCCTCCGCCTTCGGTCCCACTCAGGAATCCGCAGCCGTGGCACCAGGAGCGAATGCAGTTGCTCTGGCAACTCGACGTCACCGCGCACCCAGCGCGTCCGTGGTCGACAGCAGACACCGACTTCACTGTCGGTAGACGCTTCGATCAGCCCCACCAGGCCACGGACCCGCAGACGCGGACCGTGGCCTTTCTCGTTCAGGTAGTTCCTCTATCCGAGCGTGAGGCCGACAGGTTCGCATTACCCCTCGAACCGATAACGAAGCCGCACGAAAAGTAGAGGAGACCGACGTGTCAACCGCCACGATCCGGACGACATGCCGACCAGAGTCCGAAAGTGCCTACGCTGCACAGTCTTCGACCGAACAGGTCGAGCTGGCACTGTCGGTACCCTGTCGAGCGGCGAACCCCGACATGTGGTTCGCCGACACCCCTGCCGAACTCGAGCAGGCCAAGGCGTTGTGCGCCGACTGCCCCATCCGGCGTACCTGCCTGAGCGCGGCCCTCGACCGCGCCGAGCCATGGGGCGTGTGGGGCGGCGAGATCCTCGAGCAGGGTGTCGTCATCGCACGCAAGCGTCCTCGGGGACGGCCGCGCAAGAACGCAGCATGAGGCCCGGCACCGATGCCCGGCTTCGCCGAACGAGTCAGTCGGTGAAGCCGGGCAGCCACTCGGTGAGGATGGCCATGTACGGCGCATAGGCGTCCAACTGCGCGCAAATTCCCACCAGCCCGCCCAGCACCCGGAAGACCATCACGTACTCGGCAGGCATGTTCAACGCGCGAACCGTACGAAACTGCGCGCTGTTGAAATCCGTAGCGGTGCCCGCGGCCTTCTGCAGCCAGGCCCGGGTGAAGTGGAACGATTCGGTGTGAATCGGGTCGGTGAAGGGACGCAGATAGTCTTCGATCTCCTTCTCCGTGACGGTGCGCCCGGGAACCACGAAACCGCTCTCGCTGCAGAGTTCGACCAGTTCGTCGAACTTCTCGTCGCGTGCGAGCGAGACCATCCGACCCAGAACGGGTGGGAGGCCGTCCGGCATCGGAGCGCAGGCACCGAAATCGATGACGCCCATGCGCCCGTCGTCGAGCATCATGAAGTTGCCCGGGTGTGGATCGGCGTGCAGCAACTTCGCGCGAGCGGGTGACATGAATGCGAACAGTGCCAGGAGTTCGCCGGCCCGGTTGCGTTCCTCGGCCGTTCCGCTGGCAATGACGTCCGACAATGGTCGGCCTGTCATCCACTCGCTGACAACGACTTTGGGCGCACTGGCGACGATCCTGGGGATGGCGAATTGCGAATCGCCCGCGAATTCCTTGCTGAACACCCGCTGGTTCGCCGCCTCGATGCGGTAGTCGAGTTCGTCTTCGGTGCGGGCGGTCAACTCTTCGAGAACCGGTTTGACGTCGGTTCCCGCGAGGACGGTGCTGAACAGGTTCGCAAAACGTGAGAGCGTCTTGAGGTCGGAGCGCAATGCATCGTCCGCACCCGGATACTGAATCTTGACCGCGACATCGCGTCCGTCCGACCACGTAGCGCGGTGCACCTGGCCGATGCTCGCCGAGGCGATGGCGGTGTCGTCGAATTCGAGGAAACGCGATCGCCAGGCAGTTCCGAGTTGCTGGTCCAACACCCGGTGAACCGTCTTCGCGGGCATGGGTGGCCCCTGGGCCTGGAGTTTGGTCAACGCCTCGCGGTAGGGCTCGGAATACTCCTCCGGCACCGCGGCTTCCATCACCGACAGCATCTGCCCGAGTTTCATCGCGCCGCCCTTGAGTTCCCCGAGCACGGCGAAGAGTTGTTCTGCTGCCTTCGCGGCCATATCGGCATCTATCTCGTCGCGATTGCCGCCCGCGAGCTTCTTGCCGAAGCCCATGGCGGCACGCCCCGCCATTCCCAGGGGAATGCTGGCCAGCTTTGCGGTGCGGGTCGATCCGCGGCGAGGTATGTCAGACACGACTCCATCATGGCCGAACCAGCCGACAAATGCTCGGACCGCCCGGTTGCCGCCGGTATCGGTCGAGGTCAGCTCGCGCGATGGGCATCCGGTCAGTGCCAACAATCGCAATGCGGATGCTTGGACCACTGTCTTTTCCGCACGGTGGTTCCGGATGCTGCAAACTTCAACTCCATCGTGCAGTCGGCCGTTTCGGGCAGGGCAGCGTCGCTTCGGGCGATGAGGGATTCGAGTTGAGCGAAAGCACACGCTGCCGTGGCCAGTACCGTCGCGCTACTGGCATGGCCGACCGTGCCGAGAAGGTGAGCGGACAGATGCGGCCACTCGGGCTCGAAGTCGCAGCGAGTCAGATCCGCGCACCGCAGGCAACTCGTGCGGCCGGGCAGTACGAACGGGCCGACCAGTCCCGCTCCGTCACGTAGGCGAACCTGCAGATGCGGGATGCGTAGACGCACCAGATCGGCGACCAGCCGCGGTTCGGCGACGAGATCGTCGGTGAGTACGACGACATCGTAGGTCCAGGCGTTCACCGCTGCGTGTGGGTAGCGCGTCGGGGTCAGACTCGACCGGGTCACAGAGGCGTTGGTCCGACTCAGCCCTGCAGCCAAAGCATCGGAAATCGGACCCCGCCCCACGAGATGGACGGTGTTCAGCGTCGCAGGCATGTCCGGCGGGACGCGTTTTGAGGCATCGGATGCGACGGGTCCGCTCGTACCGTGCACGAGCAACCCGGATTCCTCCAGCTCGCCGAGCATCGCCGAGGTTCTGTTGGCCGACAGCCCCAATGTCATTGCATGGCAGACGATATGAGGTCTCGAGTGGCCTGCGGCGATGAGGCGAAGTATCTCGAGTATCGAACCCGGCTCGGCATCGGGAGGTGGAGTGACGACGACACTGGTCTCGGGGCTCCAGCCCAACTGAACAGTGCCGTCTCGTCGCGGCAGGATTGCCACCGAAGGATCGAGTCGAACGGTCGGTGTGATCATGGAACACACTCTGGCAGCGAAAGCAGTGACGAGTGCCCGCTCGAAGGCGGTTATCCACAGGGTGGAAGTGCCTCCGAGCAGGCATTCTGTCGATTCGGGCGAATCAGCACGAACGAGACCGGATCAGGGTGTGGATGAACCCTTCTCGGGGTCCTCGTCGGTACCGTCGTCGTGGCTCGCGGCCTCGGCGCGCTCCTTGGCCTCCATCGCTTCCAGTTGTGCGATCGGGTCGTCGAAGCTCGATGTGCCGCCGCCGACGACGCGGTCGATGAAGGACGCGGGATTGTCCAGATCCGAGGAATCGGGAAGCAGGTCGGGATGGGCCCACACGCCGTCACGTCCCTCGATGTCGGCGGCCGACAGCAGCTGACGCCACAGATCGGCTGCTTCGCGGACCTTGCGTGGCCGCAGCTCGAGGCCCACCAGCGTGGCGAAGGTCTGCTCGGCCGGTCCGCCGGATGCCCGGCGTCGTCTGATGGTCTCGCCCAGTGCGACCGCCCCGGGCAGGCGGTCACCCAGTGCCGCTGCGACCACAGTCTCCACCCATCCCTCGACCAGGGCCAGCAACGTCTCGAGACGTTCGAGAGCGTGCTTCTGCTCCGGCGTGGTCTGCGGCTCGAAGGAACCCTGCTGCAGGATTTCCTCGATCTTCGACGGATCGGTCAACGCGGACGGGTCGAGACCCGCAGCCGCCTCCTCGATCGCCGAGAAATCCATCCGGATTCCGCGTGCGTACTCCTCCACCGTGGCCAGCACCCGCTGTCGTAGCCACGGAATGTGGCTGTACAGACGTTGGTGTGCGGCCTCTCGCGCTGCGAGGAATACCAACACCTCGCGCTCGGGCTGCTCGAGACCCTCACTGAACGACGCAATGGCCGAGGGCAGCAACGCCGCTGTTCCGGACGGGCCGAGTGGCAGGCCGATGTCGGTGGAGGTCAGAACCTCCTTGGACAGCTGGCCGAGTGCCTGGCCGAGCTGCGAACCGAAGGCCATGCCGCCCATCTGCGTGAGCATGCCCATCATCGGCCCGGCCATCTGCTGAGCCTCGGCGGGAAGACCGGAGGTCCACATGCCCGAGATCTGCTCGGCGACAGGGTCGCACAGGCGCTTCCAGGTGTCGATGGTGTTGTCGAGCCAGTCGACCGGTGTCCACGCGACGGTCTTGGTTGCCCCGGCAGGCAAGGTCGTCGCCCCGTCGAGCCAGAGCTCGGCCAGGTGTGCGGCATCGGTGATGGCCTCGCGCTCGCCTGCCGAGACCGGGCTGAAATCGCCCATCTGCTGGCGCGCGAGCTGCTTGGCGAGGTCGTAGTTGACCGGGCCAGACCCGGTTCCGCCTGCCCCGGCAGCACCCATGCCGCTGAGCATCTGGCCGAACTGCGTGAGCATCTGACCCAGCTGGGCAGGGTCGAAGCCTTCGGCACCGAAGCCGAAACCGGCAGCGCCGGCCGAACCGTCCGGATCCTTTTTCTTGTCCGGATCGTCGTCGGAGGCACCGAAACCAAAATTGCTCATGACTCAACGGTACAAGCCCGGCGAAGGCAGAGCGTGGCAGATCGTCACGCTGACGGCGAACACGGGTGCCACCGACGGCGCACAGGGCCCTGCGGTAGGGGCGGTCTGCACGGGCGATGGTATTCGGATCTAGTGTCTACGGAGTGAACCGAAGGATCGCCACTCTTGTCGCTGCGTTGGTACCGGTGGTGGTGCTGGGCGTCACCGGTTCGGTCGTCACCGTTCCGTTCGCAGCCCTCGGCCCCGGCCCGACCTACAACACTCTCGGCGATGTGGACGGGGAACCGGTGGTGCAGATCGACGGAACCGCTGTCGATCCGACCACCGGCCACTTGAACATGACGACCGTGGCCGTGCGCGATCAGCTCAATCTGTTCGAGGCACTCGGTTTCTGGGCGAGCGGTCGTCAGGGTCTGGTGCCACGTGAAGAGGTCTATCCGCCGAACAAGACCAAAGAAGAAGTGCAGCAGGGCAACCAGGCCGACTTCGAGGAGTCCGAGTCCAGTGCCGAACTGGCAGCCCTGCACTACCTGAATCTGCCGGTGTCGCTGACGGTGGCGAGCGTGGCCGAGGACGGGCCCGCCGCAGGCGCATTGAACGTCGGTGACACGCTCGTGTCGGTCGGCGGTACCCCCGTTGCCACTGCGACGGAGGTGCGTGAGGCGGTCAGCTCCAGATCGCCGGGGGAGTCCCTCGACATCGAGTACATCCGAGACGGCACTACTCGGACGGCCTCGGTGGTACTCGGAGCGCGCCCCGACGACGCATCCAAGGGATACCTCGGCGTGACGCCCGAGGAGCAGCCCGATGTGCCGTTCCAGGTGACGTTCAATCTCGCCGACGTCGGTGGGCCGTCGGCCGGACTGATGTTCAGCCTCGCGGTGGTGGACAAGCTCAGTCCCGGTGAGTTGAGCAACGGGCAGTTCGTCGCGGGCACCGGAACCATCGACGCCGACGGGACGGTCGGCCCGATCGGCGGAATTCCCTACAAGCTGATCGCCGCCCGCGAGGCCGGAGCGACCACTTTCCTGGTCCCGGACGCGAACTGCGGTGAGGCGCAACAGAACGTCCCCGACGGCCTCCGGCTGGTACGCGTCGAATCGCTGGACAGCGCCGTCGACGCGCTGCAGACGATCGGCTCCGGCGGGGACGCTCCGTCCTGCAGCTAGTCGTCCCTGCAGCTAGTCGTCCTCGACCGCGTCGAACGTGGCGTAGAGGCCGTGCACGATGTTGGGGGCCAGATTCTCGGCAATCCGCAGTTCGATCGGTGCGAAGGGATCGGCGTCCTCGTCCGGGTGCAACTGCAGAAGTGTCAAGGACGGGCCGTCGTCGAGTACCGCCACGATCAGTCGCGCATCGCGCTTGTCGGGATGGTTCTCGGCAGCCGAGCGAGCGGCGTGGTCGGCGGCGTCGGGATCGGCGAGCAACGGCATCAGGGCGTCGTCGAGGGTCGATTCGGCAGTCGGGGGCAGGACGACGATCTCTTGAACCAGAGCGCATCCGACGACGCCCTCGGGCCAGGTCGAGGTGGCGAGGAATTCGTCGAGGGCGGGGGAGCCGCCGGTGATGTCCTCGGGGAGCGAATGCTGCTGAATCGGAGTCAGTGCCGCGCCGTCGGCCAGATCGTCGAGCAAACCCGGCTCGGCCGCGGCGAGTGCTGCGGTGGGCACCAATGCGAACATCTGCGGTGCCTGCTGCCATCCGCCTGCATCGACGAAGTCCGCCACCTCGCGGGCACACCGCGCCAGAGCCTCGGCCGCGTCTCGACCACCCGAACGAGGGTCGAACTCGTCACCGAAATTGTCTTCGTCGTGTGGTCCGTCGCTGTCGTTGCTCACGGCACTATCCTCGCATTCGGATGGTTCTCCGGATGCCGATGCTCCTGACCTGCGGTTGGCTGTGGCCGCAGTACGGGTGTCGCAGCCGTAGGATCAACGTACGTACAGTAGGGCGAAACGGACATGCGGTGCACGACGAGTGTGCCGAAGAAGTCATCTGCGGCGCCGGACGGCGTCGCCCGAAGTTGGAGTGTGGCACGTGGGCATGAGGCCCCCCACCGGTATGCCGTCCTTGTCGCGGCGAAGCCGGATCTTGCTCGTATTGGCCTTGGTGGCAGCAGGTCTGCTGCTCATCGGACCCCGTCTGATCGACATTTACACGAACTGGCTGTGGTTCGGCGAGGTCGGCTTCCGCGGTGTGTACACCACCACCCTGCTCACGCGCGTCGTGCTCTTCGTCGTGGTCGCGCTGGTGGTCGGGCTCATCGTGTTCGGCGCACTGCTGGTGGCCTACCGCAATCGTCCGGTGTTCGTTCCGGTCGCCGGGCCCAACGATCCGATCGCGCGGTACCGCACCACGGTGATGAGCCGGTTGCGTCTGTTCGGCATCGGAATCCCCGTGGCGTTCGGGTTCCTCTCCGGCATGATCGCTCAGACGAACTGGGCCACGGTGCAGCTGTTCCTGCATGGTGGTGACTTCGGGATCACCGATCCTCAGTTCGGTATCGACGTCGGGTTCTATTCCTTCGACCTGCCGTTCTACCGCTTCATCCTGAACTGGTTGTTCGTGGCCATCGTGGTGGCCTTCTTCGCGAACCTGGTGACGCAGTACGTGTTCGGCGGGATTCGCCTCGCCGGGCGCGAGGGGGCTCTCACTCGCGCGGCACGCATTCAACTGGCAGTTATCGCCGGCACGTTCGTTCTGCTCAAGGCGGTCGCGTACTGGTTCGATCGGTACACGCTGCTGTCGAGCAGTCGAAAGGAACCCACCTTCAGCGGTGCCAGTTTCACCGATATCAACGCGGTCCTGCCTGCCAAGCTGATCCTGCTGGCCATCGCGGTCATCTGCGCAGTGGCGTTCTTCGCGGCCATCTTCCTGCGTGACCTCCGTATTCCGGCATTGGCGACTGCGCTTCTGGTGCTCTCGTCCATCCTGATCGGGGCGGTCTGGCCGCTGGTGATGGAACAGTTCTCGGTTCGTCCGAACGCGGCCGAGAAGGAGAGCACCTACATCCAGCGAAACATCACCGCGACTCGGGACGCGTACGGAATTGGCGACGACGTCGTCGAATATCAGGCCTATTCGGGCGAGAGTTCGCAGAACCCGCGCGAGAGTGCGGCGGACAGGACCACCATCGCCAACACGCGCCTGTTGGACCCGAACGTGCTCTCCCGGACGTTCACCCAGCAGCAGCAGCTGAAGAACTTCTTCGGTTTCCCCGACACCCTCGACATCGACCGGTACGAGATCGATGGGCAGCTGCAGGATTACATCGTCGCTGCTCGCGAGCTCTCCCCGCAGTCGTTGACCGGTAACCAGACGGACTGGATCAACCGGCACACCGTGTACACACACGGGAACGGCTTCGTCGCGGCACCTGCCAACCGGGTGAACGCAGCGGTGCAGGATCCCACCGCCGAGGGTGCGACCAGTAACAGTGGCTACCCGATCTACACGGTCAGTGACATCGCCTCGCAGGGCAAGAATCAGGTCATCCCGGTCGATCAGCCACGCATCTACTACGGCGAGGTCATCGCGCAGGCAGACCCGGACTACGCCATCGTGGGTTCCACGGGTACCGGTGACCGTGAGTACGACACCGACGAATCCAACTACACCTACACCGGTTCCGGCGGCGTCTCGGTCGGTAACTGGTTCAACCGGTTTGCTTTCGCCGCGAAGTACGCCGAGCGAAACATCCTCTTCTCCGGCGCGATCGGCAGCGACTCGAAGATCCTGTTCGACCGCGATCCTCGCGACCGGGTGCAGAAGGTTGCGCCGTGGCTGACGACCGACACCGATTCGTATCCGGCAGTGGTGGACGGCAAGATCGTCTGGATCGTCGACGGTTACACGACGCTGAAGAACTACCCCTACGCCCAGCGTGCCTCGCTGGACGGTCTGACGGTGGACAGCGTGGAGCCGACGACGGGTCGCCCGTTGCCGCGCGACGAAGTGTCGTACATTCGCAACTCCGTCAAAGCGACGGTCGATGCGTACGACGGCACGGTGACGCTGTACCAGGTGGACGACAAAGATCCAGTCCTGAAGGCGTGGATGGGTGTGTTCCCGGGTTCGGTTCAGCCCGAGTCCGCGATCACCGACGAGCTCCGTTCGCACTTCCGTTACCCGGAGGACCTGTTCAAGGTCCAGCGGGAAATGCTGGCGAAGTACCACGTGGACAACCCCAACGAGTTCTTCACCAACAACGCGTTCTGGTCTGTACCGAGTGACCCGACGAGCAACAGTGGTGCCGGCAGTGATCTGAATCAGCCGCCGTACTACGTGCTCATCGGTGATCCCGAGACCGGAAAGCCCTCGTTCCGACTCACCAGCGCGATGGTCGGGTTCAATCGTGAACTGCTCGCTGCGTATATTTCCGTGCGCTCCGATCCGGACAATTACGGCAAGTTCACCGTTCTGCAATTGCCGACTCAGACTCAGACACAGGGTCCGCAGCAGGCGCAGAACTCGATGACCTCCGACGCGCGTGTGGCGTCGGACCGAACCCTGCTCGAGCAGTCGAACGAACTGCAGTACGGCAACTTGCTGACACTGCCCATTGCCGACGGCGGAATCCTGTACGTGGAACCGCTGTACACATCGCGGAAGAATGCGGCGACGTCGACGTTCCCCCAGCTGACCAAAGTTTTGGTGAGCTACCGCGAGCCAGGGGCCGAGGGTGGTGTGCGCGTCGGATACGCGGCCAGATTGTCCGAGGCACTCGATCAGGTGTTCGGTGCGGGTACCGGATCGGCAGCCACTGCTCCCGGTGGAGCGCCCGAGAATCCGCAGCCGGCGGAGTCCGGCGGAACAACAGGGTCGGAGACACCGGCACCTGCGTCTGGGAACCCGGCTCCGTCCAACGGCGGCTCGGCTACGAGGGACGCTGCGGTCACCGGGTTGAACTCTGCGCTCGATGCCGTGCGCACCGCACAGCAGAGTGGAAACCTGGCCGATCTCGGTACTGCACTCGAGAACCTGCAGACTGCCGTGGACACGTACAACTCCGCCGCGAACTGATCGTCGAGTTCACAGCGGACTGACATACGCGAAGAGCCGCCTCACCGAAACGGTGAGGCGGCTCTTTCGTTGTTCGCTACCCGCGACTGGGTGCCTTCGGCACCGCGGGTGGACGACCGTGCCGGCCGATCAGCGTCCGATCGGCGCGAGCACGGGAGCGTTCGCAGCAACGAGGTGCTGGAACTGGGCGCTCAGACCGTACTGATCGGCCAGCTTGGAGGCAGCGTCGAACGCTCCCTGCGCGGCCTGCGTCACGGCGGCTGCCTCGGGTGCGACGGCCGGTGCCGGTGCCGGTGCCGGTGCGGGTGCCGGAGCCGGCTTCGGTGCCGGTGCGGCCTCGGGCTCGGGCGTGGAGGTGCCGGTGGTAAGGTGCTGGCCGCAGACGGGCCACGCGCCGGGGCCCTGGGTCTGTAGGGTGTTCTCCGCGACGCGGATCTGCTCGGCCTTGGATGCGTTGGCCGGCGAGCCGGTTCCGCCGTTGGCCGTCCAGGTGCTCTGCGAGAACTGCAGGCCGCCGTAGTAGCCGTTTCCGGTGTTGATGCTCCAGTTGCCACCGCTCTCGCACTGTGCGACGCCGTCCCAGTTGTGGGTGGCTGCGTTGGCGGTTCCGGCAGAGACGCCGAGGGGGATTGCTACGGCGGCACCTGCGATGGCGGCCATTCCGAGTGCGCGCCGAGCCTGCACAGCGACGCGGGTCTTCGTGCCGAAATTGTTCTGAGTGGTCATGCGGGGTGAATCCTCTCCGCGCTCGACTGGCGCGACTGGCCTGCAATCACGTCGCCGGTGTTGATGGCGATGGTGACCAGGCGCTTCGTATCGTCGCGGCTCTGCCCCCGTACGTCTTGGGGACCACACCCGCGGGGCAGAGCGAAGGAAGCGGCGGGGTGGTGCAGGCCCAGCTGTTGAGGGCCGTCCGTGAAGGTAGTCGAGGAATCACGGGCCGTCACTGAGGAGAAATGGGATGAAACGTGATCACATACTGGGACGTCGTACGCGTTTTCCCTGCTCAATACCGGTTGTGGCGCTAATGTTGCTACTTCGTGACCTGAACGTTATGTGATGCGAAACACGCAGAAAAAGAGACGCGGAGCACTATTTCGGGGCCGCTTCGACGTGCTATGCGACACGTTCGAGTACGTCTCCCGCACCTGTGCTGGAGTACCCGAGCACTCGAATGTCATGTGATTTGCATTCGCCGTACGCGCGGGAGTAACTTCGTAGATGCAACGCGGGGTGGAGCAGCTCGGTAGCTCGCTGGGCTCATAACCCAGAGGTCGCAGGTTCAAATCCTGTCCCCGCTACCAAAGTGGAAAAGTTAGAACCAGCGCCCTCAGGGCGCTGGTTTTTTCTTTTGCGCGAGGAACGACCGGTTGAGTCGGGGGTCGTCGAAAACTGCGAGCTCAAAGTAGTCGACGACCCGTCCGGCTCCTGCTGCGCGTGGGCCTCTGCGCGAAGCCGCTTTGCAATATCCGGGTCCGTAAGGACCTCGAACAGTGAAGTCATCTTCACGTCGATTTCATCGTCCATCACCTCGAAGTGGCTGATGATGGACGCATTGAGTTCGCGTCGAACCGCACCCGTCCCCTTCTCGTACAACTGTCCTGCGTTGGCCAGTATCTTGAGTGCCAGGTCGAGGCTTCGAGTGATGTGGTCGTGGGTGAGGCGCGTGCCGTCCAGGGTGTTTTGAGCATGCGCAATCTGTTCTGCGATTCGTTCCTGTTCCGTCTTCAGCTGATCCAGCGGCACTGCACCTTGGTAATGGGCGTGCAAAACAGCCTCTCGTTGCTTCTTCAGTTTCGCCACCGCATTCTCCGCACGGGTAATACGTCGACCACGTTGAGGAAGGACGACCTCGACGTGCTCCAGGAGCATTTCACGCGCGTCGGTTACGGCCGCGAGGTCCATCGTGACCGTGTGCCAGTAGTTCTCGATCCGTTCTTCGAGGAGGTGAACGGGCACAGCCTTGAAGTCACAGCCGGATTTCCTCACCTGGCGGCCGAGGCAGTAGAAATAGTGGTACGTCCGACCCTGACGGTTTTTGACCAGTTCTACTCCTAGGAACTCTCCGCACGAACCGCAGCGAAGTGCGCCCTTCAAGTAGTGCGGGTGTTTCTGCGGCTTCTCTTTACTCAGCTTGCGCGCTTGGCTCACATTGCGCGCTCGCTGGAACGTGTCCTCGCTGACCAGGGGTTCGTGGCTTCCTTCGTGCCATGCGCCGCCGTATTTGACGAATCCGGTGTAGTAGCGGTTTCGTAGGATGCTGTGGATATGCGACAGCTGAAGAGGCCGCGGTGGGCGAGACGGTCGAGCCAGCGTCGTCACACCACGTCGAGCAAGATGCTCTTGAATCTGTTGCATTGTCCACTCACCCGTCGCGTAGGCCTCGAAAATCCATTTCGCTACAGGCGCTCGGTCTGCGTCGAGTTCGATGGTCCGCACTTCGTATCCATCTTGGGTTCGTCGACGTGTGTTGAGGTAACCGAACGGTGCCATACCAGGCGTTCCGCCGCTCTTGACCTTCTGTGCAGTCCCCTTCTTGGACTCATTGGCCAGGTTTTGACTGTAGAACTCGGCGATCGAACTCATGATGCCGTGCATCAGCATGCCGCCTCGGGGTCTCATCTATGTTCTCGGTGACAGACACGAGCGATGCACCTGACTGCTGTATTGCCAAGTTGATTGCGACATCGTCAACGCGGTTACGCGCCAGACGATCGATCTTGTGCACAATCACGTTTGTGATCTTGTTGCTTGCCAGGAAGGTCAGCATCTTTTGGAGGCTCGGCCTGTCTGCGGAGCGGGCCGACTCACCTGCATCAACGAACTCGGCGACGACGACCGCGCCAAGCGCCTCTGCGCGTCGAAGGCAGGCCTCCCGTTGGGCGGGTATAGAGAAGCCTTCAGCTTCACCACCCTTGTTAGCTTGGTCCTTGGTCGACACGCGGAGATAGAGGACAGCGAGGGGTTTGATGTCGATAGCTGTTTCAGCCATTGTTGATCACCTTCCGATGGCCCCGGCACAACAACGCCGAGCAGTCCGACCCTGCACCTTCCCGAGAGCGACCAACTCAGAGCGGACGCGGACTACCGCCGCAACAACAACCGGATCGTCCGGGGCGAAGCCTGCCTCGACGGCCGCTAAGTGCTCTTCATCCATATTGCGTTGGACGGTGTGCAGGCTACTTCGGTTCCATCGAGATACGTTTTTTGACTCGATTCAGGTGGGGGAGTGTGAGCTGGGCGCTCGTGCATGCGAGTTGGGGGCCACTTAGGTCGAGCATGGGACCCACGGAATCCGACCGAATCTGAGTGGCCGGGCCCAGCCTGTGACGACGACTGAAGAATAAACCTATGGCGGAGGTAAGTGCATGGCGTTTTAACTTCTCGACGGAGACGCGTCCTATGCCAGCAAGCGGCCTGAACTGCAGGTTACGCGGCTGCGATCTGCATATCGGTTTACTCCCATTGTCGCGGGCACCTGAGTGCCCACCGGCACCTCGCCGGTGGGCACTCAGGGCGCTAGAGCATTCAGAGATCTGTACTCATACGCGGGTCGGAGGTTTCGGGCCACGTGCACGCCTCGAAGATACGAGCCATAGACCGCACGGTTTCGTCCCGGCTAGCGGGAACGTCCTTCCATCTGTCGTACAGACGTTTCGCTGAATCGATTGTCTTGACACCGAGCAATTCGACGTCGCCCGGCACTGCGCGACGGTTCGTACCGCCGATCGACTCGGCGGCAAGGACAGGGTGCAACAAACCGTCCACTACCCGTGATGAGATCACTCGCGTGTAGACATTGATGGCCGCGCCCCAGTGATCACCTGCGGGACTACCAAGCGGAAGCAGGATATCCCAGCGAGATCGCTCTCGATTCTCGCGAGTGACACCAACACTGACTTTGAGTACATGCCTCCCAGCCTGGTCATTTAGCCCCTCGATCCATACCTGCCGTTCGCGATCGATCGCTCGGCGGAGTGCCTCCAGTTCCGCGAGCCCCGAGCTAGGCCCAGCTTCGCCCATCGGGTGCGCGCACAAAAGAATCAGTAAGTTGTCTCTGAGATCTCGCACCACTGAGTGCTGAGCAGTGGGTAGCTGCATCTGAGTAGCTTCGGCGACCGTGACTGTACCCGTCAAAATGAGGCGATCGATGAGCTTTCGTTCTTGTGGTCTCAAGTAGAGCTCTCCTATCAGGGCCTCGGTCGATCCTCAATATAGCCTTTGGCGCATCCGCCCCAATCATCTCCACGCTGGTTGGTCAGATCGACGTACGGCCCAGCAAACGATGTGAGAAGCTTCTCTCTAGGGAGTCCGGCATTTAGCCATGCGACCGTGCTACGAACGTGGGATTCGTTATTGTCCCAACCCTTGGCTAGATTGCCGGTTTCAGCATTAACGCTGAATCCGAAGTTGTAGACAAGCCCGGTGCATGCCAAAAAATTCTCCGGGTCCTCATCCGCATTGTGCTTTCGGACAATATGGTCCCGGTACACACCGCACGTCAGGGCGAGTTCGGGCTCGGACTTGCTCGGCGATTTGATGATCGCAATCACAGTATCATCAGACCAATTTTTATCCGTGGGATCACGAGTTTCAGGGTAGAGGCACTCGGACATATCGTCCAACGCGCCTTCGAAAGAATTATTTGTGTAGCAATTTCCCGCCTGGAGTGCGACGTAGTTGCACTTGTCGTTGTCAACGGTTGTTAACGCATTTTGAATATGCGTCACTGCTTCCGGATCCGCAAATGCGGTGTCGTAAATGCGGCCCCCGATGAAGTCATGATATTTCGTCGTCCCGATGGCAAGCTCATCGGATGTCAGATACCCGAGCCACCCGGTGTGCCCTCCGAGACTGTTCCACTTGTCACGAATTGGACCATTAGGGATTGCCGAACCGATTGCGTTTACAAACGCCACATAGATAGCTCCCCGCTGAAACTCCTGACGCCGCCCGACACCGTCCGTGTGCACTATCTCATCAGTTGTCGGGTAACCAAGCCAGCCAGCTTCGTAACGGTGGACGCCCCAACGATTCAGGAAACTGTTCACAACCGGATGCGCTCCGGTCGAAGCGGACCAGTAGATGGGGCCATTAAGGAACTGGGTTCGCTTGCCGAATCCGTCAGGGTTGGGGACTGCCCCGAGTTCGGTTGACTCGTTGGGTTGAGTGAATCAGGCCGCGTGTGCGGACTGATTGATTGTCTCAAACTCGGTTGGGGTGAGTTTGCCGAGCCGGCGTTGGCGACGCTTGCGATGGTAGGTCCGTTCGAT